>JBMZAP010000012.1:0-41180 GCA_049611445.1 Phycisphaeraceae bacterium | reverse complement strand
GGAATAACCTGCTGCATATCAACGAGCACAAAGGCCCGGCCTTTAAGATCAAAAACGATCCACGCGTCACGCGATTGGGCACCTTCTTGCGTAAATCCAGCCTGGATGAGCTTCCGCAACTGATTAATGTGATCCGGGGCGAGATGACGCTGGTGGGGCCGCGACCCCTGCCGGTATACGAGGCGGATGGCTGTGAAGACTGGCAGCGCCGACGCGTTGAGGTCACCCCGGGTTTGACATGTATCTGGCAGGTCTCCGGGCGATCAGAAGTTGATTTCGATGACTGGGTCCGTATGGATCTGACTTATCAGAAAAACCGCACGTTTTCGCACGACATGCGCATCTTGATGCAGACCGTTCCGGCGGTGTTTGCGCAGCGTGGCGCACACTGAGCGACCGTCGTTTGATAGGAGCGTTCTGTTTTGACAACGACCTACACACTATCGTCAGAAGCCTCCCAGGCATTGGCAGCGGAAGCTGACGCGGCACACGCCATCAAGGTGTCTCGCGATGCGCCATCAAAGCTGGATGTACTCGGTGTGATGGTCAGTCAGGCTGGACCGGAAGAGGTTGCCGATTGCATTATGGACTGGGCTGTGCAGAGCCAGTCTGCGATCGTGGACTTTATGCCTGTGCATGGTCTGATCGAGGCGCGGCGTCCAGAACGCATTCATGCGATGAACCAATTCGACATCGTCGCCTGCGACGGGCAGCCAGTTCGTTGGGCGATGAATAAGCTGCACGATGCGGGCTTGCGTGAGCGTGTTTACGGCCCCACGTGCATGGCGACCGTTTGTGAGCGATGCGCAGAAGCGGGTGTACGCATATACCTCTATGGCAGCAGCCCTGAAGTCATTGAGACCCTCTGTCAGGTCTTGCCTCAGCGTTACGAGGGGTTGATGATTGCAGGGGCAGAATCTCCGCCGTACCGACCGCTGACAGCGTCCGAAGAGGCCGAGATGATCGAGCGGGTTAACGCCAGCGGCGCTGGTGTGATGTTCCTGGGCATCGGCTGTCCCAAGCAAGAGGACTTCGCATTCAGACATCGTGACCAGATCCGTGCAGTACAGATGTGTGTTGGCGCTGCTTTTGATTTCCACGCAGGCACGCTGGACATGGCACCTCGATGGATGCAGCAGCGCGGTCTGGAGTGGTTGTATCGATTATGCAAAGAGCCCCGCCGGCTCTGGAAGCGATATGTCAAAACAAATAGCGCTTTCGTATTTCTCATTGCCCGACGGGTCTTGCTAGGCCGATAGTCCGGTTATGCAGTCCTCGAATGATCCATCCAGCGCCAAGGCGAATGTTTCATTAGACGGCCAGTCCGAGCCTGATGGTTTTGTTCGTCAGGCGTGGGTCAGTGCCTGGCGGGGCGGTTGGGCACTGGCAGACCACATCCTTTTTGCCGGTGCGAATTTCCTGGTGCAACTCGGGCTCGCTCGTGAGTGGCTCAGCGAATACGACTTCGGCGTCTTCTCGGTCGCCTATGTCAGTTTCCTCATCCTTGGCGTTTTCCAGACCGCGTTGCTGTCTGAGCCGGTCGCCCTGTTCGGTGCCAAGCGTTATCGCGATAATCTGCCCAACTACCTGAGCAAGACCATTGGGATCCACCTGGTGATCTCACTCGTCGGAGGGCTTCTGCTGGCCGGCGTAGGTGTGAGTCAACTGCTCTTTGGAGAGTACACACTGGGCGTTGCATTGTGTGCCTTGGCAATCGCACAGGCATTCCAACTTTTGCCGTGGACGTTGCGGATCGCCTGCTATCTCAACTCCGACCCAATGCACGCGGGCGTCTCTGGCTTGATTTACCTTGTTTTGGTCGTCGGATTACTGCTTGGTTTTGATGAACTGGGCATCATGAGTATTCCGGCCGCCGTTGCGGCGATGGCGATCTCGTCGCTGGTGGTCTGCGTTTATCTCATGTATTTCCTGCGTATCTCGCCTCGCGCTATCTTTCAGCGGGCGGGCTATGCCGAGGTCCTCCGCGATCACTGGCGGTACGGCAAGTGGGCGATGCCGACCGGCGTGATGCGATGGGTGCCTGAACACTTTCCGGTACTTGCAGCGCCGTTGGTGATTGGTTGGATGGCCAGCAGTGACCCGGACTTTGAATCAGGTGGTGCGCTCAAGGCGATGCTGCATCTTTCCGTGCCCTTTGTTCTTTTTATCGCGGCACTCTCAACGCTACTCGTACCGATGCTCGTCCGCCGACGTGGAACGCCTGCATTCGGAAAGCTCTCATGGCAGATGTTGGGGGTGACCTTCGCGATCACACTGATCTCTTGGCCGATTGTTGGTTTTAACCACGAATGGATCATCCAGAAAATCTACAACGGCCACTTCATTGAGCATGCGGGACTGCTCTGGATCGTGGGGTTGATCCCGGTATTGATTTCGATCGACTGTCTCTTGTGCGCGCAACTTCATGCGGTAGAACGCCCCGATCGATCGTTCTATGGCTCCATCGCGGCCTCGGCTGTTCTGATCATTGTCGGTCTACCGATGCTCGCCATCTGGGGCCTGACAGGGATCCTCATTGCGATGCTGATCAGTTATGCCGCTCAGGCTGTCGTGCTCTGGCTGACTGGCGGGGGGATTATTCGCGCGGCATGTAGACCCGAAAATTCATTGGCATCCGCTGAGTCCGGATGCAAACTAGATCAGGCCGATGAAATCCACAATCAAACCGCCGAATCCGAAGCAAATGGGAATCCCGGCTATGCCGGATGACCTGCCTGTTCCCTACGTTCCGCACGCCTCCCCTGGTTTAACACCTCAGGTGCCAATCGAGGGATCTCGGGTAACGATTGAGGTCCAGCGCGATGTCATCGAGACGCCGCAACCCTGCTCCGGGAAGCGCTGGCTCACGCTGTGGATGCTGCTGCTTGCGGGTCTGGCAATGGGTGGTAAAGGCACGGCTTACATCGGCTATGCCCCTGCGTATATCTCCGAAGTTGTGTTGATCATTGGCTTCTGCGTTCTGCTGCTGCAGCGCGGGTGGCGTGATCTACTCATGATGCCGACGGTTGTGTTGATGATTGGATTCATTGGCTGGGGACTGGCGCAGACGCTTCCCTATCTGAGCACATACAAAGTCGATGCGTTGCGAGATGGCGTGCTCTATGGCTATGCGATGTTTGGTCTCGTTGTTGCATGTGTCTTGATCTCTCAACCGAGACTGTTGCCTTGGGTATTAGAGAAGTATCGCGGGTTTGCATGTGTGTTCTTGCTCGTTATGCCATTCTTCTGGGTCATCGGACAAGCCTTTGATGAAAAAATTCCTGAATGGCCGATGGCCCCGGGCATTCCAATCATTGATTTTTCAACTGGCGATGCCGCCGTTCACCTTGGCGGGATTGTCGCGTTTGCCATCGTGGGTTTGTTCCGCGCCCCGATTTTGGGTTTGTCCAGTCGGCTGTTAAATGTACTTTGGCCGTTCATGGCACTTGTATTGGTTGGTATCGCCGGCGCGGTCAGTCGCGGTGCACTCGTTTCGTTTAGCCTGGCGTGCTCAGCGGCTTTCATCATGCGCCCCAGAAGTACGTGGGTACGCAATCTATTTATCGCAGTCCTGATCATTCTGCCGGTACTCGTGGTGGTGAATCCCAAGATCCCGATCCCCGGCCGATCCCGCGACTTTTCTGTTCAACAACTTGCACTGAACATTACCAGTATCGTCGGCGACGACACAGAAGGGGACCTGGACGATACCAAGACATGGCGCCTGCAGTGGTGGGGGAAAATCGTCGACTACACCATCAATGGGGAATACTTCTATCAAGGCAAGGGCTTTGGTGTAAATCTGGCGGACAGCGACGGCTTTCAGGTCCGGTTCGACGAGACGCCCCTTCGCAGCCCGCATAATGCGCACATGACTGTTCTTGCAAGGATGGGTGTGCCCGGCTTTGGCTTGTGGGTCCTGTTGCACCTGTCCTGGCTGTATGCGATGCTCAATGGATATGTGCGTGCCTATCAGCGCAAGGATCCGACATGGATGATGCTGTTTGTCTTTCTCGTTGCGTATTGGCTGGCGTTGCAGTTCAATGCAACCTTCGACGTTTACTTTGAAAGTCCCATGGGCGGTATCTGGATGTGGTCATTGCTGGGCTTCGGGCTCGCGGCCGCCTGGATCTTCGAACGCCAGCCGGAAGTTTTGTGGGGCGAACGTTTTAAGTTGCAGTCATGAATCGACCATCCGCCGCCATTACGACGAGTTGGGACGACGGCCATCCGCTGGACCTGCGCATCGCCGAGATGCTTCAAGAGCATGGCTTGTCTGGGACGTTTTACGTCCCCAAACGCTGGCAGCGTCCTACGATGGATGATGCACAACTGCGCGAATTATCTGATGGAGGCTTCGAATTAGGTGGTCACACGATCGATCATGTTGTCCTGACCCAGACAGCAGACGATGAGGCGGCGACACAGATCCGAGATTCACAAACATGGCTGAGCAGCGTGACCGGCCAGACCTGTCAAATGTTCTGTCCACCGACGGGCAGATTCAATCCCTCTCATCGAGCGATGATTGCGGAGGCGGGATTTACTGGATTTCGTACGGTTGAGTTGTGGAGTATCGATCCGCCAAGACCATCCTTTGATGGCCTTATTGAAATGCCCACCTCGTTGCAGGCCCAGCCACACGGCAAGCTGCCGATCCTTCGCAATATTGTGAAGCGTCGAAGTATAGGCAACTTCATAAGATTCGCCCGGATGGGTCAAAACGGGGACTGGCTTGATCACTTGGAGCGTTTGGCCAATTCTGTTGCCAGCGATGGCGGTGTGCTCCATCTCTGGGGCCACTCATGGGAAGTCGAAGAGTTCAATCAATGGAATCGACTGAGCGAAGCTTTCGCAATGCTTGGCTCTATGACGGATCAGATGCCCGCGATGACCAACGGCGAACTCTGCCAAGGTTACTCTTCCGACTCCACAAACGGCACCGGCGGCTGAGGCGCCTCGCTCGGTGGACTCGGTACCCCGGTGCGACGAATTGCCTCATAGCCACCAAAATTAAATCCTGTATTGGTAATGACGGGGAATCCACCACCTTCCCAATAAGGGTTGTCTTTTCCTTCGCGATTCGTCCAGCCCACGGTGTTTTGGTCCAGTCCGATTTGGCCTGCGGGTTTGTCTTTGTACTGATTCCAGACATAGATCCCGACGTTTGAGACATCGGATTGTTTACCCAGGATGAAATTATTCTGAACATAGATGTACTCGCCTCCGGCGACGCCGATGCCGACCTGTCCCGGGCTGAGCAGCGTATTGTTGCGACAGATCTGCCAACTCCCTCCGTTGTCTCCGAGCATGATGCCCGAGCCGGAGTCGCTCTTACCCTGGCTCCCCAATTGAGGATCGCCGACGAGGTAGTTGTTCTTGATCAGGATGGGTGATTCTCGAGATCCATGCGATTGGTAGAGGCTGATCATGTCCTCAGGATTGCTGGAGCCCAAATAGTTCACCGCGTAGTTATGGGTGATTGCATTCCCCGCCCCTGAGACCTTGTCGAACTGTACGAGTTGCCCGCCGGGCAAGGGGCCAAGGACGTCTCGGCAGTAATTGCCAATGACTTTGATGCCGGCGGATTGATGGGCAAGCACGCCGGTCTTCACGCGTTCGATTCGATTGCCCTGAACGAGTATCTCATCACAGTCATCGAGGTAAATTGCTTCTTCATTGCTGTCGTGTATGAAGTTGTTCACGATACGGACGTTGCTGGATCCTCCCACGATGATCCTGGTTAGATCGCAATCAATGATCGTGATGTTCTTGCAGCCATGTAGTTCTATCGCGGGGTCAGACGTGATCGCCAGTCCGCGTAGTGTGATCCCATCTTGCCCACGCAGTACAAGTGGATCAGAAGGGGTGTGATGGCTGATGACCGGTTCAGCAGTATCGGTTGTGTGCGTGTCAGCACGCCGGTCACAGGCCAGCATTGCAGTGAGGATGAGGAGGCATCCCGCGAAGGAGAGGGCCTTGTGAGCGAGACATTCAGGATTCGCGATTATCGTTACAACCATGCTGTTTGATACCTTCGTTCTACCCCTACTCTACCTAGAGTCCCAGGCTTACCCATTATTAAATCGGTGTTCAGTATTCTTCGGAAAATACCTCATTACCATTGGCGTTGTCGACATTGTCGGCTACTTTTCGAGTGTTCCGGAAGGAAGAGTCGTGCGTCAAGGGATGACCACGATTAGAACGAGCTTCGTCACCCGCTTCGACAGGGATGATCAGGGGACGAGCACAGGGGACAGGAAAAACCGTGAGTCAAGAGACAAGCCTTTCACGACAAGTGCATCGCCCACAGTATGGGTTGGCAAGACCTTTGCCGACTCAGTATGTGCCGTACGGGTATGGGCCGGTGCCGCCCCAGGCGGCTCCTCCGCGCAGCCTGATCGAGGTGTTGTTGTATCGTAAGTGGACGGTTCTGTTCTGGTTGATCGTCGGCGTTGGTCTGGGTGCTTTGTACCATCACTATGCACCCGAGAAGTACGAGAGCCGGGCCGAGATCGTCGTGCTTCGTGCGAACCCGGAAGCACCCGCTTCGCCCCTATCTTCCGGAGGTCTTTCAACCTCGGCACCGTCAACGCATGCCGCCATGCTGCATTCCAGCGCGGTACTTGAGCAGGCTCTTCAAGACCCTGAAGTTGCAAACAGTGAATTATTAAAAGAAGTTGATCACCCACTCTATTTCCTCCGCAAGGAGATGGAAGTCTCCGCATCGGACGAGATGGAAACTGTTTCGATCCGTTTTGTCAGCGAATATCCCAAACAGGCGTCTGATCTGATCTCGGCGGTTATCTATGCCTACTTCGATCAGCAGGGTATCCCTGTTCGCGGGATGACACCAATTGAGGAAGATCAGCCAACGACGTCTGTTATTGACGAAGAAGTGCTCGCTCAGCAGTTGCTTTTCCACTCACAGCAACTCAGTGAGGCGGAGATCGCAGCAGAACTTGCCCGTTCCAGGCGAGACCGCGCTGTGGCGGCAGATCGTGATATCAATCTGCTTCAGCAGATCCTGAAGGAGGCCGGCGTAGATGTTCAGACCATCGGCCTGAGTAATCTCCTGCTCTTAAGCCGTGAAATGAGCATGCTGGATCAGCAACTGCGTTCGATGCCCGAATCATGGGCACCCGATCACCGTATGCGTAGGCAGGTGCAGAACGAGTACGACACGGTTGCTGAACGATATGTCATTGCAGAAGCGCGGATCCGTGAAGAGGCGGTCGCCCATATGGAATCACTCTACCACCAGGCCGAATCGCATCGTGCGGATCTTGAAACCGCTATGCAGCGGTTTCAGGAAAAGGCGAATGAGGCACGTCCTACGCCTGTACGCGTGATCGATCCACCTCGTGTCGCGACGAAGAAGACCTCGCCTGTTGAGGTCAAGTCGTATGGTGTAGGCGCGTTCCTTGGCCTCTTCCTTGGCTGCTGTTTCGCAGTTCGTTCTGAGTTGCGCGACTCGCGTAAAGCACGTGAAGAACTGCAGACTGCTGCCGTAGTGAGGGCTCCCGCTCCGACCAGCGTCACAGTTCGTAGCCAGGATGACCTCGAAGAGGTTGAGACGGTCCGTGAACTGCCGATGCTGGGCTCGGTTCCCAAACTCTGCATTGGCGATCGCCTGACGTCACCGAACTTCACCTCTACTGCCTCGTCCATTCACCAGATCCGTGCGGTTTTGCAGATCCAGGCTAGCCAAAAGGGAACGCAGTCCTACACCTTCACCAGCCCGCGCCGCGGTGCAGGCAAGACCAGTATCACGATCGGCGTGGCATCTTCACTTGCGATCTCGGGCACGCGGACACTCGTGGTCGACTGCGATCTCGCTGCCAGAATCATCCGTGGTCAGGTGGGCAGGCCCGCTGACCCTGGCCACATTGCTCCATTCGGCCCGATCGATCATGAGGGCGGCGTGGATGAAACTCAGTCACTCGATGACATCGCTGTCGGCCATGGCTATATCAGCGACGAGCAGCAGCGGCCACAGGCTCAATCCGATGCCACGTCGAAGATTGGCGTCGTTGGGATGCTCGAAGGCCGGCCGCTGAAAGAATGCGCGGTGAAGGCAACCGTCGATGGGCTCTGGCTCCTGCCCGCATCTGATGCAGAAACACACCACATCGGCATGATGTCTGACGCCTTTATCAGAGACCTGTTGGACCAGGCACGGGATCAGTTTGATCTCGTCCTGTTTGATACCGGGCCGGTACCCGGTAGCGTTGAAGCGCTGCTCGTGACCAGCCAATCGGATGGCGCCATCATCGTGATTCCACAAGGCGAATCGAGCAAGGCGCTGGACAAGACGATCTCCTATATGAAGGTCGTAGGCGCGACGGTCATCGGCACAGTATTTAACCATAGCAAGCCGAAGGGCCCCGACTCGGTTGAAGATGCCGCCGAGGGCAGTGCTGCCGCAGACTTTGACCCGAATGATCTCACTGATTTGGAGCAAGGTATTGATGACGCGGCAAGCGATGTCCCCGCTGGCTCAGGAATCCTCGCCGCTGCGGTCTTTGCGGACAACGATTCAGACTTCGACAGTGATGACTGGGAGTTGAAGAGTACGAGCGAGTTCCCCGGTGATACGGCCGCGCAAGACCGAGATTCAAAGCGTAGTCGGGCGGTCGAAGCCAGTGATATTCTCCCGCCCGAATAATCTCAGTCCTGCGAGGAAGACCCGTCTTCTAACCCGCTAAGTAACCAGGTATCTATCGATGGTTCTTATTGACAAGGTATTGAAAAACACGATCGGGCCGGCCGTTTAGTCTGAACATAATGGGTGTCTACCTCTACTGTTGCGATAAGGTGCGAAAGCAGATCCGGATGAGAAAAGAAAGAAACAAGATGAAGGTTGTCCTGTTCTGCGGTGGTATGGGCATGCGTATGCGTGAAGCAAGCGAAAAAATCCCCAAGCCAATGGTGCAGGTCGGCTCTCGTCCGATTCTCTGGCATGTGATGAAGTACTACGCGCATTTTGGTTACCGTGATTTCATCCTTTGCCTTGGCTGGCAGGCGAACTCTGTCAAAGATTATTTTCTTAACTATGAGGAAAGTGTTTCCAATGACTTTGTCCTGCACGGCAATGGCAAGGGTATTGAACTGTTGAGCAGTGATATCGACGATTGGCGCATTACTTTTGTTGACACAGGTATCAACTCCAATATCGGTGAACGCCTGATGAAGGTCCGCCCTTTTCTTAAAGGTGAGCAGACCTTTCTAGCGAACTACACCGATGGCGTTAGTGACATGCACCTTCCCGACCTGATCAATTTCCATCACGCGCATGATTCAGTCGCTACGTTCGCAAGTGTGCGTCCACAGCAGAGCTTTCACATTGTGAATCACGCCGCCAGTGGTCAGGTGTCGAGCATTAAGGGGATCGCCCAGTCAGATGTCTGGATGAACGGCGGATATTTTGTCTTGCAACAAGAAATCTTTGACTACATGGAGCAGGGTGAAGAACTCGTGCTTGAGCCCTTCGAAAGGCTGACAAGGGAGGGGCGTCTCTATACGGTTCGGCACAACGGCTACTACGGCTGTATGGATACGTTCAAAGAAAAGCAGGCATTGGATAGTCTTGTCAAACGAGGGAATGCCCCTTGGGAGCTTTGGAAGGGTATTCAACCAAACCGTCTTCACGCGGGTGTGCCGGCATGATTCCAGCCTGTTTCGAACAATTACAGACAGTACTTTGTTTGGGTGCCCATGCCGACGATATCGAGATTGGGTGCGGTGGGACGTTGCGTAAGTTAATTGAGCAATATCCGGGACTGGCTGTGCACTGGGTTGTGTTCAGTGGCGATCAGGCGCGTGCCATAGAGGCACGTCAGAGCGCTGAAGTTTTCCTGTCTGATGTGACAGATCGCTCGTTCCGTGGATATGAATTCCGTGATAGCTTTTTCCCTTCACAGGCAGAAGCGATCAAGGAGGCATTTCATACGCTCGCTTCGGAGTTATCGCCGGATGTAATCTTCACGCACCGGCCGGATGATGCGCACCAGGATCACCGTGTGGTCTCCGAGATGACTGGGTGTACGTTCCGGAACCATGTGGTGCTCGAATATGAGATTCCTAAATATGAGGGTGATCTCGGACAACCCAATCTGCTTGTGCAGCTTTCGTCCGCACACGTTCAGCGGAAGGTGGAGCACCTGATGTCCGCGTTTCCAAGTCAAGCTAACAAGCCGTGGTATACCGAAGACACGTTCCGAGCGGTTATGCGACTGCGTGGTCTGGAGTGCCAATCACCCAGCCGCTATGCGGAGGGATTCCATGCCCGCAAGCTTGTGATGTAGATATACAGGTCAGTGCTGACCCAACTGATCCTCAGAATTTCCCCATTTTACGCAGGCAGGTTAGCCCGAGCGACAGGGCACTGGAACAGAGGAATTGGCTTGTACGTAATGGCCGCCGTGGCATACTTGCAGCGAGGACCGAGAGAGCGTTTTTAGAAAGAATCCCGATCAGAAATGTCAGAGCAGACCCGAAACAACGCAGATCAATCCACGCACATCCCGCATGTGAGCATCGGCTTTCCGGTGTTTAATGCGGAGGCTAATTTGCGCCAGTCGCTGGATTCGATCCTGGCACAGACGTACACCGACTTCGAATTACTGATCTCTGATAATTGCTCAACCGACGGCACCGCCGAGATCTGCAAGGAGTACGTGGCACGTGATCCACGGATCCGTTACGAGCGGCAGCCTAGGAATATGGGGATTCAATACAACTTCAATTACACAGTCCAGATGGCTCGTGGCGAGTTATTCAAATGGACTGCAGCTGATGTAATCCACGATCCGACTTTTCTTGAGCGATGCGTGACAACGCTTGATGAGGATGAAGCGATTGTCTGCTGCCACAGCCGTTCTGATTACATTGATTTCTCCGGCAATCGACTTTACGGGGTCGACCCTGCCGGCTCTGCGGAAGCAGCGACTTCGTCGGTCCCGCACCGCCGCTTTGCCGATGTTTTGTTTAAGCACGGTTGGGGGGCGCGTGTGTTTGCAGTGATACGACGCGAGGCACTACTGAGGACCGGCCTTTTGGAGCACCATTATGGCTGGCATAAGGTGATGTTTGCCGGGCTTGCCCTCGTTGGGCGATATCACCTGATTGACGAGATTCTGTTTCTGGAAATGGACCACGACACGATCGAGGAAGGTCGTGACGGAAGTACGGCCGGGCAGGCCGAGTCGGACCTGCCAGCGACGCATGACCGCGAAGGTAACTCGTTCCATCGCTTTGCATTTATGCGTGGTTACCTGCAGATGGCCTGGTGGTTCTCTCCAAATGTCTACACCGCGCTTCGATGCACTGGGTGGGTCTGTCTCTACCCGTTACAGATCGGCAAATGGCGCAGGCTGACTGCATCCAAGATTTCACGATCTGCTGCATATAAATTGATCAGCAAAACCCACAGCCAGTTGTTCTCGGGTGGCCGAGATAAGCGGCAACGAAAGGCTGTTGTCGATGAGCACGCTTGATCAAAGCATGACTTCTGGCCTTCGGCAAACCACTCCGTCAGGCAAGGTGTGCCCGGGGTGCAACTCGATCAGTGCGATACCTTTCTATCGCTTGTCCGATCAGCCTGTGCATGTTGGCGTGACCTATTCCAGTGAGGCGGAGGCGCGATGCGCCCCACAGGCGGATATCGAACTTTGTTACTGCCCGGGATGCGGCCTGGTCTTTAACGCGGCCTATGATGCCACCAAAATGGACTTTGCGCCTGGTTACGACGCCTCTTTGACTTCGTCGGATCAGTTCATGCGTTTCCTGGATTCAATTATCGAGCGTCTGATTGAGCGGTATGACCTGCCGGGCAAGACTGTGCTTGAGGTCGGCTGTGGCATAGGGCATTTTCTTCGTCGATTGTGTGAGCGTGCGGGTTGTAATGGCATCGGGATCGATCCATCAGTACCTGCCGAAGGAACTGAGCCTGTCCGCGACCAAGCCATTACCTGGATCAGGGGTTTACTTGGTCCCGAGCATGCCAGCCTGTCGTTTGATCTATTGTGCGGTCTGGACATGTTTGAGCTGTTGCCTCAGCCGTATGCGTTCTTAAAGTCGGTTCGCCAGGCATTGCCGCAGGCGGGGGGGATGCCGGTCTATTTCGAGTCGCCCGAACGCGGACATATCTTCGATAGCGGCGCGGGTTGGAGCATCTTCTACGAGCAGTGCTGCTATTACGACATCCCGACGCTACGCGGCTTATTCGAACGCTCGGGCTTTTCGGTCACGTATGCTGCTCCGTTTGAGTTGAACCCTCAGTGCGTCTATGTCGAAGCCGTTGCAAAGCAAGTGCAGCACTGTGACATAGACCATGATGTCACAGTGGAAGGTCGCCTCCCGGCTAATCTCGCAGCGTTTGATCAGGCCCAGCGTCGGCGCGCGACCGAATGGTCAAGCAAGATCGATGGTTGGATTCACGCAGGACGCGATGTGGTGCTCTGGGGTTCGGGTGGCAAGGGCATCAATTTTCTGAATACCGTGCCGGGAGCTGAGCGTATTCGCCGCGTGGTTGATGTCAACCCAGCACGACAGTGTCGGTATCTTCCGCGGGCGGGTCAACAGGTAATCGCCCCTGATGCATTGATCGAGTCGCGACCGGATGTCGTCCTCGTCAGCAACCGCCACTGGCATGACGAGATCGCTGGAACGATTGCTGGACTGGGTCTGGACTGCGAGTTGCTGAATGTCTGATTCTCCCTTTAGCCAACTCGCTGGCAAGTCTGTCTTGCTGACCGGTCACACCGGCTTCAAGGGCTCCTGGCTCACGATGATGCTGCGCGAACTTGGAGCACGCGTCACCGGTTATGCGCTGGCTCCGCCAACCGATCCCAGCCACTTCGAACTTGCGGACATGCGTACGCAATTGACAAGACACTATCAGGCCGAATTACTCGACCGCTCAAAGCTCAGTTGCGCGGTTAAGCACGCTGAGCCTGATGTGATCCTGCATCTGGCTGCACAGTCGGTTGTTCGGACCGGGTATGAAGCGCCCTACGACACTTACGCAGACAATGTACTTGGTACGGCGGCTTTACTGGATGCGGTGCGCGATGCGGGTCGACCCTGCGTGGTAATTGTCGTAACGACCGACAAGGTCTACGAAAACCGTGAGCATGTCTGGGGCTACCGTGAGACCGATCCTCTCGGTGGGCACGACCCGTACAGTGCGAGCAAGGCGGCCTGCGATATCCTCGCGGCGTCATATCGTCGATCGTTTTTCCCGGCCGATCGAATCGCTGAACATGGCGTCAAGCTCGCCATTGTCCGCGCGGGAAATGTCATTGGCGGCGGGGACTTTACTCCTTTCGCCCTTATTCCAGACTTGATGCGGGCACAGAGCGAGGGCAAGGCGTTGGAGGTCCGTGCACCTCATGCGGTTCGGCCGTGGCAGCACGTCCTGGATTGTCTCAGCGGCTACCTCACCCTTGCCAACACGATGCTGGCTTCTGATGATCCTAACTGGTGTGACGCATGGAACTTCGGCCCGATGCCCGGCAACGAATGGCAGGTGCGTCACGTCGTGTCCGCCATCATCGAGGCATGGAATGCCGACAGTGATGCTCCAAGCCCTGGTTGGATCGATGGCAGCGACCCTAATCTGCCGCATGAAGCAGGCGTGCTTCGTCTGTCGATTGACAAGGCGATGTGGCAGCTAGGTTGGCGGCCTAAATGGAGTGTCGAACAGGCGATCGAGCACACGGTTGCCTGGTACCGCGCCTGGTCATGCGGCGAGCGAATTGATGCGATCAGCCGGGAACAGATTCAAGAATACCTGACATGCGACACGCCTGAATTCGTGTCGGAGGGGCAATGAGAACCATGCAATTTGAACGATCCAAGCAACTCCAATCCAGAATCCACCGCCTGATCCCCGGCGGCTGCCATACGTATGCCAAGGGCGACGATCAATACCCTGAGTTGTCTCCGGGCATGATCATGCGCGGCAAAGGGGCCCATGTTTGGGATGTCGACGGCAATGAGTTCATCGAATACGGCATGGGTGGCAGGGCGGTCGGGCTCGGTCACAATATTGAACCGATTGTCGCTGCTGCACGCGAAGCGATGGAATTGGGCGCAAGCTTTACAAGGCCGCACGAATTGGAGCTGGCCTGTGCCGAGGCAGTGCTGGAAGTTGTTCCCTATGCGGACATGGTCAAATTCACCAAGGACGGCTCTACCGCAACAAGTGGTGCGGTCAAGCTCGCACGGGCGGTGACAGGGCGGGAGATGGTCGCTTTGTGCCACGACCAACCGTTCTTCAGTTACGACGACTGGTTCATCGGCACGACCCCGATGGACGCGGGTATCCCCCAGTCCATCAAAGAGATGACGGTGACGTTTCCCTATGACGATCTTGATGCGCTGCGTCAGCGGTTTGAAGAAAACCCCGGAAAGATTGCCTGTGTCATTCTTGAGCCAGTGAAGTACGAGGATCCGCAGCCCGGCTACCTGCAGGCGGTCAAGGATCTGTGCCACGAGCATGGTGCTTTGTTCATCCTCGACGAGATGATCTGCGGCTTCCGCCTCGCGATCGCCGGTGGGCAGGAGTATTTTGATGTTGAGCCGGACCTGAGCACCTTTGGCAAGGCGATGGCCAATGGCTTTGCCTGCTCGGCGCTGTGCGGCAAACGTGAATACATGGAACTTGGCGGCATTGAGCACGACAGAGAACGTGTGTTTCTGCTCTCAACCACGCATGGTGCCGAGACCCATGCACTTGCCGCGACGATTGCTTGTATCAACTTCTATCAAGAAAACCCAGTGATCGAAGAACTCGAGAAGAAAGGCATGCGGCTCGCCGCTGGGATTCAGCGCGTCGTGGCTCAGCACGGCCTGTCGGACTTTGTGCCGATCCTTGGAAAGCCTTGCAACCTCGTCTTTGGTGCGAAGGATCCGGACGGCAAACCCTCGCAGGCATACCGCTCGTTATTGATCCAGGAGTTGATCAAGCGAGGTGTGCTCGGGCCTTCGCTTGTGGTTGCTTATGCACACACCGATGAAGATATTGACCGCACAATCGCCGCGTTTGATGGTGCGATGCCGATCTATCAGCGGGCACTGGAAGACGGGGCGGAAACGCATCTCGTCGGCCCTGCCAGCAATATTGTTTACCGAAAGTACAACTGATGAGTACCCTTACCGACCAGCCCAGTGCCCACGTTGAGGTGCAGAAAAGCGACGAGCAGGCATCGTCCCTGTGCTGCCGATTCTGCGGAGCCGCGCTCAAGCACACCTTCGTCGATCTTGGCTACACGCCGTTATGTGAGAGTTTTTTGAGTCAAGAAGAACTCGATCGTCCCGAGACCTCCTACCCGCTGCATGCTTATGTTTGCGATCAGTGCTGGCTCGTCCAGCTCAAGGAATATGTCAGCGGCGAGGCAATCTTTGGTGGCGAGTACGCCTATTTCTCTTCGTTTTCAGATTCCTGGCTGGCACACTGCGAACACTATGTGGGCAGCATGATTGATCGCTTTGGCTATAACGATCAGAGCAAGGTCATGGAACTGGCCTCTAACGACGGCTACCTGCTGCAGTATTTTGTTAAGCGAGGTGTTCCCGCATTGGGTATCGAGCCAGCCACGAACTGTGCGGCTGCCGCAGAGGAGAAGGGTGTGCCGACCCGTGTTGACTTCTTTGGCCGTGAACTTGCGCGAGCGCTTGTCGATGAGGGCCAGCGGCCTGACCTGCTGATTGCCAACAACGTAATCGCGCACGTGCCGGACCTCAATGATTTTGTCGGTGGGATGAAGATCGTGCTCGCGGACTCGGGCGTGATCACCGTCGAGTTTCCGCATCTGCTGAACCTGATGGACCAGACGCAGTTCGACACGATCTACCACGAGCACTTCTGTTACTACTCCTTTACCACGATGGTCAAGCTCTTTGCCGCGCATGGCATGACGATCTTCGATGTGCAGGAACTACCAACGCATGGTGGTTCACTTCGGATCTTCGCCGGCCACAACAGCGGGCCGCATGCGTCCCCGCTCCCCGCGGTCGAGGCGATGCTGGAACGTGAACGGGCCTATAGCATCACCGACCTGAAGACTTACGCGGACTTCGCCTCGCGTGTTGAAACAATCAAACATGATCTTCTGCGGTTTCTTTTGGATGCTAAGCGGGACGGCAAGACCGTTGTCGGCTATGGCGCTCCGGGCAAGGGCAGCACGCTTCTGAACTGCTGCGGGATCCGTCCAGACCTGCTGGCATGGACCGTGGACCGCAATACTTATAAGCATGGTCGATATGTGCCCGGTGTTCATATCCCGATCCATGAGCCGGACCGCATCCACGAAGCGGAACCGGACTATGTCCTGATTCTGCCATGGAATCTTCGAACGGAGATCGTGGAACAGCTCAGCTACATCCGGGAATGGGGCGGCCGATGCGTTGTGCCAATCCCCACACTGGAAGTGATTGACTGAATCTCGCTCCTGAGGGTTCATAACTCATACGAATGACTGTCTCGCCGTCTCATTGGGGGTGGGATTGTTGTTTTTCGATTCTGATGTAATAATTGGTCCGAGTGCTCATCACGATAGATGAGTGCGTCATTTCTCGAGATCATGAAGGGCACGTGTTTATGAACACCCTTAGCACCCATCCGATTCCGTCGGGCTGGGACAAGGGCCAAGCGAATCGGCTTGGCGGCAGTATCACTGCCTCAATATGGATGCTTTTGATCGCCTTGTTCCTCGCCTGCCCTGCAGCGCTCGCACAGGAAGAGGCGGCTGATCCGGCGATGGACCTGTATTACGCCGCGAACGCCAGCTACAACCGCAAGCTCTATCCGATCGCTGCATCGCAGTACGAAGACTTTCTCAAGCGATACGGTAACCACGAAAAAGTCACACAGGCCCGTTATGGTCTGGCGTTGAGCTACTTCGCCCTGAAACAGGCGGACAAGGCGCTGCCGCATTTCCAGCACCTGCTCGACACGAAAAACCTTGATCAATCCATGGATCGCGGCCAACTGACGCTGCTCCACGCCCAGTGCCTGATCAGTACGGGCAAGGACGATGAGGCATTGAAGCGCCTGACCGACGCGGCGGACAAGCTGCCGGATAAGGCTCAGCGTGCTGGAGCCACTGCGGCGGTGATTGACCTGCACTACGCCAAGGGGCAGTGGGAAGAGACGGTTCAGTGGGCGACGAAGCTGGGCAAGCTTGAGCCGAACACGGGGCAGTCAATCCGGGCGGGGTACCAGCAGGGCACGGCTCTGTATCGGCTTGAAAAAGCATCCGAGGCGATCAAGGTGCTTGGCACATCACGCGCGGCGGCCTCTAAAGCCGAGGCGAAGGACTGGGTTACGCGCATCGATCAACTACTGAGCGCCTGCCACCTCGCTGAAAATGACCTGGAGCAGGCAGAGAAGGCGTTGCAATCGGCCCTGTTGGGGCTCAGTGGGAAACAGGCCGCAGATGCTCAGTACCGTTTGGCGGCGATCAAGTTCCAGCGTGAGCGTTGGTCGGAATCGCTTGCTGACTACGATGCGTTTTTGAAAGCGACGAAGGATGCGGGCAATGATGCACCGCTTGCACGAGAGGCACGTTTCCGCATTGCGCGTTGTCAGATGGAGACGGGGGCAGGCAAGCAGGCCAATGATGGTTTCAGGCGACTTGAGAATCAAAATGACGAAGTCGCAGCGCGTGCATTGCTATGGCGTAGCCGCGTGTTGACACGGGACGAAAGCCGCAAAAATCGTTATGCCGAGGCGGCATCCGTATTGCAGGGTGCCAAGTCCAAGCCCTGGTACAAGAATGGTTTTAAGGTTGGTCCGGGCGGGCAGCCGAGTACGATCGTTGCAGATATCGACTACGCGCTCGCAAACGCGCTGATGCTTCAGCCCGCGCCAAAGTGGGATGAGTCGCGTGACCTGCTGAGGCGGGTGGAACAACGTCGGCCGAATCACCGCAATATGCCGGCTGTCCTAAGCCAGCGTGCGGTCTGCGAGCACAAACTCGGCAAGTATGACGACAGCCTGCGCACGACCGACACGTTCTTGCAGAAGTTTCCTGAGGATGCCCTTGTAGGGGATGTGCGGTTCCACCGGGCGGAAAATCTTTACATGCTGCGACGGCACGACGAGGCCTTGCAGGCATACCGTGACTACTTGGAAAAGAACAAGGAGCACTCGGCCCAACTCGCCGCCGAGTTCCGAATTGCGCAGGTGCACCATCACGCGGGCCGACATGAAGAGTCGAATAAACTCGCGGTTCCACTGCTTGCTAAGGCACCCGAGGGTGAGTTGTTCGCTCGTCTCGCCTTCCTCGTCGGCGACAACTACTTCCGCCAGACCCAATGGGAACAGTCGGTCGATCCTCTGGAAGCTTTCCTGAAAGAGTTCGTTCAGAAACCGACTGCCCTGCAGAAGGGTGGCCGGGTTACTCGAGCGACGAATGTTGATGACGCGCTTGTACAACTCGGTGTGTCATATGCGCATTTGAGTAACAAGGGTGAGGCGATCAGTTGCTTTGACTCGCTTGTCCGAGGGTATGGCCAGGCATCGCCACACCTGCCGCTTGCTTTGGCAGAACTTGGAAAGCTGTTCTATGAGACCGAGGAACTGGACCGTGCGCACAGCACGCTCTCGACGTTTATCAACGGCTACAAGGATCGTGGCAACAAGCTTTATCAATCGCCCATTGCCCAGAAAGAGGCCGGCAGGGTGTTTTACTACCTCGGCTGGGTCGACTCGGCCAAGGGGCGATACGAGCAGGCCGCCCAGCATTTCGCCGAGGCGTCAAGCAAAGCCGGTAACCGTAAAGGGATCAAGGGCGTGCCTTTGGGAGCAGACGCGGCGCTGCAGCAGGGTATTGCCTTGGTCAATGCCAAAAAGTACAAGGATGCGGCCAACCACCTGCGTGGCGTTGCCGGTCGGTATAAAGAACACCCGCACCTCGGTTTGATGACTTACTACACCGGCCTTGCCTATGCACGTGCAGATGACTGGCGGCAGGCTGCTGGTTATTTCAAGCAGGTAACGGAGCGGTGGCCCGACGCGGCCTTTGCCGACAAGGCCGTCTACGAGTGGGCCTGGTGTGATCGGGCGCAAAAGCGAAAAGACGATGCGATCAAGCGTTATGAACTGCTGCTGTCGAAGTACAAGGACAGCCCGTTGGCGATTAAAGTGCAATCGGAGTTGGCCGAACTGAACCTCGACGCGGGTGCTCAGGATGCTGTGATCGAGAAACTGACCGCGACGCTCAAGCAGACTCAGGACCCGGCACTGAAGTTCGAACTGAACTACCAACTCGCCAACGCATACTTCAAGAAACGTGACAACGAGAAGGCGGCCCCCCTGTTCGAATCGTTGATTCCGGAAGCACAGAAGTCGCCGCTTCTGCCGTCGATCTTTTTCCAGGCGGGTGAGGCTCGACTGGCGTTGACCGAGGCTGGCCCCGCACGTGAGCATTTCCTGTCCGCGTCTAAGATCAAGAATACGCCACCTGAGCTGGCCGAGTCGATCCGCCTGCGTCTCGGCGAGACGCAGAACATGACCGGTCAGCACAAAGAGGCCGCATCGACTTATGCTTCTTTCCTGAGGTCGTACTCACAAAGTGCGTGGAAACGCAATGCCCAGTACGGCTACGCCTTCGCACTTGAGAAGCAGCAGCAGTACGACAAGGCGATGCAGGAGTATCGCAAGCTGTTGCCCCAGACCGGTCAGAATCAGAAGCTGGACAAGTGGATGGTGCAGGCACGTTATCAGATTGGTGAATGTCTTTTCAACAAGCAGCAATACGACAAAGCGATCGCAGAGTTTGTCAGTGTTGATGCAAATTCGCGCGGCTATCCAGGCTGGCAGGCCAAGGCCGTGCTGGAGATCGGCCGAGTGCTGCTGGCTCAAGGTAAGCATGATCAGGCAACCGAACGAATGAAGGAAGTCATCACACGCTTCCCGAAGACGACCGCGGCGGATGTCGCGCAGAAGTATCTGGATGAACTGCGGACACAGTAACGAATCATTTTCGAGATCCAATGGGATCGGACATATCAGAGGGCATTGACATGATCACTCGAGGACGGATCGGGCGCACCGCATGGGTGCTGTTGGCATTAGGCATGGTGATGGTCGGCATGGAGTCGCTTGCCGCTGAGGCGGGCGATGAGGCCGGGGTCGAGAAGGAGACGATGTTCTCACTGATCGCCAAGGGCGGGTATTTGATGATCCCGCTTGCGATTGCTTCGATCCTCGCGCTGACGCTCGGGTTGGAGCGTTTCATTTCGCTCAGCAAGGAGCGTATCTTGCCTGCGAGCTTCCTCGACGGGCTCGTCAGGGCATGGGAAGGCGACCGGACGGGCAAAGATGCGATCGCGTACTGCGATGAGGACGGCGGTGCGGTGGGGCACATCTTCAAGGCGGGTATCCGTCGTTCTGAGGCTGGGCCAGAGGCAGTGGAAAAAGCGATCGAAGACGTTGGCTCACGCGAAGCGAACAAGATGAAGCGGAGCCTGCGTCCCTTGCAGGTCATTGCGGCGGTCTCACCACTGCTCGGCCTGCTTGGCACGGTCTACGGCATGATCGATGCGTTTCAGAAGACCGCATCCAGCGGCGGCACGGCAAAGACCGCGATGCTCGCTTCAGGCATCTATGAAGCACTGGTCACCACCGCGGCCGGCCTGACCATCGCGATCCCCACGCTGCTGCTCTACCAGTTCCTCCTTGGCCGTGTAGACCGCCTGATCGACGAGATCGACGAAGCGGGCACCGAGTTCATCTATTCCTATACCGAGAGCCACGGTGGTTCGGGTGGGGCGGGTGCATCCCCCGAATCGGATGAGGCAGACAAATCAGATGCAAACAATGTTGAGGCCGGGGGCAGCGTCCCGGCAGGAGCCTGACCATGCGTATTCGATCAAGTGAACCCGACGCCAGTGAAGTGATCAACATGTCCAGCCTGTTGGATGTGCTGTTCATCCTGATCATTTTCTTCCTGGTTACGACGACCTTTAAGCAGCTTGAAGATGATCACCGCGTGGACCTGCCGATCGATCAGCGCAACCAGGCGCTGGCCAACAAGGCGGGTGACGTGGTAAAGGTCAATATCCGAAAGTCCGGAGCTTACGTCGTCATGGACAACCCCGTCTCGGAGGAACAGCTCGAGGCAACGATGCAGAAGGCCGTGGATGATCGCGCTGACGTGAAGGTTCTGATCCGGGCGGACAAGGAAACCAAGCATCTTTATGTGGCGAATGTGCTGTCGATCTGCAAATTCGTTGGGGTAAAAGAGTCACACATCATGGTCAAGACGTTGAACTGATTGATGCCTACAACAGCAAACAAACCGAAGGATAGCTCTGAGCAAGCGGATAAAACGCTGCTGGGATTGACGCGTAAGCAGCGATTCCGCGTGTACCGCTGGTCAGCAGTCATCGCCGTCGTTGCCGCGATGGTTTGGACTTTCCTCTACCTCCAGCCGCACCGTTGGTACACCTACACCGACGTGGTTTCATTTGAGCAGGTCTCTCGTGACGTTGAGGTCGGGTACGTGCTTTGGGAGCCTGCCCTGTTGCTTGACGAGCAGTTGCAAGGCGATCAGCCCGTTATCGATCCGACGGTTTCGTCTGATGGGGCCCGCATGGTGTACGCCGCGTCCGGGAAGGACGACACGATGGATCTTTTCCTTCGGCGTTGGGATGGCCAAGCCTGGTCCGAGCCCCGGCCGATGCGGGCACTGAGCAGTAAGTTCCAAGAGACTGCGCCATGTCTCAGTGGAAACGGACAGTTCCTCTTCTTTGCGAGTGATCGTCCCGGGGGACGAGGCGGCATGGATATCTGGGTCGCGCGGTGGGACGGCGTCGAATACGCCTGGCCGCTGCCGCTGACCAGCCGTGTCAATACGCCGTTTGATGAGATTGACCCCGGTACATCACCTGACCACTCGACACTGTACTTCGCATCCAACCGCCCGCGGCAACGTATCGAGGGGGATGGAACGCAACTCAGTGAAGATGAGATTGAAGCACTCAAGACCGATTACGATCTCTATGCCGCAGAACTTGCCGCGCATAATCCGCCCTACGAATTGGCGGTTGAACGGCAGCTGAGCATGCTGTACTCGCTGCGCGAAGGGGCGCTCGCGGACGAAACAGTGATGGGCAAACTTGGCGGAACGACTCAGACCGAGGCGGCAGTCGACAAGGCCTTGGCATACCTCGCAAGCAAGCAATCCGAAGACGGCCGATGGGACCTTTCCGAGGATGGCGGCGATAGCAAACACGACATGGGCGCGACGGGCTTCGCGCTATTGACCTTTTATGGCCGGGGCTACACGCACGATCAATCCTCTCAATACCAGGACACGGTCCGCAAGGGTATTGAGTGGCTCACCGAACAACAGGACAAGGCGACCGGCGATCTGCGTGGCAAGGACCCCAAGGGCGACATGTATTCCCACGGTATCGCAGCCCTTGCTTTGATCGAAGCCTTCGGCGTCACCAAGGACCCTGCACTCAAGCCCCGGGCGCAATCCGCGGTCGACTTCATTGAGGAAGCGCAGCACGAGGCAGGCGGCTGGCGGTATAGCCCGGGCCAGGCGGGGGACCTGTCAGTGACTGGCTGGGTGATCATGGCTTTGGCCAGCGCCGAAATGTCTGGCTTGCGCGTGCAGGATAAGACCATCGATGGTGCCCGTAACTTTCTGAAGTTTGTCAGCTCCGGCGAGCACGGCGGAGCATTCGGCTATACGGGACCTGCGGGTAATAACGGCAGTACGCCTGCCATGAATGCGGTTGGGTTTTTCTGCAATCAACTCCTTGGTTTGTCCAGCTACAGCATGTTGTCGCACGAGGCTGCGGCCATCGTAGAGAAACGCGGCTTTGATACCGCTGATCTTTACTATGCGTACTACGGCACGCTCGCGGCTTATCAGCATCAGGGGCCGGTCTGGCGGAACTGGCTGACGGCGATGCGTGACAAGCTCACTTCAGCCCAGCGCAGCGACGGTGCCTGGATCGCGTCTGGGCCGCACGGCTCACGTATGGGATCGATCGTTTCAACCGCTCTCGCTGCACTCTCGTTACAGGCTCACTACCGATATACGCCGCTCTATGGATTGGGCAATGAGCCTGACCCGGAATTGTCGCCCAGGTATGCAGATCAATTGCTCCCAATCGAAGAGATCCCCGAAGCCCCGCTGTTCCGGCACGCTGGACATCTGGCAGACCTCAGCTCAACCGGAGACGACACCGGACCGGCGGTGACCGATCACGGCGACTTCCTTTACTTTGCATCGGATCGTGATGGAGGGTTGGGTGGCAGCGACCTGTACCGGGCTCGTTTCCGCAGGCAACTGGCTGACGATGGCAAGGAACACCTTGTCCCTGTCGAGCCGACGAACCTCGGCCCCGAGATTAATACGGCTGGGGATGAGTCTGCTCCCGCATTACGCATGGAAGGATTCAACCTGCTGTTCAATTCGGCTGGAGAAGAGGCGGGCAGCTCGCTGAACAGCGTGATGAGTAAACG
Source organism: Phycisphaeraceae bacterium (assembly GCA_049611445.1). Lineage (GTDB taxonomy): Bacteria > Planctomycetota > Phycisphaerae > Phycisphaerales > Phycisphaeraceae > JAHQVV01. The sequence goes on along the minus strand of JBMZAP010000012.1, from coordinate 17,686 downwards.
CGTCGTCCGCAAGCATGATTACAGCAAACGGCCTGCAGCGGCATGGTTTGTCGACAATATCGGCCTGCTGATCCTGATGCTTGCCGGTTTGATCGTGCTCGTGATCAGCACACGCTACGCACTTCGGAAGCCGATGCCGCGGGGGGAGGTGGCCCATGGATAACCCAACGCCAAGCACATCGGAGCAAACACCTGTGAGCGAAGTGAAGGCCGTGGCACCGCGTCGCACATGGCGGCGATGGATCATGCCGGTTCTGGCCTTGGTCGCTACCGCGACGGCGGGCGTCATGCTCTACAACAAGTTGCAGGACGATACATGGTCGTACTTTACGGACGAGCAGGGCATCCGTGTCGAGGTTGATGAAGATCGGCACCGCATGGTGCTGTGGGATGACCCGAAACAGAGCACCTTTGAGGCGCCACCAGAAGAAGATGCGGAAGTTGATCAGATCGGGCAGGGGCGGGTCGCTGCTGCCTTCTCGCCTGATGGCACGATGATGATCCTTGCGCACGAGTCATCGAAGAGCGAAGACGCCGAGCCTGATTCGGATTTGTATGTCTCGACGTGGGATGGCCGGACGTGGAGTCGGCCGTTGCCGCTGGACATGCTGAATACCGCCTCGAATGAGCGTGGTGCAGCCTTTTCGGTAGACGGCAAGCACTTGTACTTTGCTTCAGACCGCGAGGGTGGGGTGGGGGGCTACGACCTGTATGTCGCCACGGCGTCGGACGTGGGTTGGTCGGCTCCCGTAGTATTGGGTGAGGCGATCAATACAGCGAGCGATGAAACCGGACCGGCGCCGGCGGCGGATGGCTCAGGCTTGTTCTTTACCTCCGACCGTAAAGGTGGCGATGCCTCAAACGATATTTACTTCGCCAAGCGTGTTGATCCCGCAAAGGACATCGAGCAAACTGATCCACCTGAGGTTGCATCACCATCATTCGCCGACAGTAAGCCCGTTGGGGGCTTGAACTCGACAAAGGATGATATTGAAGCGGCGATGAGTGAGCGCGGCGGCTATGTCTTCCTGGCCTCGGACCGTGATCGCGACAGCGACAAAGGCTTTCAGCTCTATCTTTCGCGCATCGTTGATGGAGAAGCCCGGCAGCCCGAACGCGTCGATGTGTACATCGATGAAGGCGAGGTGATTGACCCCGCAGTTCGGATGGACGGCTTTGACTTGCTGTTCAGTACCAACGCTGACTTGGCTGCGGGCGATGCTAATGCCGCACAAAAAGACTTCGGCCTGTATCGATCGACTACGCGTGAGGTCATCGGCTACTTCGACCTGTCCCGTTGGGAAGCATTCAAGACGCTTCTCAACGGCATCATGTGGTGGATTTTGCTCGCGATCACGGCCCTCATCGGCCTGATCTATCTCCTTGAGAAGTGGCAGGACATTACCAGCCTGTTCCACAAGTGCCTGGCCGGTTCGATCATGGCACACCTGGCCCTTCTGCTGTTGATGATGTTCTGGCTGATCGCTCAGGAGATCGATCAAGGCGGCGAGCCGCAGTCACCTGAGATCGCGCTGACAATCGACGCGTTAGCGCAGGAAGAACTCGCGATGGAGTCCGAGCAGGAGCTTGCACAGGTCGCCGAGACGACACGGATGGTGGTTTCGAAAATCGCAGCCGATTTTCGCGAAGTTGAGTTTGATGCGACCGATGTCGTGGTTGATCCCCTGGCAATCGTACGCGAATCTGCGCCAGAATCATTGATCAGTGACCCCGCGCCCTCCGCGGCAAGCGAGTCTGAATCTTTCGAGCCGTTGCCACTGCAGGACGTGACTCTGCCTGCCGCGGCAGAACTGACCCCGACGGTTTTGCCGGACCTTGAGGTCGCGCAGCTTGAAGTAAAAGTCGAGACGGATGTGACGCCGGTTGACCTGACGCAGGACGATTTCAAGGTTGACACACAGGCGATTCAGAAGGTCGAGACGACCAAACTTGAGCTTGAGAAGATCGAATCGCCAAGCATTGATGTGCAGACCCAAGCCGAGTCGGTCGCCTCAAATACAGAGGCGGCAGCCACATCCGACACAGGTGGTGAGACGGTTAAGCCATCTGCGGGGTTTGAATCAGCGCTGCCAATGCCTGATCTGACCGGTCAGGACGCTTCGGCAGGGCTGTCTGCGAATCTGCCTGGCGCAGATCCTTTGGATGCTTTTGCAAACGCACCGAAACTCGAGACCCCGGATCACGATCTGGACCCCAGGGCCATTACGAGCAAGGTGCGAAAAACTACGGGTAAGCCGAGCATTGACGTTATCGAAGAACTCGGTGGTTCAGAGGGTACTGAGCGAGCGATCGCAATGGGTCTGGACTGGTTGACCCAGCATCAGGAGCCCGACGGGCACTGGGAAATGTCCAAGCATGGCAGTACCTCAGAGTACAACACGGCAGGTGCCGGACTCGCGCTGCTCTGCTACTACGGCTGGGGAATCAAGCACGGCGAATACGGCAACAAGTCTAAAACGCCAAAACATCACGAAGCAGTCAACAAGGCACTCGCCTGGCTGATCAAACAACAAAAGCCGGATGGTGATCTTCGAGGATCGAAGCACCAGCATGCGATGTACTGCCACGGCATCGCAGCGATTGCCCTGTGTGAAGCGTATGCCCTGACAGAAGATCCTGAGCTCAAAGAGCCTGCAATCGCCGCGATCCAGTTCATCCTCGCAGCCCAGCACGACGCAGGCGGATGGCGCTATCAACCCAGACAAGCGGGCGACCTGTCCGTCACCGGCTGGCAAATGATGGCGCTCCACTCAGCGAGCATGGCAGGCATCGAGGTGCCTGATGAGGCCTTTGAGAAAGCCAAACGCTTCCTCGACGCAGTGTCCGGTGGCAAGCAGGGCGGGCGTTACGGCTACTCTGGTCCCAGCGGTGGAGGGCCGGCTATGACGCCCACAGGGATGTTCCTGCGCCAGTTGGATCTCGAGCCCCCGACCACCGCACGCATGGACGAGTCGGCCCAATACATGAAAGCCAACATGCTTAAACCCGGGCCAAGACAGTTCTACTATGAGTACTACGCGACACTTGCGCTCTACCAGCACCAGGGACCGATCTGGGACCAGTGGAACGAGAATATGAAAGAGGCCTATATCGCCTCACAAACCAAGACCGGTGAGCACACGGGGAGTTGGGATCCCAATCTAGACCGAAACTTCGCCAAGCGTGGTGGCCGAGTGACGACCACAGCCTTGGCTGTATTGAGCCTTGAGGTCTACTACCGTCTGCTCCCCCTGTATGGTTTTGACCGTGAGTAATTAGGCAAGGTCTGGGTGTGCGTGATCTATTGTTTGCCCAGTTGGATCATGTTCTCGCTTGCTGATTGCATGTATTGAAAAAGCGGCTGCATTGCAGCAGCCGCTTCGAAGTAATTGTGATGTTTATGCGGGATCAGCGTCGTCGGCGGGCAAAAAGCAGGCCGCCGAGACCAAGTAGTGCGAGTGAGCTCGGCTCAGGGATCGGGGCGGTATCGATCGACAGGCCCGAGCCGTCCGTGATGCTGATGGTCCGGCCGGAAAAGAATGCGCCGCTGGAAACAATTAAGTTGAAGTCCCGAACGCCAGAGTCGTACAGGCTCAAGATGCTGCTCTCCAGATTCAATGCACCGAGGACATCTTTCTCGATCAGCTTGTGGGTTCCATTTACGACATCGCCTTCCGCGGCGGCCCTTGCAGGGAACCAGAAGTTGTCATAGTTGTCATCACCGGAGTTTGCGCTAGTGCTCAAAGATGCAAGGGTGATCGATTCGCCAGCATTCGTATACGAGAGATAGACGTCGTAAGGCTTGCCCGTGTCACTAACAGTGGTCAAGAGGCTCAGGTCAAGTGCGGTGAGTACGAGTGCATTGTTGCTGAGATAAGTATCGAGTGGGGAGAGATCAAAAGACCACTGAACGGCACCGACACGCTGTGGCCCGCCAGATACCCCTGGCCCATCAGGGTCAGACGCGTAACGGTTGATATTGATAATGTTGGTGACTGAAGAGAAGGTTTTGAGCCGGATGTCGGTAGCCGGATCGGGCGTACCGCCGGGGTTTTGTGTGACCGCAATAAAGTTGCTGTTAATGGCAACGGGTGCTCCCAAGACTGAACGTGTTGTATCTCCAGGCGATGCGATATCGAAAGCCGTATCGACGGAGTACGCATTGCTGTTCAAGCGAAAGTCACCAACTTGGGTTGTCGCGGCGTATGACGAGATACCAAAGCCGGCCACGCAAGCAGCAGCTGTTAGATTTAGAAACTTCATTTAAAACCTCCAAGTGTTAAAGATCTTTTCTCGACAGGAACTTCTAGTCAGATAGCACTAGGGAAATATAGCTACTTCATTGGTTAAGTCAATTATTTTTATGAAAAATCATTCGCATTTGCCGCCGATTCCCCGTGATAAAAGACAGCGTATAGCTTTCTTGTCCTATCAAATTCGAAACGGGCAAAACACGTCACCGCAGAATAGAAAATAGGTCAAGAAGGCAAGTTGGGGTGCTTCGCTTATTGCCCTTCAAACAGGGCGATGGCTTCTGAGAAGAGCGTCCAGTCGTTGGCAATACCGGGCTGATAGACACGTGTGACGATCTCGCCACCACTGACGAAGCTCACGTGCCCGTCGATGAACATCCCGTTCCAGCCCTGTTCCTGCTGGTGGGCATGTGAGGCGAGGCCCGTAATGACATCTGTCGCCACTGGTTTATCAGGCTCATAATCATCAAGTGTGGAATAAGGCAGGAAGCCAGGCACGTTTGTGTCTTTGTATGGAATCCAGTGGTACGCGACACGGACATACGCAGTACCAGTGGCAGGTGGACCCCATTTGCCGTTGCTGTCCAAGTGGTTTTCGTACTGAAGCCAGGAGGCGGGCTGTCGTGGGCAGTAAAAGCTACGGGGCTCAGAAAAGTATCCCTTCTGATGCATCAGTCCCATCCCACGCCACTCTCCTGCGGCATATGCGTTGCGAGTGTGGTATGGCGCACTGGAGAACCAGATAGGAGGCAGCGGCAACTGGCTCTTCTCATCGGTCGCATAACTTGTGCCACTGATCGAGATCTGTCGGAGGTTGCTGCTGCAAGCGGTCACATCAGCCTGTCGTCGCGCACTGCTCAGGGCAGGCAGGAGGATTGCAATCAACAGCGCAATGATTGAAATAACAACCAGAAGCTCAATCAGCGTAAATGCACTTTTATGCTTTTGTACACGCATATCACACTCTTCAGAACAGAATAAATGTTCAAAACTACCACATAAAAATAGGCCAGCTTCGGGCAAGATGCAATCTAATTTCCAGAAACGTTCGTCACGAAATAGTTACCAAGACAATTTCATTCGATTGTGATAACCGTGCGACGATTTGGCTTGCTCAAACCGTTCAGAGATGGATTGGCTTGATTGTTTCAGGGGTAGCAACGATGTGGTTTGGGGCAGCGACTCTTGAGCATTCTTTGGATCGCTTTGTGTCCGGGCGAGTCTGTTTCGTGCCACGCTTCGTCGGTCAGCGTGCGGTAGGCGGTACCTTTGCCAAAGATCGCTGCCTCGCCAGTTACATCCGGGTCAATCTTCTCAAGCTTGGCAATGAACATGCCGTTGGCTTTCAAATCCTCGAGGGTCATGCCGTCCGTGATTGTCCCGTCTGGTTTCGGATCACACGCGTAAACACTGGCGATGAACACGTCATCGGTTCCTTCCAGCGGCGAAGCGGGCATATCTGGGTAGGTGTGATTCACAATTTGAATGGTTTGGCTCTTGAGATCGAAGTAAACCAGCTTCACCTCTGCCGGGCGAATACCACTGCTTGTGAAGTGATAGGTGATAAGCCCAAGGCTTGCGATCAGGATCAGAAGCAAGAGGCCGGCCGTGAGCAGTTGATTCTTGGCCAGCTTTTCGCGCAGGTCCTGACATAAATCACGGATGTCATCAATATGCACGTCAACTCCAGCAGGCGATCAATGGAAGAGATGTTTTCTCATGATAGGCATGCACAGTTAATGTATCGGATGTGACCGTAAGGGGGCTCAATTTGAACAGTCACTGTTCGCTTGCGAGGCTTGCAGCGATCGCTGTGGTGTGACACACCTGAAGGTTGGCTGGATTTGAACGATCCACTCAATGCTTGAAATTAAAAACGCCTTGTAAGTCGCTGAAGATCAGCAATTTACAAGGGCGTTGAAAAATACGGAGAGGGTGGGATTCGAACCCACGAGGAGCTTGCGCCCCCACACGAATTCCAATCGTGCGCCTTAAACCGCTCAGCCACCTCTCCTGAAGGTCGTCGCCCTGCGGCGGGCCACGTATGCTATCGGATTCAGCCACAGGATCAAGCCAGTGGACCCGATTGCCTCGTTTTATGCACACCGATGACGACTCCCCCGAACACCGAGAAACTCAGTGGCCTGCTGGTGATTGATAAGCCCCTTGGCTGGTCGTCGATGACGGTCTGCCGCAAGGTGCGTGCTGCAGCGGGGGGGCGGGTCAAGGGGCCGAACAAGCTTAAGGTCGGCCACGCGGGGACATTGGACCCGCTGGCGACGGGTGTGCTGGTGGTCTGCATAGGCAAGGCGACGAAACTGGTCGATCGGCTCATGGGGCAGGGCAAGGTCTATGAGGCGACGATTGATCTCAGTGCCTTCACCGCCAGCGACGATGCGGAGATGCCACGGCAGGAGGTGCAGGTCGAGTCGCTGCCGACGATCGATCAGATCGATGCGGCCTTGGCCAGGCAGACGGGGCTGATCTCGCAGGTGCCACCGGATTTCTCAGCAGTCCATGTGGAGGGCAAGCGGGCCTACAAGGCGGCACGTCAGGGCGAGACGCTTGATCTCAGGCCCAGGCAGGTTCGCGTCGACTCAATTGAGCGGTTGAACTATGACTGGCCGCGACTTGAGCTGCGCATTGCCTGTGGCAAGGGCACTTATATTCGCAGCATCGCTCGCGATCTGGGCAAGCTGCTTGATACTGGCGGGCACCTCACGGCGCTGAAACGCACGGCTGTTGGACAGTACACGCTGGATCAGGCGTATCCCGTCCATGATCTGGAGAAGGGCCTTACGCAGGACGACTTGCTGCCGATGCCTGAGTAGATCCTGAATTTGTCTTTACAGATGCGTCGCGCTTCGAACTTTAGAGATCGCTGGGCATCGGTTCCTGTTTGAACGTCAGCTTCATCAGGATCAGTCCGAACTCGAAGAGCAGATAAAGCGGGATCGCAAGAACGAGCATGCTCAACGGGTCGGCAGGAGTCAGCAGCGCACCCAGGGCAAAGCAGACGAACAACGCGTACTTACGGATGGACTGGATGCCACGCGGGTCAAAGAGTTGGGTCCAGCCGAGCACGAGCATGATGACCGGCAGCTGGAAGGCGATCACGCTACCCAGCATCATGAAGGTCGCGAACTTGATGTACTCGTTCATCGCAGGCAGCGGGGTGATGAGGTTGGTTGATCGCTGGTCTACGACGCGGAGTTGGCCGTTGGTAAACATCTCGATGCGGTTGCGCTCGGCGTTGATCCAGATGTCGCCTTCCTGGGGATCCTCGGGCGCGAACTCGAGCGTAGGGAGGTTCAGGGGGGCGGTATCAAAAACATAATCATCGGGCCTTTGTGTCACGCCGCTCTTGTCGTAAGGCATCAGCACGAGCTCTGTGACGAAGCTTGGCTCGCTGTCGAGCTCATACGGGGGGTACAGCCCAACGAAATTGATAAAGAACGCGAGTGACACCGGTAATAGGATGTAGTAGGTGAACAGCACACCCAGAAACGTCATGATGATGCTGAAGGGGGCGAGGATGTGGACCGCTCGCTTTTCGTGGTCGTATAACCCGACAACGATGAACTGCCAGGCCTGCCAGATGATCCATGGCGAGGCGAGGATGACCGCAGCAATCAGAACGACGCGGAGGTAGACGCTGGTAAAGCCTGCGGTCGGGTGGGTATCGATCGGCTGTGCAGGGACGTTGAGCATGTCCTGCACGAGCAGCAATGGTTGAGCGAGCCAGCCGATGATTTCGAAGCCAAAAATGACGGTGATGACCAGCGCCAGCACGACGCCAATCAGCATCTTGATGATTCGGCCGCGCAGCTCGTCGAGGTGATCCCCCAGCGGCATGGTCTTGTCGTCGCCCAGGTGGTAGTGGCCCTCATCATCGAGCTCGCCCCGGTAGTGATCCGGGTCGTTCAGGGGGTCGTGCTCGTCGGGCTGGTCCAGTGGCATGGTTCAGGCAGTAGGCAGTCGGGGTTAAGCCGACGCGATTGGGGTGAATCGAGGATTTTAACGTGCCGGAGCATCCTTGGCATGGCGGTGGGACCTATTCCCATTTGCCGGCTGACAATTCCCTCCATCAGACGATCAGCATGGCGTCGCCATACGAATAGAAGCGGTATTCCTGCGCTACCGCTGTCTGGTAAATCTCCATCAGTCGATCCAGTCCGATGCCCGGCAGCGAAGCGACCAATGCGAGCAGGGTGGACTGTGGCAGGTGAAAATTCGTCATGAGTCGGTCGGTGTATCGGAACGTGAAATCGGCGTCGGGGCGGATAAAGAGGTTGGTCGAGGACGTGATGCCATCGGGGTAGGCACCGGGGGCGATCGCGTCATTGGGAAGGGACTCAAGGGCCCTGACGGTGGTGGTGCCGACGACAAAGAGTCTGTTGCCGTTTGCGCGGGCCCTGGCGATAACGTCGAGTGTGCGGCGCGGCACGGTGTAGGACTCCCGGTGCATCTCGTGGCCATCGAGTTGCTCGCTGCGGACGGGGGCAAAAGTGCCCAGCCCGACGTGCAGGTCTACGGCTGCACGCTGGACCCCGATCTGATCAAGCGTGTCGAGTAAGGCAGGCGTGAAATGCAGGCCCGCGGTTGGTGCGGCAACCGATCCGGGAGCCTGGGCGTACACGGTGTTGTAGCGCGTTTGGTCGTCGGTTGTGATCTCTTTAACGCCCAGCTTTTTTCGTTTCTTGCGGATATAGGGTGGCAGGGGGGTCCTGCCGAGGCGTGACAGAACAGCAGCGGTATCGTGATCGCCCTGAAGTTGTGCAACCCACTCGCCGTTACCCTGCGATTCGATCAGCAGCAGTTCGGCTGGCTCATCGTCATCCGTCTCGCTCGTCAACAGGATGGACTCGCCGGGCTTGAGCGAACCGCGTGATTCGAGCATGATGCGCCAGCGCTTTTCACTGTCTGCGTTCACATACAAACCGGTCACGCGTCCGCCGGTCGCCTGTCGCACGCCCTGAAGCTGAGCGGGCAGCACGCGCGTCTGGTTCACGAGCATCACGTCGCCGGGGTCGAACAAGCCCAGTGCTGGAAGGTCGCGGACGTGGTGATGCTCGACAGTTTGCGACTCTCGCCGAATCAGCATCAAACGAGCGCTGTCCCTCGGCTCGGCGGCCTGGGTCGCGATCAATTCATCTGGCAGGTGGTAGTCTAGGGCGTCGGTTCTCACGGCCCGGCATAGTAGGGGAAAAACCTTGCACGGATGGGCCAAAAAACGTCAAACAATCGACGACACGCCTAGGCGCACCATTGATTCGCAAGTTATACTTGGATGCGTCGAAGCTGGACCCTTGCAAAGCCTTAATCCGAGCATTTACCCTACCGATGTCGATCGACCAAGACCTCGCAACCATCGCTAAACGGACACGCTACCCTGTCGATGCGTACCTGTTCGTCCAGCGCGGTCTGGATTTCACGGTCAATCGTTTGCATGGCGAGATCGATGGGGAATTCGACGAAATCGAGCCGGATGAATTTGAGTCCCAGCGGCATGTCAGTGGGCAGGACCTTTGTGTCGGCCTGCGTGACTTTGCAATGAAAGAGTACGGCCTGCTTGCTCGCACCGTTCTGCGTCGCTGGTCGGTCACCAGTTGCCGGGACTTCGGTCAGATCGTCTTCGCGATGGTCGATGGCGGTCTGATGCGAAAGACCGACGACGACACGATCCACGACTTCAACAATGTCTACGACTTTGCCAGTGCGTTCGATCCGGGGCTGATGCTTGGCAAGGCCGGGGACTGATCCGTACACATCAGAATGATTGGTGAGCGATTGTCAGGCGTGCAAAGCACTGGCAAGGTATCTTGTGGCATCTACCACACCTGACAGGGGTTGTGATGACCGAACCCGACGACAAGAAACAGCAGGGAGAAGAAGCCGAGACACATCCGCGCAAGGCGAGGTACGTCTGGCAGCGGTTGTGGTTCCAGTGGGTGCTAGGCACGATTGTGTTCTTTCTGTTCCTGTCGTTCGTGATCCCGCCGATCTACTGGTTCGTCTCCAAACTGAGCCCGGTGCTGACGCCGGTGCTGTTGGGCCTGGGCTTGGCGTACATCTTTAGCCCACTCTTGTGTTGGGCCGAGAAGAAGTACAACATCAAGCGGCCGGTCTCCGCAGGATTGATCCTCGGGGTCATTACGCTGGTCCTTGCAATTGTGATTCCGATCCTGATCTATCGAGCGGTGCATCAGGTTGGAGATTTCGTCGACAACGCGCCGCAGTATGCCGAGACCGTCCTTGGCTGGTTCAACTCCAACACCGAAGAAGCACGCGAACGGATCGAAGCCTTCATCCAGAGTCTGGACTGGACCAAAGTCGATACAAAGACTGCGCAGAAGGCCCTGGGCATCAGCGCGGGCGTGCTCTTCTCCGGGCTGAGTTTCCTGTCATATGCCGCGATTTTTACTTTGGTCACCGCGTTCTGTTTCTTCATATTCTCGTGGAAGCTCGAAGGGCTGAAAGACTGGTTCGCCGAGTTCATCCCCATGCCCTATCGCGGCGAGACCCGCCGCATCCTTGGGCTGATGGACGACACCGTATCCGCGATCATCCGTGGCCGACTGATCCAGTCGCTCGTGCTGATGATCGTGCTGAGTATCGGTTGGTTGGTGACGGGTGTGCCGTACTGGCTGCTGCTTGGTCTACTCGGCGGAGCTTTGAACCTGCTGCCGTTCGCCGCGGTGATCTCCTGGCCGATCGCGGTCATCCTCACCGTCGTTGATAAATCCAGTGGCGGCGGAATGGCAATCCTCTGGGCGATCGTGGGGCCAACCATCGTCTATGTCATCGCACAATCCCTCGATGGCTGGGTCATCGAGCCGCTCGTCCAAGGCAAGGCCACAGGCATGGACGCGCTGACTGTCCTGCTCGTCGTACTTGCGGGTGGTGCATTGCTCGGCTTGCTCGGCGTCGTACTCGCGGTTCCGATCGCTGCATGCATCAAGATCCTTTCACAGGAACTGCTGCTTCCCAAGGCTCGTGCCTTCGCAGAAGACCCGCCTGACTTTAGCCAGAAGGGGTCAGCGTAAACCGATTGGCCTAGTCGCGGCGTGAAGCCCTAATCCACTCGGCATACGTATACGTATTATTTTTTCGAACCTTCGAGATTTACCCTTGATTCATGTCTGATTGCGCCGATATGATCGCATAGCGGCGGATGTGTGTGGTCCGTCGTTCCCGCCTCCCCTCCTTCCGAAAGGCCCGCCCGTGAAACGCCTTCCCGCCTTTGCAACGCTCTCGCTTGTCGCCGCTCTCAGCATGCCTGCCTTGGGGCAGTCGCGTAGTGACAAAGTCGATCAGATCGCCGCAGCACTCAGTGCCGGCATTAACGACAGTTCATCCGAGCCGGTCTATACCGATGCGAACACCGGGCAGACGATTCGTGCAACGCCTGCTCAACTCATGCGCGAGACGATGACCTCGGTTGATTTCAAAGACATGTCCGGCAAGCTCGCTTTGGAAATCTGGTCGAACCAGACCAATGTTCCGATCGTCATCAACTGGCGCGGTCTCGAAGCCCAGGGCATCGACCCCAATACCCCGATCAACCTGACGCTCGGCAAGGTGCCTGCTGAGCAGGTGCTCCGTCTGATCATTCAGCAGTTGCATCCCGATCCACTGGGTAATGAAGAACTGCTGCTGGACATTCAGCAGTGGTACGTCCGCGTGATCACGAAGGAAGATGCACTTCGTCAATCGACCACAAGGCTCTACTTCATCGGCGACCTCTTGATGGACATCCCCAATTTCGATAACGCACCAAAGTTCGATCTCAACGAGGCGCTTAGTAACACGTCCTCCGGCGGCAGCAATGGTGGAAGTGGCGGTGGTGGCGAAGGCGGCGGTCTCTTCCCAGATGATGATGACGACCGTAAGGAAAAGGTGCTTTCCAAGCAGGAAAAGGCTGAGCAGATCGCCGACATGGTCCGCAACACCATTGAGCCGGATATCTGGCGTGAGAATGGCGGGGAGTACGGCTCTGTTCGTTATTACCGCGGGATGCTCGTGGTTAAAGCGCCAAACTTTGTCCATGAACAGATCGGCGGCATGACCGGCACTTCCGCCACCAAGTCTGCCACCAAATCCAAGTCAACTACGCGCAGTGCGAAGGCAAGCCGGCCCCCGGCTCCGCAGGGCAAGCGGTCCTCACCCGGCAACGTCGCCGGTGTTGCACCGAAGCGCCCCAATATCCCGCGTTGATGGCACACATATCTCATAGAAAAAAGCCCACGCGATTGTGCGTGGGCTTTTCTTATTGCTGGATGTGTTGTTTCGTTACTTGATCTCTTTGATCCAGACGTTGCGGTAGCGGACATCCTGACCGTGTTCCTGCAGTTTCAGGCCGCCGGGCTCGGGCGTAATCTTGATGCCGCCGTTGGCCTTGTTGACTTCGATGTCATCGTGGATTTTGATGCCGTTCCACCAGACGGTCGCGCGGGCCGGGGCGTCCATCTTGCCGTCCTTTTCCCAGCGGGCGGCCTTGAAGATGAAGTGGAAGGAGTGCCACTTGCCCGGATCGCGCCAGGCGTTGTGGTCGGGCACGCGGTCCATGCAGAATGCACCGATACCGTGCGGACCGATCTTCCAGTTGTACGGGTCCTTCGCGTTCTTGCCCTTGGGCGATTCGATCTGGATCTCGTAGCGGTTTTGCATGTAGACGCCGGAGTTGGCGTAGCCCTCGGCGGAGTCGTCGCCGCGCTTGCCCATCATGACGAACTCGACGTGGCCCTCGTAGTCCTGGTACTTCTTCTTGGTCACCAGGTCGTGCGTGCCCCATTTCTTCCCGCCGTTGGTCTGCAGCACCATCGTGTCGTCGGTCGGGCTCTTGACGAGTTTCCAGGTGATGTCCATGTCCGCCTTGGGCCACATCAGCCAGTTCTTGTCGATCGACTCCTGCGTGCCGTCGAAGAGGATGTCCGCCCCCTTGGGTGCCTTGACGCCGAGGTCCTTGGACTCGTCGTAGGCGGGCTTCTTGGGGGCTTCCTTGGCTTCGCCCTTGGCGTGGTGGTCGGCGGTGGCCAGGGGCAGGCTGATCGCCATCAGCAGGGTGAGGGCGGTGATGGTTGTAGCGGTCTTAAATAGCTTCATATCTTGTCCTTCAGCGGGGTTTGCGAAACAGCATGATATCTGAAATTGACGCCATCCCAATGGCTTAATTTCGTGTCAGCTGATTGAAATCAAGGATGGTCTTTCGGTCGCCCTTGCGGATCTTGATGACGCCTTGTTCATAATCAGCATTCATAAAGGGGCTTTTGTATACGAAAGGCGGGGCGTAATCGACAGGCTTGCCATTGATGGTCTGGGTCTGTTTGAAACTGGTGTCGAGCGTGAGTGTGTCGCCGTAGATACCGGTGTAATGGAGGACCTTGCCCTTCATCTCAAGCTTGGCGTGTTTGACCTTCGCCTGGAAGGCTTTGAAGCTCTCGATATCGATTTTTGCGATGACCTCAACGATGACGGGCGCGTATTCGTTCTCAGGAACAATCGCTCTGCCATCTCGAGTGGTCCTGCTCCCGGTTGCGGACTTGGCAACGAATGGACCGTCGTGCCAGTCGTAGTCTCCCTGTGCGACACGGATTGCCGCGTACGCCCGGTCTGCTTCAAGGAACACAATGCCATTTTCAACCAAGGGTTTCTCACTGAGGCCCTCTTTTGAGAACCAAACAAGCATTGGTCCTCCGCCTTTGTGCGTCTTAAGTTTTTGGGTAATCAGCGTGCCCTTGTGCTGAACGGACCATTGTGCATTGAGTGCTCGCCAACTGTCCTTTGGACGAACGACAGGCACAATCCGTGCATCATCTTCACCGGCAAAGATGACGCCTTGCCACCGGTTCTGCGAACTGATTGCGATCCAGTCAGAGAGGGGGCGAGCTTCCACCATCGGCGTGCCCATGATGAACGCGGGGTCGCAGTAGCTGTAACGCAAGATCCCGCCGCCGTCGGTATTCAGTTGGTTGTGCTCTTTCTCATGCGCGTCCATCAGGGGGAAGGTATGGCCCTGTTTGCCCAGACCCTGAGCGCGTTGATAGACCTCATAGCGACCCCGGCCTGCCACATCTCTTGCAATATCGACGGCCACGGCAGGGGGGCGATAGCTGCTGAGTAGTGGGTTGAGGTCATGTCCGTTGAGTTCAGGTTGCGAGCCGATGTCGAAGTAAAGCCATGTCAGGATCGCCGCGCCGCCTTTGTTTCCGGAGAGTCCTTTCCCGAAGTAAATGCGTGACTTGCCGCCGCCTTGGACACCATCGATCTGTTCCTGTGCCCAGTAAGCGAAGTACAGGTCAAGTAGAAGGCCTGCCGCTTTCTTGGCGTCCCGCTCGCCGAAGTCATAAAAGTTGTAGATCGCCTTCATCATTGTGGCGTTGTAGCCAGCGCTCATCATCTCGACGCCGAAGCCGCGGCGTGCCCGCTCTTTGCAGTATTCAACAAAGAAGTCGCTCCAGCCTTGGTAGTGGTCGGCGAGGCTGCCGCCATGCATCAGATTGCGGTCTTTGTACGTGGGATTGTCTTTCGCGAGTTTGGCGAAGTGCCAGCACACCGTGAAGTGCATTGCATGGTGGTTTTCCGAGCTGTGAAGGTTCCACGTCTTGGACTTCTTGTACTCGTACGACTTAGGCCAGGAGCACTTGTTGACGTAGATCCAGATCGGCTCAAGCAGTTTCGCCTCAGTCTTTGGTGTGATTCGACCGGGGTGGACGCTGCCATGGGTGCCATACAACTCGATCAGCCGCATCACAACGTCCGCGTGCCAGTGGAAGCTGTCGCGGTCAATGATCGTCAGCGGGTTGTCCAGGTAGTACTGAGCGTTCTCCGCGAGTGCGGCGTTGGCCTCTTCGATCTGCTCGTTCAGGTACAGGCAGCGCACCGCATACGCCATGATCGAGAACGAATAGCCGCGGACATAAGGCCCCCGGCCTTTCGAGAGTGGTGGATTCTTTTTCGCACGCACCAGCGGCTTGCCCGCCTCGGCCTGGAAGATCGCATCAACGCGCGCATCCACGCCGGCAAGGACCTGCTCAGGACTTTGTGGCGCAGCAAATAACCCGCCAATCTGTACCACGCAGAGTATGGCGATTGTGAATATTCGAATCATGAATTATCGTCTCGGTCGGGGCTTTCCAGCGGCGTCGAGGAAGAACTTGCGTGCCTCGCCAGCGAGGTAGAAACTGCCGGTGACCACGATCAGGTCTTCACGCGACACGGCGCGGCTGGCCAACTTCAATGCATCCGGCAGGTTGTCGGCTTGCTGGGCCATCTTGCCGGAGATCTCGCCGAATTTCTTGAGCAGATCGTTGGTCTCGACGGCTCGCGGATTGGCCTTGGCTTCGGTGAAGATGATCTTGTCGGCACCGAGGGCGACCTGTTCAAGCATGCCCTCGACGTCCTTGTCCTGGCCACAGCCAAAGACCATGACCAGCGAGTCGTATTGCACGTGGGCGCCCAGCGACTTGATCAGTGCACCGATCGATGCAGCGTTGTGTGCGCCATCAATCAGCACGCGCGGTTTTTCATGGACAAATTCCATCCGCCCGGGCAGATCGGTTGCTGCAAGGCCACGGATCAGGGCCTGCTCTTCGAAGTGGAAGCCATGTGCCTTGAGCTTATCGAGCACAGCCAATGCTAATGCGCAGTTGTGCGCCTGGTGCTCGCCCTTGAGTGGGACGGGCAGGTGCTCGAACTTGGACGTCTCGGTGTTCACGCAGACACGGCAGTGCGGGCCAAGCTCTTTATTCGCTTCGAAGCGATAGGAGAAGTCGATCTCTGCGCCAGTCGTTTCCAGGATCGTCCCGGCATCGGTCGCGCACTGGGCGAGAACCTCGGCGGCTGCATCTTCCTGCTTGAGCGTAAGTGCGGGGACGCCCGTTTTAAAGATGCCTGCCTTCTCCTTGGCGATCGCTTCAATGCTGTCACCGAGCAGGTGTGTGTGGTCCAGTGAGATCCCTGTTATCGCGGTGACCAGCGGATCGACAACGGTCGTGCAGTCGAGGCGGCCGCCCAAGCCGGTTTCCAGCACTGCGATATCCACGGCCTGATCTGCAAAGTACTTCAGTGCCGCCGCAGTCATGATCTCAAAGAAGGTCGGCGGGCCAGCCTTGAGCTTGGTCTCGACAGCCGCAATCTCACGGAAGATGTCTGCGCACTCGTTGTAGGCGATCATGTCGCCGTTGATCACGATCCGTTCACGGAGGTCGATCAGGTGTGGCGAGCTGAACGACCCGACGGTGTACCCACAGCCCTGGAGCATGGAGGCGATCATCGCGCAGGTCGAGCCCTTGCCCTTGGTGCCCGCGACCTGGACGCACTTGAGGCCTTCCTGGGGATCGCCCAGCAGCTTGAGCAGTTGTCGCATCCGGTCAAGGGAAAAGGCCTTGTCGTCGTACTTGACCAGTCGCAGCCGTTCGTTGTCAACGTGGCCGTAGAGCCATTTGAGACCGGTCGTGTAATTGGTGATCGAAGACGCGGCGGATTTGGATTTCCGCCCGCCAGAGCGGGGAGATCGCTTTGATTTAGTGGTTGGCATAGAAGAGAGATCGTACCAAAATCTACGTTTCAGGTCAATTGAGGCAACTTAAATACTTGTATACAAAGGGTTTACGCGAAAAACACGATTTTTCGTCTTGCCCTGCGAGATTCGCCCGCGCCGCGTAAGATGCGAGCCTGATAAATGGCTGAATTTGAACCAGACTGGGGCCTGTATCGTTATGAAAACGCTCATAGGAATGCTGATGCTCGCCGCTTTGGCGGGCTGTGAAACGGTGCCGAAGCAGGTCCTTCCCTTCGTGATGGCCGGTGGGCAGGGTGGCGGCGATCTGTACCTCTACGACCTTGAAAGCGGTGCATCCCGTGCATTGCAGAAGACCCCGGATGTCAGCGAGTACGATCCGAGCATCAACCCAACCAGCGAGCGTGTCGTCTACGTCGCACACACGGTCACCGATGGAAAGGCCGTTTATCGCCTGATCATCCAAGACCTCATTGCGGGTACACGTGAAGAGGTGCTAAGTTCTCGCAGCCCGCTTCACACGCCCGCTTTCGCAAACGACAGCAAGGAAATCGCCTATGTCGTCTTGCGCGATGGCAAACTGCAGATCGATGTCAAGGACCTCACGACTCAAGGCAAACCCAAAACCATCGGCTTCGGATCCTCCCCGTCCTGGCGGGTCGATGACAATGCCATTTTCTACAGCTCCGCCGACACGCTCGAGGCACAGTCCGGCGACCTCATGCTCCATGAAGTCAACTCCGGGTTGAACAACTCCTTCTCTCTGCGTGGCAACGCGTTTGCGAACCTGCCGCGCGGTACCTCTGTGGCCTATACCTCGCTGCCCTATACCCGTCGCAACGAAGCCGTCTGGCTCCTCGATGCCAACGGCAGGCAAAAACGCCTCACCAGTCCCGGCAAATCGCACCGCGAT
>JBMZAP010000011.1:0-41537 GCA_049611445.1 Phycisphaeraceae bacterium | reverse complement strand
AGGTTGTCCACGGGCGCGAAGATCGCTGAGCGTGCACCGACAATGATCGGCGTCTCGCCACGCTCGATGCGTCGCCATTGGGCGTGCCGCTGCGCAGCGGTCAGTCCGGAGTGGAGCACCGCAACAGAGTCGGGGCCAAAACGAGCCAGGAACCGCCCGACGGTCTGAGGCGTCAGCGCGATTTCCGGGACCAGGACAATGGTCGAGCGCGTCCGAGACTTATCTGCGTGGACTTGTTCGATCAAGCGGAGATAGACCTCGGTCTTGCCACTGCCTGTCACGCCGTGCAGGACATGCACGCCAAAGACCTCGGAGGACTGGGTCAGCGCATCGAGGGCCGACTGCTGACCGGGGCTGAGTTGCTCGGGCCTGACGTCTTGAACATCTGCCTGGGCGCGGAGGTCGAGATCACTGTGGACCGCGTCCTGGATTCTTGATTGCAACAGGCCCTTCTCAATGAGCTTCTTGACCGGGCCAGTCGTCTTGACCTCGGCGAGGTCGGCGAGGTCTTTGACCGGGATCCAGCCGGCATGGGCCCGTGCGGCGTCGAGGATGCGCTGCTGCGTCTTGGTGACCTTTTGATCTTCTGCAGTGAAAGATGCCTCCTCACTGAGTTGGACCACCTGCTTCTGCTTCATGCCTGTTCCGCGGGTCACTGCGGCGGGGAGCATCGCACCAAAGACCATCCCCAGCGGACACACGTAATAGTTCGCGATCCAGCAGGCCAGCTCAACTAAATCACTCGGCAAGGCAACGCTGCCGGGCGCGCGTTCATGAATCGGCTTGATCTTTTTCGGGTCGTATGCCGGCTCATCGGTGTGTAGGCGGATCACGTAGCCGTTGGCCTTCTTGCGACCCAAGGGCACGACCACGCGCTCCCCAACGGACAGCGAATCGAGTTTGCTCGGGACGCGATAGGTCAGCCCCGTCGGCGATAAATCAATTCCCCGCTCGATCGCGACGTCCGCGTAAGACCGTGTGCCCGCTTCATCGACGACTTCAGTTTCAAACAGTTCAGCCACGCTGGGATTCTACGGACACCACAAGAAGCATGTAGATGAATCCGATGAGGAATTGAGAGGAACGCCATAAATGGACTTATGCAAAACACAAATTGCAAATCGTGCCATATTGTCAACTATGGGACAAGGTTTTTTAAAAAAGACGTTAAAAGAAAAAAAATTGACGTCATAGGGAATGGCACTGTGCAGATTCTAAGGTAAAGTATTGACCATACCGGTGGGACACCAAGCGAAAGCAAACCACCTGTTTAAAACTGCCGTCCAACGGCAATTGCGTTACTCCTTCAAGTGGCGCCACGTTCCGCAAGGGGCGTGGCGCCTTTTTTATGCGCTCAGTGCCTGGGCAGCAGCAATCCCATCGCGAAGATGAAAGAGCCCGCAAAGACGCAGGCAATCGGTGCGATGATCTCGCCTTCCATGAAGAACAGCACAACGCCGAAGATCGCAATCGGCAACCCCATCGCCATAAAAAACCAGCACGCCCACGTGGGGAATCGCATGTGGTACACGGTGCCGCACTGCTTACAGCAACGATCGTTCGCCTTGTAATGCCAGAAGAAGCCGCTGTCCGCCCAGGGCGCCTTCGTTTGAGCCAAGGTGAATTTTTTACTCCCGCAATTCGGGCACGAGACGTGTCGTTCGAGTTTCTCTGGCTCGGCCCCGTCCGCTGGCTTGCGGCCATTAGAAATCACCGCCGCGATGATCGCCCCGATCATCATGCCGATGAATGCACCAAACAATATGCCATTGGCCAAGAAAGGCGCGAAGAGATTTAAGCCTTCCACTCGTAGTCTTTCTGATCAAAGAATCCGGTCAATTTAATCGTCCCGCCTTGGAGCACCTCAAGGGTTGAGAATCCGTTGTCCTTTTCACCCCCACCTTCCACCATCGCCCGGTGCACACAGTAGTGGATACCGTTGATGATCTTGTGATCGTTTTTATGGCTGTGGCCTTGGAAAACGGCAAGGACATTGCCCGCGTCTTCCATGATCTTCCGCGCGGCTGCGGCGTTGTTCACCGCATAACCGTTGTCAACATCCAATCGCTGGTGGAGGAAGACGATCGACTTGTGCTTCGTCTGCTTGAGGTCCTCGACTAACCAGTCCAGTTCTTCCTGCGGGAAATTGGCATCGTTCCAGCGTGAATTGTTTCGACCGTAGGGCGTACCATCCTTCAGGAAGCAGGCGTCAAGCACAACGAAGTGGACCCCGCCCTCATCAAAGGAGTAATAGGATTTTTCCTGCCCGACGACGCCGAGAAACTCTTCCTTCGTAAGCGTATCGATGCAGTGGTTGCCCAGGACGTAGTGTTTATCGCCCGGCAACTTGCTGAAGTCTTTGTGGATCCGCTCAAGGTAGGCAAGTTCCACCTCGACCTCGGGTGCACGATCAATAAAGTCGCCGAGTTCGACCACAAATGCGGGCTTGGCTTTCTTGAACTGGGCTGCAGCGGCCTCAAGTTTCTCAAGCGTCTTTCGATAATGACGAGACCCGCGCGTTTGCTTGTCCGCGTAGTGCATGTCCGTGACCATGCCGAACCGCACGAGCGGCTTCGCCTCGGCGGCACGTAATGCTTGAGGTGAGACAACCCCTGCCCCGGCAGCAAAAAGAAAACACGAACCCCGGCGGAGAAACGTGCGGCGGTCACAGACGAGCGGGTCCATACGGCCTCCTTACCGATAGCGAAGCACGAGCGTCACCAGCCGATCACTGTACACCCGACCGTGCGAGCAGGTCCATGAACTGGTCGGTGAAGACAAAGTTCTCTTCGGGGAACTCCAGGCCCTGCATGTTCTGATCAATGTGAGAGAACATCATCTCGATCGTCGCGAGCGGCTTGGGCTCAGCAGACGGATCGGCTGGGTCCAGCAATTCGATGGTGCCCTTCGTGGAAGAACCGCGGTCGTCGAGGTGGGTGATCTCTGCAGTGTGGCGGATCGTGGTGCCGGGCACCGCCGCGACGCCGGTGAACTGGGCCTTACCGATCTTGGCGAGGATGACTTTCTCTTTGAAGTCGTTGGCGTGGCCGGTGAGGATACCGGCAGTCTGGGCGTAGCCTTCGATGATCAGGCTGTTGGGCATGACCGGGTAGGCGGGGTGCTCGGTGCCGGGCGCACAGCCGGTTGGCCCCCCGTTGAAACCATGCGTGTCGTTTGTTTTTCCAGCGGCGAAGTGGTCATGCAGGACATCTTCTGCCGCAGTGACATTGCGGATAGCGACACAGCGTTTGGCTTTGTCGAGTTCCAGGATGCGGTCAAGCCAGAGCCAGCGCATAAGCGAGCCTTATCAGAGCACGAAGCGTTCGCGAGTGACTCAGGCTAGAGCAGGCGTGTCACTCGCTGACGCTTCATGCTCTGACAAACCAGATCAGGAGATCTTTGACTTCACGAACTTGCAGACCATGTCGACGGTAAAGACATCGCCGAGCTTATCGACCTGCGGGTCAGAAGCGAAGCTGTCGAGGTCGGCATGCGGCATCTTTTCACGCAGGGCGGCGATGCCGGCCTCTGTCACGACGCCATCCTGAGCATACTCCTCGTTGGAAAGCACGTTGGGGTCGAACATCTCGGACTCGCCGATCTTGATGTCAAAGGCCTTTTCCAGTCGGAAGCTGATGTCGAGGTAGTCAATGGACTCGGCCCCGAGATCTTCGCCGATGGTTGCTTCGGGCGTGACTTCGTCGTCATCGACGCCGAGGGCTTCCTCGAGGACTTCCTGGACCTTTTCAAAGATTTCTTCATCGCTCAGTGACATCGTGCTTTCCTTGCTTGGTGTCGAGTTATCGTTTCTATCGTGGCTAGCCCGCGATGGGCTCCAATGAGAACCGTCCCTGGACGGCAACTTGTTCCCCAACTTTTCCGACGCCCTGAAAGTCGTAGGCGTGCCCTTCGCGTTTACGAAGCGTGACGGTCACGTCGAGTGTCTGGCCCGGCCGGACCATCCCGGCGTATTTCACGTTCCGAACCGCACTGATGACCAATGGTCTGGTCGGCGGGTCTTCACTGCCGGCAGCGAAATGCCTTGCCGCCTGCACAAGTGTCTCAAGCATCATCACGCCCGGCAAAATCGGGAAGCCGGGGAAGTGATCACCGAGGTACTCCTCGGCCGCGGAGACGTTCTTGACCGCAGAAAGCGACGTCTCGTCGCGCTGGGTCACTTGGTCGATCAGGTCAAACTTCATGTGTTTTTCCCTGTCGGCCAAACCCCGCCGAACGCCGGCGGGTAAGCGAGAAAGTGTAATAAGACCAAGGAAAACGGGCAAATGTGGGCACCCGCTTGCGGTTGAGCCGAACCACTATCATGCCACGATGTCCTCACCGATCGTCTATCTCAACGGCCAGTACCTGCACCGGACCCACGCAACGCTGAGCGTGGACGAACGCGGCGTCCACTTTGCCGACGGGGTCTACGAGGTCGTGCGGTATTTCAACGGTGTCGGCTTCACCATGGCGGAGCATCTCGAACGGCTCAAACGGTCGCTGGACGGGATCGACCTGGCATTCGACGCCACTGAGATCGCGGCGATCAGCGACGAACTGGTCAAGCGCAATGAGTTGGCCGAGGCCCGGGTCTACTGGCAGATCACCCGTGGCAGCGGGCTTCGCAACCACGTGATCGCGGATGATCTGACACCGACGGTCTACCTCAGTGCCGAGCCGGCCCATGAACTGGGCGACACCCCGCCGCTGTCGGAAATCAGCGCCATCACAACGATGGACGACCGCTGGCACAACTGCTGGATCAAGTCGCTGATGCTGCTGCCCAACACACTGGCCAAGACCAAGGCGGCCAAGGCAGGCGCGGGCGAAGCACTCTTTGTGCGCGAAGGCCGAGTGACCGAAGGCGGCGCGACCAACTGCTTCGCGGTGTTCGACGGCGAACTCTACACGCACCCGGCCGACCGATTCATCCTCGAAGGGATCACGCGTAACGTCATCATCGACTTGGCCAAAGAGCTAGATCTCCCACTGCACGAACAGGCATTCACCGCCGCTGATCTGCCCTCGGCTGACGAGGTCTTTATCACCGGCACAGGTACGCTGCTCGCGGCGGTCACCGAAGTCGGTGGCAAGCCCATCGGCGAAGGGCACGCCGGAGCAATCACGCAGCAGTTATGGAACGCGTTTGTGGCACGTGTTCGTCGCGATTGTGGCATTGATTGAGTGATTGAGCCAAATGCCATCAGCTTTCTGACTTACATGGCGGCCTTGGCGACATGGCGGCTCAAAATCGCGGCGCCCGCTTCCCCCGATCCCGCAAACGTCACAGCCCGAATCCAGCGGCTGTTCGGATCGTTCTGCCTCTGTTTTTTGCTCATTCCGGGCCGATAACGTGACGACAGATTATGGGCTGCATCTCGGGGAACGCCGCGTATACAGGCTTAGACAACCATGCTGCTATGTGCGATTGACGATATTCAGCCGGGGATGACGGTTGCGGCATCGGTGATGCACCCGGACCGGTCTGAAACGGAGCTCGTCAAGCCGGGCTACGCGCTGGACGCCCGGCTTATCAATCGGCTCAAAGACTTCCATGTTGAGCGCATCTGGATCGACCACGACGCGACGTCTGACTTGGATAAGCACATCAAGGTCGGAAAGAGCCCGGGCCATCAGGCGATGGTGACCGCGCTGAAAACCTCGATCCAGGACGCGGCAAAAAAGACGATCTCCACGGCCGACGTGCTGGCCTACCGCCAGGCAGTGATGGACATGGTCTGCGAGTTGATGGGATGCCCCGCACTTGCAACGCTGGCTGAGCGCATGAATCAGAGCCAGGATGGCGAGATGCTTCGACACGGCGCAAACGTCGCGTACCTGTCGATCCTCATCGGCCTGCAGATGGAAACGTACATCATCCAGCAGAGGCCCAAGCTCTCGGCCGAGAACGCCAAAGACCTCACCGCATTGGGCATCGGAGCCATGCTGCATGATGTCGGCAAAATCGCCGAAGTCAGCAAAGCCGCTCGCGACATGAACGCGCTTGTTGAGGACCGTGTCTCAGAGTCGGGCTCTTATGAAGAAAAAGCGGAAGACGGCTCCCCGCTGCTCTCGGCAGTGGAGGCGTACCGCAACCACACGCTCGTAGGTTATCGACTGCTGGAAAAAGCCAACGCCACTGCTTCCGCTCGGCAGATCGTGCTGACACACCACCAGCGTTGGGACGGCCGGGGCTTTCCTGAGATGGAACACGCCACCAGCGGCCGACAGAAAGGTACGCAGCAAGGCGAGCAGATCCACATCTTCAGCAGAATCGTCGCAGCGGCTGACCTGCTCGACCATCTGCTGTACCAGGCGAACCAGGAGGGCAAGCCCGTTATCGCAGCGTTGGAGACGTTCCGCAGCGAGGCGTTTGCATCGTGGATGGACCCGGTGATCCGTGATGCGGTGCTGCGTACGATCCCGCCATTTGCGGTGGGCAGCCATGTCCGCCTCAACGACGGGCGGTCCGCGGCGGTGATCGCGCCCAATGAGAGACAGCCCTGCCGACCAGTGCTGCGCGAGTTGGAATCAGATGGACAGGATGTCGCAGAACCGATTGCGCTGTCAGAGCACGCGGACCTTCACATCACGCATCTGGTTGGCGAACCGGTTGAACAGTACCTCTTCCAACTGGTCAATCGTTCGCCGCTGGCCAAGAGCCGGCTGCGTGCAGGGTGAGTTACATATCGCTTGTTTGTTCAGCCCTGAACGACCGACGCCTTGTCTTCAAACTTGATCATCGACTCGCTGCTGTGCGATTCCTGCAGGTGGGTTTTGAGCATGGCGATGTAGCTGGAGCGGATAATCGGCTCGTCACCGAGGCCCAGCTTTTCACGCACGCCGATCACCGCCTCGTCAGAATTGCCCTCGATCTCGACAAAGCGCCCGATGATGGGCAGCTCATCAAGCTCGACATGGCAGCCATCCAGCTCGTAGCGGATGCGACGCTTTTCGAAACTCAAGACGTGGTGGTAGCCGAGCGCGCCTAAGAGGATGGCCGCATCCCGCGCGTTGTCGACATCCAACTCGGATTCGAGCCGGGACTTGAGTTGGCCCATCGTGCGCGGGCCCTTGTGTGTGATGGTCGTGGTGATCGTTTCCTGGGGGGTGCCGGCGTCGGCAACCTCGACACGGGTGCGCAGGCCCTGATCCGTGGCCTTGAGTGAGCCTTCGGGCGTGTCAAAGTACGAGTTCGTCTCACTGAGCTGGTGCGTGAGCGTCGCGCCCAGCTCTTCCAGGCGGGCGATGAGTGCGTCGGGATGATGCAGACGCATTTTTGCTTCGATTTCTACAGCCATGGGTACTCCTGATCAGTTTGGCGATAGTGTAATCGTCTCGCTGAGGCAGGATTCAATTATTTATTCTTTATATCTCGAGAACTTGTATTCTCAAGATATAAGCACTTCTTCCGGCATTCCTCCGCCTGATGGCCAAGTGCCACAAGAACACTGCTCATTCTTGAGAAATCGAGACTATAATAGCCCCACTCTATGGGCCTGACGGAAAAGGACTTCCACCCGATTCGCCCCCGATGCATGGGGGCTGTGACTTGCTGGAAACGCCTTTGCCGCTGTCTGAGAACAAACAACTCGAAGCGATCATCCGCGGCTTTGCCAACCACCACCGCATCGCCCTGCTGCTGCTGTTGGCCGATCAGCCCAACCTCACGCTGGACGCGTGCGCCAAGGGGCTGGACCTGAACGTGAAGACCGCGTCGGGGCATCTGCGCGAGCTGAGCATCAATGGCTATGTCGATAAGGAAGCGGACGGCCGATCGGTCCACCACACGCTGACCGAACGCGGCCAGGCTGCGGTCGCGTTTCTCAAAGCATTAACCGCTGGCAGATAAGCCCACGTCCGGGCATTCAGTCTTCAAAAGAAAATCGCTCGCGAACTTCTTCAGAGGTCGCCCGTCGCGTTTTGAAGGTGTAGTCACCGTTTTGAGATTGGCCATTGAAAACCCCGCCGTCCTTCAGCACCATCGATAGCGTAGGGCTGTTCGACTTACGTTTTGACTTGTAGCTGCGCTTCTCAAGGATCAGGTGTCCGACGACGGCCTGATCGCCGACCGTCAGGGACTCCGTGCCAACGTCTTCGACAGACCGTTTGATCTGTTCGGCGTTGCGAGTCAAATCCACCGTGGCGAAGTGATAGCCCAGATGTCCCGCACGGATGTGGTACGAGCGGACCAGCGGGATCCACGCATTAGGCACATGTGTCTTCAATGTCTCGAGAGAAATGCTCCGCTGAAGAGCCATGTTCTGCTTCAGCCCCTTGACCTCAGGGTTCGGCTTGATGACGAGTTGATCGTCCTCGATCTTTCCGATCAGGTCGGCAACACGGTTGCCCTTGCTGACGCGGACTTCCTGATAGGACTCGAGCTCTCCCTCTGCGTTATAGACCCAGCGCTGCTCGGTGTTGTAGTCCCGAGGCTTAGGGCGACCGCTGATCAGTTCGATGACCAGCTTGCCGTCTTCAGGCTTCATACGCCAATGCGTATAGGTATCCAGCGATGGATAACGCCCCCCTTTTCGGAAAGCTTCAGTAATGGTCAGGACATCCATGTCAACGGCTTGAATACCGCCCTCGGGCAACAGCTCGATCAGCCGGGTCGGTGTCGGAGCGTTCTCGATATCGATCTCGTCAGCACCAGCAGGCAATGCCAACACCACGAGCAAACTAAGGGCTAGATGAATGATCGAATCAACGCAGCGCATTGCATGCTCCAAACAAGGTGCTATCTAATCAAAGCGGTCTCTATCAAACGTTTCAGCTCATCGATGTGTTCTGTTGGGTACAGCGTAAAGCACCAGTCACGACGACGAGCAATCGCCGCATTATCCACGCCCAACTTCGTTTCGCCTGCCCGACCTGCCGCATTGTGCAACACATCCGCGTGAAGCTGGGCAATTTCAGCATTGATCGCATGAACCCGCTGAAAAGCCTTCGAGCGTCTTCGCTTATCCCGGTCTTCGTTCATGCGGTCCAGCAGATCTCGTTTTTCTTGCCGAAGGCCTGCTTCCACTTCATGCTGAGCCTCGGTGAATCGGTCGACATTGTGCGGCAGGTGATGCGCGAACCACTGCGCATGGATGCGTTGCTCTTGCGTTGCGACCGGCACCTCAAAGGGCAGATACACATCCGCACTGACGACGGCCTTGGGTGCGAGCTCTTCGCCGATCCAGTCCTTCCACCAGCGCTCGGTGACCTGGTCGTATATGCCTCCGCCTGTGCCGTGGATAAACAGGTCGCAGCGTTCAGAGCGCATGATCGCGGATAGCGTGATCGCACGGGGGCGGAGGTAACCGAGCTTCTCTGATCCAACCAGATCGAGATGACTGTTGTGAGCGGTGGTAAAAAGTTGCGTGCGCTTGCTATCGCCAAGGTCTGCGTAGACGGGGGTGACGGTGGCCTTGTCCTGAGCCCAGAGGGGTACCTCGACCACATCGCGCCCGAGGTAAAGCTGGCGTATGTCCGCCTCGGGGTAAGCAGCGGCAGCTCGGTTGTAGCATCTCACCGCGTTGATCGGGTCGGCGAGCAAGCGGTCCAGAAAAAGAGCCGTCACAATCGAATTCGTTCCGCCGCCAATACCACCAAGCATCGGCTCAATCAAAACGCTAACGGCTTGTGTTTGTTCTGACAGGTCCCCGTGCTCGACCTGATCGTGCTCGTAGCCCTGCGCGATCGCTTGCAGGCCATCTCGAATAAAGCCGGGGATATTGCGCGTCGCAGCCTCGTGAAGCAGGCCAATTGCCTGCCCCCGACCCAGTGGCGGCAGCCTGTTTGGAGGGACGCTGCCTGCCTGAGCTCGCGAATCCAGACGCACCGATCGCACAGAGAGCTTGTCGCCCTGGTGCAATGGGATATCGATCGAAAGTGGAGGCAGCGGGTTGTGATCAACAACGACATAAGACGTCGTACCGCCAAGCTTTTCAGCCAGAACTTTGGCCGCGATGTACTTCGCCAAGATCCCCGGGTGCCAGAAGTAGGGCTGATGCCCAGTCGCGATGACGGGATTGGTCCGGCCGTTGCGCGGGGCGACCTGCCACTGATCCATCGGCGGGTCGATGTGCAGACGGGTTGGCGGGGGATCGGCCATGGTGTGAGTTTAGCCGTAGCCGCCGCGTCACACGCGGGCGGACGAACATCACGCAAACCTACCGTCCGGGCGTGGCCCAACGGCTACGACACACTGCTGTTCGCGTTCTGCATCAGCTTGTCGATCACGCTCTCACCAAACTCGGGGTGCTTTGCCAGTTCGCTTTCGAAGACCTCACGGTAATGGGCCAGGCGTTCGTCAGCATTGTCCAGCACCCCGCCGAACGTGCGGTTCGGATCGTTGTAGATCAGCTTGATCGGGACTTCTTTGACCCGCAAACCATTGGCCGCGAACTGGACCCACTGCTGCAGCGGGATCGCGTACCCATCTTCATCGAGATCGAGTTTGTCCAACGCACTGACGCGGTAAGCGCGAAAGCCGCAGAAGGCGTCGGTGATGTGCAGGCCAAGCCCCTGGTTGACCCAGCCGGTGACGGTCTCATTGATCTTACGACGTTCGGGCGGTGGCAGGCTCTCGCTCATTTCGGGGTTGAGGTATCGGCTGCCGTTGATGATGTCGGCGTCGTCGGTCTTAATCGCTTCGAAGAAGTCGGGCAGCGACTCAGGCTCGTGCTGCTCATCGCAGTCCATAGTGATCACCCAGTCGTAGTGATACATCTGCGCCCACCGGAACGCCATACGCAGCGCCGTGCCGTAGCCACGGTTTTCACGGTTACGGATCACATCGACCGGCTGCATGGCCAGGAGCATCGGCGTGTAATCGGTCGAGCCGTCATCAATCGCAAGGATGCACTTGGCGTGCTCAGCGACGCGCTCGATCACCTTCGCCACGTACTGCTGCTCGTTATAGACGGGAATCGCGACGAGGCTCTTCATACCGCAGGGAGTATCCATAGACCAACTTTAGGCGGTTGATTGCGTCTGGGCAATTTCACAGAGCTGCTCAACGGTCAGCTGCTCGGGCCGCATCGTGGGCTCGACACCGGCGGGCAGGGATGCATCGCGACCCAAGGTCGAGCCGAGCTGCTTCCGTCGCTTGCTGAAGAGCCTGTGCAGTAGTTCACCTAACGCCTTCGCGTCCTCACACAGCGGCTGATCCCGGCGGTGCATCGCGACCACGGCCGAATCGATCGACGGCGGCGGGTAAAAGCAGCCCGGCTTGAGCACGCCCACCCGCTGCACCTCAAACAACGCTTGAATCAGGACACCCAATGGGCCATACGCCTTGGTTCCCGGCTCAGCGAGCAGGCGGTCGGCGACCTCCTTCTGGATCATCACGACCATGCCGACCATGTTCAGATGATCAATCGCGAGGTTGGCCATCAAGGGCGAAGCGATGTTGTAAGGCAGGTTGGCGATCAACTTGAATGGCTTATCGCCGAGCAGCTTCAATACCTCCGCATTGATCGCGTGCTTGCCATCCAGAGCGTCGCCAAGGTGCAGTGTGATCTTGTCACCCAGGCGGGCCTGTAGGATCGGCTGCATATCCCGGTCGATCTCGACGGCGACGACGCTCGCCCCGGCCTCAACCAGTCGCTCGGTCAATGCGCCGGTGCCCGGGCCGACTTCGAGCACGGTGTCGCCAGCCTGCAATTGAGCGGCCTCCATGATCTTGGCCATGTGGTTGCCATCGTGCAGGAAGTTCTGGCCAAACTTCTTCTTAGGCCGCAGGCCGTGGTCGGCAAGCAGCTGCTTGATTTCGGAGAGGGTCTGGGCCATGGGAACGATGAGTGTAGCCGCCGGGCAACGCTCTGGGGTCATGCCTCTGCCGTTTGACCCCCGGGCGTTACCCGGCGGCTACAATCCTTCTTATGCCCATCCGTACGCTGCCCACCCTTGTCATCAACCAGATCGCCGCGGGCGAGGTGATCGAGCGGCCGGCGAGCGTCGTCAAGGAACTGACCGAAAACGCGCTCGACGCGGGGGCAACGCACATCAACCTCACCATCGAGGAAGGCGGGGCCCAACTCATCCGCATCAGCGATGACGGCATCGGGATCCCGGCTGACGAACTGACGCTTGCCGTCTCACCGCACGCGACGAGCAAGATCACTGCGGCAGACGAACTCGAGGCGATCGGCACGCTCGGCTTCCGTGGCGAAGCGCTCGCGTCTATTGCATCAATCTCGCGTTTGCGGATCACGTCCCGGCCGACGACCGAACAAGGCATCGCCGAGGCCGCGGCGGTCCTCGAAGTCGAAGGTGACCAAGTCACCGGGCCAATCCCCGCGTCAGGCAAGCCCGGTACGGTGATCGAGGTGCGTGACCTGTTCTTTAATACCCCCGCCCGCCGCAAGTTCATGCGGTCACCCGCAAGCGAATTCGGGCACATCAATGACACCCTCGCCCGTATCGCGATGGTCAATCCCGACTGCGGCTTCACACTCACGCACAACGGCCGCACGGTCCGTGACCTGCCACGCAACCAATCGCGACGCGAGCGATGCATCGATCTGCTGGGCAAGGACCTTGAAGAAGGCCTGCTTGAATTTGATCACCACGATGATCCATCGCGTGGCAGCGCCCATGCCTGGGGGCTGGCGGGCATGCCATCGCTGGCTCGTGCGACCAGCAAGTTCCAGCACGTTTGCATCAATGGCCGGCCGATCAAGGACCGCAACCTCATGCACGCGATCAAGGAGGCGTACCGCGGGCTGATGCCGCCGGACAAGTTCCCCATGGTCGTCCTGTTTATCGATCTGGATCCGTCGGAGGTCGATGTCAATGTCCACCCTCAGAAAGCAGAGGTCCGGTTCCGGCACCCTTCGCATGTACACGGCCTGGTCCTGACCGCGCTGCGTCAACGACTACTGGGTGCAGACCTCACCCCCGCCGCGAGCTTCCGCCCGAGCATCCCGCAACTCGGCTCAACCGATGGCGGCGTGCAGACCGCCCCGCCGATCCGCTCAACAGACGAGTTTGTTGACTACTTCAAGACGATGGACCCGAAGCAGAAAGGGTTTGTCTATCAGGAAGTCAAGGAACAGCTCAAGCAGGAAATGGCAGACGAAGTCACGGAGGAGGATGAAGCCCTCGAGCAACAACTCCTGAGCAGGCATGCGGCCGATACAGAGCAACCCCCAAGCCCGGAACCTCTGGCAACCAGCCAGCAGATCCTCCAAGTCCACAACAGCTACGTCGTCACGCAGGACGAGCAGGGACTGATCATCATCGATCAACACGCGCTGCACGAGCGCGTGATGTTTGAAGAGTTGCGCAAGCGCATCCTCGAAGACAAGTCATCCCTTGAAAGCCAACGACTGCTGATGCCCGAAGTCGTCTCAGCTGACGATGCCCGGCAGGCCAGGCTCGACGACCTGCAGCCCCTGCTGACGCGCCTCGGCATCGAGGCGGACCCGATTGGACCGGGGCAGGTCGCGGTGCATGCGTTCCCTTCATTGCTTTTCTCGCGGAACGTGAGAGTCGGGCCATTCATGGATGAATTGCTGGACAAGGCCGAGGCCGGCGCGTTCGACAAACTGGAGCTTGGTGGCGGGACGGATCAGCAATTGCCTGAAGAAGCAGCGCTTCACGAAGTGCTGGACATGATGAGCTGCAAAGCCGCGATCAAGGCCGGCGACAAGATGAGCGAGCAGGAACTCAGCGCACTCTTAGCCAAACGCGATCAGATCGAACGCTCAAGCAACTGTCCGCACGGAAGGCCGACGACACTAAGGCTGACGCTCAAAGACCTTGAACGACAGTTCGGGAGGAGCTGACTCCTCAGACGCTGGAAACAAAGCCAGAAGAGAATTTTCTAACGCCGGCGTCGCAAGCCGAAGAAGCCAAGCGCTGCGCCGAGCAACAGTCCAGCACCGGGTTCCGGAATGATCGCGTTGTAGTTGTCGGCTACTTCCTGAGCGGTCAGGCCATCGCCGTAGTAGCGCAGGATCGCGATCTGCCCGTCGTAGTTGGTCCAGCCAGACCCATTAAAAGGAGTCGACCCCGAAACGGAACCCAGCGCAGACCCGTCGCCACCTGCCCAGGCACCCAGTGTGCCCGGTGCCCCGGTGCCTTCAACAACCTCGGTGGAAATATCCCGTAATTCGCCATCGACGAACAGTCGCGTCTCATCGTTCACGACGTCAATCACGCCGACGATCTGCAGGAAGTCTCCGGTGAGCGGGTCGTATCCGATGTCGTTCAGGTCGAACTCGGCGAGGTAGACCGTTCCGTCGGGATTCGAAGCGCCATCACGCGCAGCAATGGCGACCGTTGAACCATCGATGTAGATGACGGTGCCATCGGTCGCACCGCCGGTCTCAAACAACACATGCCGGCCCGAAAGATCACCCGGCTTGATCCACATCTCGAATGTGCCATCGGCGGTGGCCCCGCCGGGAAGGATTTCATTCCAGCTGTCCAGCGTGCCGGTGCCAAATGTCCCGGTCGCAGAACCACTGCCACTGAAGTCGAACGCCGCCGTGATGCCGGGGTGGTTTGATACGCCCGTGGCCGAACGTGTCACGTTATTGAGATTCCAGTCGATCGCGGTATCCGAACGGAAGTTCGCTGAGTCCTGCCAGACGCCTGAGCTGCCTGCATAACCCGTCTCTCGATTGGCGACATAATCAATCAGCAGGTTGTCGAGCGTGATACCAAGCGGGCCACCCGACGCCAGCACATTCTGTTGCACCTGGCTCTGGGTGAGCGTCGTGTTGTAGATCGCGACATCGTCGATCGTGCCCTCGAAGAAATTCACCAAGTCGTCGCCGGCACCAGTGCCCGCCACGTAGTAACTGTCGTTCCTGACCGCCCCGATCCCGATCAGCCCTGCGTGCGCGGAAAATGTACCTGCCGCAGTGCTGTCTGTTCCAAAGACCTGTCCATCGAGATAGCCGACGATCTCCGTCGCCGAGCCGTCGTAGGTCAGGGCGACGTGGTGCGTCTCGTCCTGATGAATCTTCGTGCTCACCCACTTGCGGTTGGAGCCGACCCAGATGCCCGCGTAGAGAGTGCCGTCCTCGATATAAACGTTCCCACCATTGGTCGCGCCGCCTTCCTCGTATATCACTTGGCGGCCACCGACCTCGGGCACATTGGCAGCGTTAAACCAGAGTTCGATCGTACGATTGCTAGTGTCCGCGGTATTGATCTGCGCGTTACTGGGTATCGCGATCACATCGTCAACACCATCGAAAGACATTGCCTTGCCACCTGTGCCGGGCAGTAAGCCAGTCGCTTCGAGCGTAACGCCGCCGTTGAGTGTGCCAACGACAGCATCTCCCAGGCTGCCGATGTTCTCCGCGGTGCTGGAGCCACTCAGGTCATTGAGCCGCCAGTAGGCAACGGGGTTTTTCGCCAGGACAGCGACTTCGTAGTTGTTCAAGGCGTCCGAGTAAACGCGAGCGCGGGCCATATCGCCGGAGAAGTTGGTGAAACCTGCTCCACTCGATACCGCACCAAACGACCCGTTGATACGTGCCAGGCCGGCACTATCTCCACCAAGATTCCATGCACGTGTCTGCGCGACACTTTGACGCAGGTCACCATTGATGTACAGGCGGGTTTCATTGCTGGCCGCATCAACAACCCCGACCAAGTGAACAAAATCATTGATCTCTGAGGGTGTCAGAACCGTCGCGAGGTCCGTCTGAAAACTCGTATTGGTGCGCGTTCGGAGTTGATACGAATCATCGATCGAAATAATGGAAAGACCATGCGTTGCACCGCCGGATTCAAAGATCACTTCCGAACCCACCAGGTCGGTCGGCTTAATCCAGAACTCGAACGAGGCGGTCGTCGCGCCAACCGCGGTACCGAACGTACCTGTAGTCGCGGAGAGGGTCCCCATGGCGTAAGCGTCGGTCAAACCTGTCGAGGTTGAACCGATGGCGGCTGGGCTGGCGGCAGCATTGAATGTCCAGTTTCGCGCGGGCGATCCACCAACTTCATCTACCCACGTATTGTTGGCCGGGGTATCCAGCGCGGCGTCGTAGTTGTAGAGCAGTGACTGAGCGGCCGCTGAACGGGTATCTAAAACAGACAACGATCCCGCAAGTGCGGCACCCAATGCAACACGCGTTGAAATTTGGAAACGACTCATTTCTGGAACTCCTCCACGTCAAACAATACTTAGAGATGCGAACAATGAATATGCAAGAAATGCAATCACAAAAGTATAAAACAGTTTTAACGAGATTGGTAGTTTGAAAGTGTTTTTTTTAGCAGCTTCAAATTCCCTATTTTCACCAATCCTCAACCTAGTCACTCCATGCCAGCCTGATGTAATTAGTTCAGTCCTATGCGGATGTGAGGCCGGCGAAACAGCCCGCGGCAAGTCGGCTAACCCAACGCTCATCCTTGACCCCCGGGGCCATATTGCTAACATATTCGATTCTCCCTCTTTCGAGGCCTGCGCGGTATGTGCCGGCCCGCCCATTAAAAAGGGCCTGAGGGGCCATAAACCGCGTTTGTTCGGCCGAGAACCCTCGGCAAACGATGCCCGCCACACGGCAGAAGCCACGGGCCGATAGACGGTGCAGACGGACCGCACCGCAACCTGACCACCCCCAACCAGGGAAACACGATGTCCACCGCGACCCCGACCAAACTCAGCCGACTCGAGAAGACCCGAAACTTCGGTATCTGCGCTCACATCGACGCAGGTAAGACCACCACCACCGAACGCGTGTTGTTCTACACCGGTAAGGGCCACAAGATCGGCGAAGTCCACGAAGGCACCGCCACCATGGACCACATGCAGGACGAGCAGGAGCGTGGCATCACCATCACCTCCGCCGCCACCACCTGCCCATGGACCCGCGACGGCGTCGAGTACACCTGTAACCTCATCGATACCCCCGGCCACGTTGACTTCACCATGGAAGTCGAACGCTCCATGCGTGTCCTCGACGGTGCCGTCGTTGTGTTCGACGGCAAGGAAGGCGTCGAAGCCCAATCCGAAACCGTCTGGCGTCAGGCCCAGCGATACAACGTCCCGCGTATCTGCTTCATCAACAAGATGGACAAGATGGGTGCTGACTTCGACTACGCCTTTGGCACGCTTGACGAGCGTCTCGCCGCACCGGCTGTCATGGTCCAGTACCCCATCGGCAAGGCCGACACCTTCGAGGGTGTCATTGACCTGATCACGATGAAGGCCTACTACTTCGATCAGGCTGACAAGGGTGTCACCATCACCGAGAAGGACATCCCCGAGGACTACCAGGCCAAGGCCGAGGAACTCCGCGAAACCCTCATCGAGCGTGCCGCCGAGTGCGACGACGAGCTGACTGAAAAATTCCTCGAAGAAGGCACACTGACCAACGATGAGGTCAAGCGTGCCCTGCGTACCGGTACGCTGGCTCGCACGATCCACCCGACCTTCTGCGGCTCTGCCCTGCAGAACATCGGCGTGCAGAAGCTGCTCGACGGCATCGTTGACTACCTGCCCAACCCGACCGAAGTGCCCGACACCGAAGGCACCGACCCGGATGACGCAGACAAGCGACTCACCCGGCCTCACTCCGAGGACGCGCCGCTGTCACTGCTCGTCTTCAAGGTCGTCAACGACGCACACGGCGACCTGACCTATGTCCGCATCTACTCCGGCAAGCTCGAAAAGGGCACGCGTGTCCTGAACTCGAACAACGGCAAGCGCGAAATCGTCAGCCGCATCTTCGAGATGCACGCCAACGACCGGATCGCGCGTGACGAAGCCCTCGCGGGCGAGATCGTTGCGGTGGTCGGCCTGAAGAACAGCTACACCGGCGAGACACTCTGCTCGTCGGATGACCCGATCGTGCTGGACCGTATGGACTTCCCCGAGCCGGTCATCTCGATGTCGATCGAGCCGACCTCCGGCGGCGACAAGGAAAAGCTGGCCAACGCGCTGGGCACCATCCGTCGCGAAGACCCCTCTTTCCAGTCGCACTACGACGAAGAGACCGGCGAGACCATCATCGCGGGCATGGGTGAACTGCACCTCGAAATCATCACGACCAAGCTGACGCGTGACCTGAAGATCGGCGTCAACGTCGGCCAGCCGCGCGTTGCTTACAAGGAAGCAATCACCGGCAGCGCGACCGAGCGTGGCGTGCACAAGAAGCAGTCCGGCGGCCGCGGCCAGTTCGGCGACTGTACGATCGAGGTTTCCCCGATCAACGAAGCAGAAGCCGAGGAGCAGGAACTCAAGTACCTGGACGGCGTCGCCTTCGAAGACGGCATCGTCGGCGGTGCGATCCCTCGCGAGTTCATCCCCTCGGTTGGTGTCGGTGCACGAGCCACCGCCAAGACCGGCGTGCTCGCGGGCTACCCGCTGCTGGGCG
This sequence comes from Phycisphaeraceae bacterium, assembly GCA_049611445.1. Classification (GTDB taxonomy): domain Bacteria; phylum Planctomycetota; class Phycisphaerae; order Phycisphaerales; family Phycisphaeraceae; genus JAHQVV01. The sequence continues at coordinate 23,205 of JBMZAP010000011.1, read as the reverse complement.
TCAAGGTCAAGGTCATCGACGGTAAGTACCACGACGTTGACTCAAGCCAGATCGCCTTTGAAATGGCCGGCTCGATCGCCTTCAAGGCCGCATGCCGCAAGGCAGGCCTCATCCTGCAGGAGCCGGTGATGAAGGTTGTTGTCACCACCCCCGACGAGTTCTTCGGCAACGTGACCGGCGACCTCAACCGCCGTCGCGCGATGGTTGTCGGCGATGAAGAGCGTGGCAACACCCGCGTGATCACCGCCGAGGCCCCGCTGTCGGAAATGTTCGGCTACTCGAACAGCCTCCGCGGCATGAGCCAGGGCCGTGCGTCCTACGCGATGGAACCGCTGGACTACCGCGAAGTCCCCGGCAACATCGCCAAGGAAATCATGGCCAAGCAAGGCATCGAAGGCTAAGCCAAGCCCTGCATCTTTCCAAGGAAAAAGAGAGCCCGCCGCAAGGCGGGTTTTTTTATTGGGGTGACTAACAAACCACGGGCTTAGCCGTATGTTGAAGTAGACACATCGTTTGACCGGGAATGGCCATGTTTCAGCGATTGATCAACTACTTTGCAGCCCTTCTATTGTTTTGTGTTTTGGCAACAACGGCCTCAGCAGATCAGCCGCCGACATATGAAGGCAAAACTCTGCCCAAGCCGGACCTCGCGACCCTTGCCGAGCGCTGCCACCCCGACACGCCGTACGACGAGAACAGTACAGCCTTCGAAGAACTGCTCTACCTCCGCGAGCGTCCGGACCCTGAGGCACTGGCCGTGCTCAAGCAGATCCTCGAGCAGAGCCGGCCGAACAAACGCATCTTCGAGTTCGCCGCGATACAAGCGCTCTACACGCTCAACACGAAAGCATCGCTCGCCCTGCTCGACGAGACCATGAAAGACCCGGTCATGTTCGGCCAGACGCTCGACCTGATCCACTACGCCCTGACCTGGGAGATGGACCCCAGGCAGGCGGCCGGCCTGATCACGGACTACTGCCTCGAAGACCAGAGCGGAGACCTCAACATCGAGATTGGCCTGCACGCGGAAACCGCCAAGGGTGGCGGCATCGGCATCGACATCGCTTTTTCCAGCACGTCGGACAAGGGCTTGACCTGGACCGATACCCGGTACCAGTACCTGGCCAGTAGCCTGCTTCTGCGAGACAAGCAGGGCCACTACCACATGCCCCGGAAGGGGCGGGCGTATGACGCGCTCACTGATTACACCGAAACGCTCACCCCGGGCAGGAAAACGGTGACGCGACGCATCGTCATGTACGCCTACCGGAAGAGCAAGGACGTACAAGAGGTGCGCATGTCTGCCATGGACATGGAGTTCAACCTGCCGGCCAACGGCGAGTACGAGGCGGTGTTCATCATGGAGCGCTCGATTGTGAGCAAAGAGCAGCAGGCCGCCTGGGCCGCCAAGGGCAAGGTGCGGTGGTCCGGCCGGGCAGTGTCCAATGCCATCAAGTTCACGGTGCGAGGCAAGCTCCCGAACGTTGGTGTGCCCTTGAAGCCCGGCGCGGAATTCCCCTTTCCCGTGTTGCCTCAGCCTCAGGATGGCAAGTAGTTCAATCAAGCGGCGTGTGAGTTTGCGCTGATCCTGTAACTTGCAACGGCACACCACGCGGCGTCGCGCCCTCATGGAGGCATCGCCGCTAAACTATCGCCCCACCATGGCCCTCCTCTCCGTAGCCAATCTTGTCTTTTCCTTCGGCGATCGCACCGTTCTCGACGGCGTGAACCTCACTGTCTCGCAGGGTGAGCACGTTGGCCTCGTCGGACGCAACGGCTGTGGCAAGTCCACCCTGCTCAAGCTGGTCGCGGGGATCGAAACGCATAAGCCCGATGCCGGGCAGATCCAACTCGCCCGCGGAGCCTCCGCGGGCTACCTCAAGCAGGACCATCACTACGACCCCAACAAGACGCTGCGTGAAGAAGCGGGCGCGGCGTTTGCCGAGCTGGAGAAGCTGCACCACAAGCTCGATGAGATCGCGGACAAGATGGGTGAAGCCGACGGGGAAGAACTTGAGAAGCTGCTTAAGCAGTACGAACGCATCGAGCACGAGATGCAGGCGGCTGGCGGCTATGCGGTGGACCACAAGATCGATCAGACACTGCACGGCCTTGGCATCACGGACGAATTCTTCAAGGTCAAGTGCGGCGATCTGAGCGGCGGGCAAAAAGGCCGGCTTGCCCTCGCCAAGCTGCTTCTGAGCGAGCCGGACATCCTGCTGCTGGATGAACCAACCAACCACCTGGACATCGCGGGCCGGCAGTGGCTCGAGGAATACCTCAAAAGCTATCCGGGCGCGGTCATTCTCATCAGTCACGACCGCTGGCTGCTGGACCGATCGGTCAGCAAGATCTACGAGCTCGAAGCGGGCGGCATGGTCGAGTATCCGGGCAACTACGAGAAGTTCCGCGAGCTTCGGGCACTGCGGATCGAGGACCAACGCCGGGCGTTTGAGAAGCAGCAGACAAAGATCAAGCAGGAGCAGGGGTTCATCGATCGCTACCGCGCCGGTCAGCGTGCCAAGCAGGCGCAGGGGCGCGAGAAAAGGCTGGAGCGCTACATACGGGACGAGAGCCTCGAGCCGCCGATGGAGCTCGACACGATGAAGCTGCGGCTTGAGCCGAAGGCCCGCAGCGGCGACCAGGTCTGTATCGCGGAAGATCTGGAAGTCACATACGAAGACAAGTCGCTGTTCAAAGACTTTGGCATCTCGATCAAGCGCGGCGACAAGTTCGGGGTCATCGGCCCCAACGGCGCGGGCAAGTCGACGCTGATCCGCTGCCTGCTCAACGAACAGAATCCTACGAACGGCACGAGCAAGCTCGGGTCGCAGGTTGATGTCGGCTGGTACCGCCAGACCCACGAACATCTGGACCTGAGCCAGACCATCGTCGAATACTTGCGCAAGTTCGTCGAGAGCGGGACCGAGCAGGAGGCACGCGACCTGGCAGGTGCGTTTCTGTTCTCCGGGATGGAGCAGGATAAGCCGATGAACGTGCTGTCCGGCGGCGAGCGGGCTCGGGCGGTCCTCGCAGGTTTGATGAGCCGGGGGCACAACCTGCTGGTGCTCGACGAGCCGACAAACCACCTGGATATCCCCAGTGCGGAGCGACTGGAAGAGGCACTGCGTCGGTACAACGCTTCACAGAAGCGCTACTCGACTGCTGGCGGTGGTGGCGGCGGTGAGGGCACGCTCATCCTCATTACACACGACCGGATGCTGCTGGAGCACCTGGTTGATCAGCTCATCATCTTTGATGGCAACGGCGGCGCATCGCACTTCCTGGGCACGTACAGCGAGTACCTCGAATCACAGGGCGGGGCCGACGTGCTGGTCGATGCGGATAAGGAAGCGCCAAAGAAGGGGGCGAATCAGGGCAACAAACGCCAAGATGCCAAATCGACCAAACGCCAGGATAAGGCAAAGAAAACGGCCGAGCCTGCTTCAGCGGGCGGGTCCAAAAACAAGAAAAACAAGAAGAAGAACAAGGCCCTCTCCGGCATGGATACCGCCAAGCTCGAAGAAAAGATCGAGGCGATCGAGTCCAAGATCGCCGAGATCGAGGCCCAGCTTGCCGACCCCGAAACCTATAAAGATCACTCCCGATTCAGCGAGCTTCAGGACGAGCACGAGAAGTTGAAGAAGGAGCTCGATCCCTACGAGACGGAGTGGGCGTCCCGAGGGTAAGCGATCACCCGCCGCCCAAGCCCTTAGGGACCTGCGAGCCGTTCGGCTCAGCGTCGTCGAAGTTGTTCCAGAAGGTCACGTTCTCATCCCACCAGCCGCGATTGCGTTTATAGAGCCAGTAGGTGTACTGCTTCTGGTTGGCAAAGGGCGTGTCCGTTTGCTCGAACCACTTGGCCCAGGCTTGAGGGTCGATGCCCTTGTCGATGCCGGTGATCAGCGTAAGCGATTGGTGCGAGGCCCTGACGACATTGAAGTCGCTTTGTTCAAGTGCTGCGACGAGGCGTGAGAACACAACCGGGTCCGCGTATTGACCAAGCGCGAGAGCAGCGGTCGCACGGGTATCGGCATCTTCTTCCACATCCGGATCGAGTCGTTCTAACAGCGCTTCGACCACCTCCGGGTTATGCAGCTTGCGTAAGCCGTCGGCCGCCTGCCAACCGACCAGGTCGTCTTCGTCTTTGAGCATCGTGGCAAGAATGATGGCGTCGGCGACCGTGCCGTGGCGCCCCAGCGCGGTCGCAGCCGCGGCGCGGACACCGGGGTCTGCGTCATCGACAAAGAGGCGGTATGCGTTGAGGTACTCTTCCTCGTGGCCGAACGGCGAAGCGGCGATCCACGAAATACCCGCCCGACGGTCGTCGGCATCGTTGCGATTAAACATCATGGCCACGGCAACGGAGGGCGTCGGCGGCGGCTCGTCGCCAAAGAAGCCTTCATACAGGGACTCGTAACTGAGACCCGTCGCTTCGCAGCCGGTCAGACATGACCCTACGACAAGGCACAGGCCCAGCAACAGGGCACGTATCGGAGTGGTTATCAGGTGATCATCCATGATGGGCAGAGTGTACCGCAAGTGGCTCGGGCGATGGCGCATCTCGCTAGAGCAGGCCAAAATCCTGCTTTATCGGCTTTGATCGGCGTTCGACCTCTTCAATACACACATTTCACTCATTGTTCGCATATCGCTCACGTTTTGCTAACAGTCGGGAGCTAATTTTTGCGCGTCGCGAGGGCGGGGGCGCCCTTGCGATTTTCACCCCGCACACCTAACCAAAGGAAACGCATGTTCACGACCCTGAAAAAGACCGCACTTGTTGCCGGTGCTGCTTTCGCGATCGCGACCGGTGGATCGGCCCAGGCCGAGCTCGCAGGCGAGATCAAGATCGACGGCTCCTCGACCGTTTACCCGATCACCCAGTTCGTCGCGGAAACCTTCCACGAGTTGAACGAGAAGGTCAACATCGCGGTCGGCTTCTCCGGCACAGGCGGTGGCATGAAGAAATTCGCTGCTGGCGAAACCGACATCTCCAACGCTTCGCGTCCGATCAAGGCCAAGGAAGCCAAGGCACTGGCTGACGCAGGCATCGAGTTCATCGAAATCCCTGTTGCATACGACGGCCTCTCGATCGTTGTAAACAAGAACAACACCTGGGCCAAGAGCCTGACCGTTGACCAGCTCAAGATGATGTTCCTCGCCTCGAACAAGGGCAAGGTCAAGACCTGGAAGGACGTCGATCCTGCCTGGCCTGCCATCGAAATCAAGATGTACATCCCCGGCACCGACTCGGGCACCTTCGACTACTTCAAGGAAGTCGTCGTTGGCAAGTCCGAAGACGCCATCCGTGACGACGTGAGCGAGTCTGAAGACGACAACGTCCTGGTCACCGGCATCACCGGCGACCGTGGCGCGATCGGCTTCTTCGGTGCCGCTTACTACTTCGCCAACAAGGACAAGCTCCGTGCAGTCCCAATCGTCAACAAGGCCGGCAAGGCCGTTGCCCCGGCACCCGACACCATCGAGTCCGGCAAGTACAACCCCTTCTCCCGCCCGCTGTTCATCTACGTGAAGAAGAGCTCGCTGGAGCGTCCCGAAGTCAAGGCATTCGTTGACTTCTACCTCGCCGACGCCGGTGACTTCTCCGAAGAAGTCGGCTACGTCGCCCTGCCCAGCTCTGTCTACGACATCGCTGAAGGCAAGATCAAGAACAAGAAGACCGGCACCAGCTACACCGACGCCAAGGGCGAAAAGGTGGAAGGCCCGGTCACCGAAGTCTACAAATAAGTCAACCGCTGGTTGATACAATACACACATGCGACACGCCGTCTAACCGCGGCGTGTCGTCTTCTAAGAGAGGCAAAGACCAAGCGTTAGGGGTGGGCATCCATCGCCCGCAGATCGCGATCAACCGGGATTGACCGGCTTAGACGGATGACCAGCCTTGAGTGACACAAACGTCGAAATCGCAGACCTACTCGGCACCCGGCGATCACAGTCGGCTCAGGCCTTCCGTGAACGGCTGATCATGGCGTCGCTGATTGCTTGTGCCGGGATCACTGTCGCAATCACCCTTGGCATCGTCATCATCCTGCTCACGCAGACCATCGCGTTCTTCAGCCCCGAAGGACACCTCGACGGCCAGGGCGAAGTCTCTGTCGTATCGCCTGCCGACTTCTTCTTCGGGATGGAGTGGAACCCCCTGCTCGGCGGCGAAAAGCACTTCGGTGTCTGGCCGCTGATCATCGGCACACTGAAGGTCGCCTTCGTCGCCATGGCCTTTGCACTGCCCATCGGCCTTATCTCCGCGATCTGGCTCAGCGAATATGCCAAGCCAAAGATCCGAAACTTCATCAAGCCAATCATCGAGGTGCTCGCGGGTATCCCGACGGTCGTATTCGGTTTCTTTGCGATCACTTTCATTACCCCCTACCTGCTCCGATGGGAATGGTGGCGGGTGCGGATCACCGACGAGAACGGCAACTTCGTCAAGGACGAGTCGGGCAACTACCTCACCGAGCCGGCGGGCCTGTTCGGCATCTTTGATATCGAGGTTTACAACGCACTTGGCGCAGGCCTGGCCGTGGGCATCATGTGCCTGCCAATCGTGATCTCTCTCTCCGAAGACGCGCTTCGAGCCGTGCCCAAAGCCTTACGGGAAGGCTCCTATGGCCTGGGCGCAAGTAAATTTGAAACCTCTGTCCGAGTCGTTGTACCGGCCGCACTGTCCGGCATCTCGGCAGCGTTCCTCCTGGCGATCGCCCGTGCAGTGGGCGAGACCATGATCGTCGCACTGGCCGCTGGCGCCTCACCGGTCAAGCTCATCAACCAGGGCGGCTTGTGGGACAACATCACCAGCGCCGGCGCACTGGACGAGTCGGTCCTCCCGATGACCGGCTACCTCGTGAAGATCTTCACCGGCGACGCGGCGCATGGCACCGTCGAGTACTACTCGTCCTACGCCGTCGCGTTCACGCTCTTCATCATCACCTTAGGGCTGGTTGTTCTGGGCAACCTGATCCAACGACGCTTCCGGGAGAAGTACGACTAAGTCATGGCCGACCAAGCCCCATCCAGCCCGCAAGCCTCTTCGCTGACAGTACGAAGTATTGATAAGCGGATGCGCAGCAACACCATCTTTAATGGCATCTGCTTGACTGCGACACTCCTGGCGCTGGTCATCCTCGTCGTGCTGTTGGCCTCGATCCTGTCGCAGGGCCTCGGCTCGCTGTCACTGAAGTTCATTACCGCACTCAACTCATCCGACCCACACAAGGCCGGCATCTGGACCTCGCTCGTCGGCACGATGGTCATCTGTCTGATCTGTGCCCTGTCTGCGATCCCGCTGGGGGTGGGCACCGCCGTGCTGATCGAGGAATTCAAGCCACGCAATCGTTACCTGCTCTGGCTGCACGGCATCATCGACACCAATATCCGTAACCTCGCCGGCGTCCCATCGATCGTTTACGGCATCCTCGGCGTCACCGCATTCGCCACCATGTTCGGTCTGTTCGGCCCGATGAACAGCGGCAAGATCGCCATCGGGCAAAGCTGGTACGACCAGTACCAGGGCGAAGACAAGCAACTCTACTACGTCAAGGCTGACGGCCCCCGGGACGAAGACGAACAAGGCAAGCCCGCTGAAAAAGGCATGACGCTGTACCTGCCCACGGAAAGCGGCATCGGCCTGGGCGAGGAGGCGACCGACCTGCAATGGGTGACAGAGGAGGAGATCGCACCACGTGTCGCAGCCATCGAGGAAGAACTCGACGCATTCGAAGACGCCTTCCGAGATGGCATCAGCGAAGCGCGTGATGGGCGTCGCGGCCCGGTAAAGGCAGACAAGGCGAAGGCCGAGGCGATCGTTGATGCCTCCATCGAGGCGGGCACCTGGAAAAACCCTGACACCTCGGAATTACGCGAGAAGCTGGTTGGCCTGGTGTCTGGCTTGGACGGCAAGAAAGGCGTCGAACTCATCAAGGCCCGCAAAGAGGCGATCAATATCGCGATCGACTCGGAGTACGCCGCTCGGATGGAAGGTGTCATCACCATCGGTGCACCGCCAGTACGCGTTGATACGAAGTCGTGGTACCACCTCGCCCTGCCGTTTGGTCGTGGCGTTCTGGCCGGCGGCCTGACGCTGATGCTCGTCATCCTCCCGATCGTCATCGTCGCCTCGCAGGAAGCGTTGCGAGCAGTGCCCGGCAGCTACCGACAGGGTGCCCTGGCCTTGGGGGCGACCAAGTGGCAGTCCGTCAGCAAGACCGCCCTGCCCGCTGCGATCCCCGGCATCTGTACCGGCACGATCCTCGCGATCAGCCGGGCCATCGGTGAAGCCGCCCCAATTCTCGTGCTTGGCGGCACCGGCTTTATCACCTCCCCGCCCCGCAACCTCATGGACAGCTTCTCCGCAATGCCCATGACCATCTTCCAGTGGACCAAGGAGCCCGAGGCCGAGTTCAAGACCATCGCTGCGGGCGGCATCATCGTCCTGCTGATCGTGCTATTGAGCTTCAATGCCCTGGCCATCTACATCCGCCAGCGATCCAGCAAGCATCAGTGACTCGTGAAGTAGTGAATCGGGACGCTCAAGGCCGTTTCTAATGGCAAGATGCCGCTGGCGAGTGCCTCTTGCCCACTCCCGGATACCCGGGTTGCCAGCGGCGTAAACTTCGCTAAAATATCCGACCTGCTTGACGGCCCCTTCGTCTAGTCTGGTCTAGGACACCAGGTTTTCATCCTGGCAACACGGGTTCGAATCCCGTAGGGGTCATCTGAAAAACGCCTCCCGCGAATACGCGGTGAGGCGTTTTTTCTTGTACTGACCGTCCTGCATCAGTCCTGCGATGTCTTCTCAGATCGCTTGAGACAATGTGGACAAGACACTGCGCTGGGGGCAAGTGTCGTTCCATCGACTGCGGCTCGCTGTTTTTTCAGTTCCACAGGGCCCACCGTGATACGCCCCTGATCATCGCGTTGATAGTCCACGCCGATGTCCTCCGCGAAACGAGCCCAGCCATTGGCATGGATGCGAACCAGACGTAGCCGACCTGTTTTGCCCGCAAACGCAGTGCAGTCGATCACAAAGTTGCCCTGATCATCCGGAACAGCGACATGCGTTGTCGCGTTGTAGTCACGGCCGCCTTCAGGATCCAGATAGGCAATCACCGCATAGACAGGGATTGCCCCCTCAATCCGTCCCGCAACTCGAACCGTTCGACCATCGTTGATCGCAGTCGCCGACAACTCGGTGTAACGGCTCTTCGGGTGGCTCCTCATCTGCTTGACCGAGCCAGAGAAAGCGGGATGAGAAGCGAGCTTCAGCGCGTGTGCAAGGCTAAGAAAAGAGCCCTTGCCTTCTTCGCGTACTTCCTGACCATAAGTGAAATTACCTGACCCCATCAGTGCCGTTCCCCAAAGCGCCTGTTCGTCTGGGCGCTGTTTGTTGTGTGGCAGACCAAGCGCGTGTCCCAGTTCGTGGCAAACCCCACCCACAAAGATGGACTGGTATCGGCCAAGGCTGATATGGCCGTACTGCCCATCATGCAGGAACAGTTCTTGATTGGTGTTTGCAAGCTCCCCGATATCAAGGAGAGCCGAGTCGAGCTGCCAGGCTGTGCCTGCCTGATGTGACCCCCCTGCGTAGTAAGGGCTGTGATGGCTCATCCGGCGTGTCACAGGGTCCCACTTGGTAAGGTTGCAGAAGATGACAAGCGTTTCTTTGCTCGCATTGATCCCTTTTTCGCGCAAATCCTCCAGCACCATTTTTCGGATCGCTTGGCCGTCCTTGCCGTTGTACTCGGCATTGGGCTTGTCCCCCTTGACCACGTGTATCTCCAAGAGGCCGTCATCAAGCAGAGTGAGCGGAAAAGTCAGCGGGCCGAATCCGTGGCGATCCATCTCTTTGGCATAGAACGCCTGGATGTGCTTCATGGTCCGGGTCAGTCGCTCACGGTATTTCGGCGCCGGCTCGGTGTCGTTGCCAGTGAAGAGCGTGATGATCAGGGAGCGCGTCCCTTTGACATCACCATCGCCCGCAGTGCGCCAAGCCGATAGCTTCTCCTGAGCCTGCTGAGCGATTTGATGCTGCTGGGTAATCAACTCAAGGCCATCGTAAGCCCGTGCCATACGTCGGCCAATCTGGAGCTTTGCCTTCTTTCCAAAGTGGATCCGATCGGGCTGAAGCGATAGGTCACGCGTCTGCACAAAAGCAATCCCTGCGTCAGACTGTGCAAGCGATTGCAGTCGCTGCGTAGTCGTTTTACGTACTGCATTGGCCTGACTCCCCGCGATCTCACCAATGACGAGTTTCATCCTATCCGCCAGACCAGCCTGCTGTTGATTGAGATGATCGCGGAGGTTGGCATGCAGGTTTTCTAACTGCTTGTCTGCAGCGTCGGATTCACCCGGCCGATTGCTTTCGCCCTGGAGGTAGAGCAGGGCCTTGATATCGAACTGGTCGCCACGTTTTTGAAGTTCTTTAAGCGCCGAATCGACCGTGTCACAGAGGTGCTGCCACATGTGGCCCGCGTTTTTGTCCTTATCAAAAGCGGCCTTGTCCCAATAGCCATTGCCGCCGCCACCTCGACTGGCCTTAATGATGAGGACCTTATTCTTCGACCCAGCAGCGATCGTACGGGCAAAGCCGAACTCCGGCCCCCAGAACGCGGGGTTGTTGCCGCCATCGCCCTGTTGCATCTGAAGCGGAACAATCTTGCCATCGGAGTCGCCATACAGCTTCGGCGGGTAAGCGCTGTTCGATGCATGGACGTTCGACCAGTACAGCGACACCTGCTTGTCGATGGGGCTTGTACCGGGGCCATATGACGCTGCATCATCGCCGTCATATCGTGTCGTGCCCAGAGAATTGCTCTGGCCCGTAAGAATATAGACATCGTATCTTTCAGCGCTTACATCTTGCGCAAGGCTGATCAGCATGACGAGACCAAGCAGCAGTGCAGTTGCATGGGTCAATCGCTTCATTGGCTATCTCCTGCAATGGGCAGATCAAGTTCTCTTAGTTTCTCACACACCTGCCGGGCGATCCATTTTGCACCAGCGGCGTTCGGGTGAATCTTATCCGGGAACAGTTCGTCGGCCTGAACCAGTGGCGTATACATGTCAATCGTCTGTACGCCGGCCTGCTCCACCACCCTGTCGAGCGCCTGCTGAATCATATCCAGACGCGGGTGTTGGTAGTACGCCTGCCCAGGGAACAGCGGCGCGAGCTTGCCCCAGATCAGCACGCGTGGCTTACTCGGCAGTCGTCGATAGGCATGAATCAACGCGACATAATCCGCGACAAAGCTCTCAACATTGAAATCCTCATTGACGACGTCATTGATACCAAGATTGATGATCACAATATCCGGCTCAAACAGCATGGAACGATCAAAAGATCGTTGACGGATATATCCCCGGTCCCACCCGGTGCCGGGCTGGATCAGACCGTTGACCACACTTGATCCGGGCACGCCGAAACGCCTGACATCAAAGAGGGGGCCAACCATGTGGCTGAGTTGAGATGGATAGCTTTCAGAGTCCGGATTGCCTGTGCCGGTTCCATGCGTGATGGAATCCCCGACACATGCGATGCGGACGGGTTTCCAGTCATCGGTGCGGAAGGGCGCGGCGGGCAGTCCTTCATCGTTATAGAGCGTCGGTTTCACGTTGGCCTCCCATGCGTAGCGGACCGCGACGGGCTCGGACACCTCGGGGTGTGACAGCCAGAGTCGGTTTCCCTGCTTTTCCTCAACATAGGCTGGGACAAAGATCTTGTCCTCCCCCGCGATCCAGAAGCCGGTAGGTCGATCACGCCGAGGCTCGTCCTTGCCTGGCAAACGCAGATCAAGCCCCCCTGTGACATGATCGAATTGCAATTGCATCGATGAGCCGATGCGTCTGAAGCTGGCCAGCACGGGGCCCGAGTCCTCGATGTCTTTGCCATACGTCCGGTTCAAAGCAATCCGCGCGAGGCGTTCGCCAACCGGCGCTTTGTCACGCGGATGCACGTCGGTTGGGTGGCCGCTGCCCAGCGCAACCGCCATTCCGGTATGCGGGATCGATTCTGACAACCGCTGCTGTGATTCACGGAACTCGGGCCAGTACTCACGATTAAGTTCGGGCAACTGGACCCAATACACCGGGAGGGATTCGTTCCGAAATAGAGCACGCCAGGAATCGACTGCTCTGGCAAACATCGTGTCGTGGTCAGCAACGTCCTCGGCATTGGACTCACCCTGATACCAAAGAATTCCGGCGATCGGCAGAGGTGCGATCGGACGAAGCCCCGCCTCGTAAAGAAACCCGGGCCGGTATGGGTGTTCAGGCGTCTTCCCGGTGGAACCTCCACGTAGCCAGTGCCCCAGATGCGAACGAGGTCGGCTATGTACGAAGTCCTGCACCATGACCGTGTCTAAGAAATCTCGCTCCAGTGGTGCAAGCTCAGGATCAGATAGCACGGACGCTCGAGGTAACCACGACTCGATTGTCGATCCTCCGACAGAGACATCGATCAAGCCAATCGGTACATCGAGATGTTTGCGAAGCTTCAGGCCGAAGGGCCCGCCGACCGCGCTGATTCGACGCAGCGCAACAGGGTCATCCTTCACCCAACTGGCAGGCGCGAAGTAGTTGCCCGGTGTCAGCGTCTTGCAGGTTTCCAGCGGCCAGGCGCGAGCCCCACCGGGTGTCGTTTTCGGCGGATCGTAGATGCGGATCGTCTTCGTATCTGCGATCGCTTCAATCATGTCATTCCCACCGATTGAGGACTCTAAAGCGAAATCCATGTTCGACTGGCCCGCGAGCAGCCATACCTCGCCCACTAGGACATCCTTGACCTCGATCACGCTGTCCCCTGAGGTGATACGCATCACACGGTTGTCAGCACTGGCGGGGATGGGCTTGAGGATTGCTCGCCATCTGCCCTGTTGATTGACATGGGTCTGCGCTTCTTGCTCGGCGAACTGGAGCGTCACCACCTCGCCGGGCGTACCTTCACCCCAGACCATGATCTCACGATCGCGCGGCAGGACCATGCCATCGGCAAAGACCGCAGCGCACGACAAGTCCTCGCCAGCCGCAGGAAGGCAAAGCATGAGACAAGCTGAAACCAGTAGCCACTTAAGCAAACACATTACATCAATCACTTGCCGACCTTCATGATCAGATCCGGCTTGTCCTTGATCAGTTGGTCCAATTGTTCAAGTCGAAAGCGTGTGGCAAGAATGTATGGAGCTCGGCCGCGGCCTTCCTTGGCGTTGGGGTGATCGGGTGCCTGACTGTTACGCTCCCAATGCCCGTAGGTCATACAGATGAACGTTCCGTCGCTGAGGACCTCGATGCCCGTATAGCCGCAGTCACCAATGCCATTGTTGGTGGAGTTGCCGAAGTTGTTTTTCAATCGCACCCGGTACTGCCCTTGTTTGCCATCGACAAGATCCTGCCAGTTGCCGATCCATGCGACCCAGTCGCCGTGGCTTGGGTTGCCAACGTGCATCGGACTGTAATCGCGAAAACAGATGAGCAGCCTCCCATCGGGTGCATACTTGCCAACGTGTCGTTCACCGGTCAACGATCCGGGCATCTCGATGGGATCGGAGAAGGTTGCTCCCGCGTCGGTCGAGAAGCTGATCATCGCATTGGTCTTCTTGGCCTGAGGGCGGAAGAGCATGGCAAGTGTTTTGCCGTCCGGGCTGCGAATGACGCCGGGCTCACAGAGCGCCGCTTGGCGTGCACGCTCTAAACCTTCCTTGGTTGCGTAGTCGATTCGCTTAGCCATGGACCATTCGCAGCGGTAACCGCCCGTCGCATCAGAATCCTTGACCATGGTCAGGTCAATCGTGTAGTTGTCGAACTTAAAATCATGAAACGCGCCACGCCAGGTGCCCGTCGGCTCACCGCTGGCATCGTTGACCGACCAGAGACTGGCTAATGCGACGATGATGCCGTTCTTCAAGCCGATGTCTTTCGATTTGATTGGCGTCCAACTCTCACCCAAGTCGTCCGAGTAGGTCCACTGGAACGTGCCTTTTCGTGGGACACAGGTCGTCACGACCAGCCGGGTCTGGCCATCAGGCCGTTTGACCTTGAAAATCGTCGGCACTTCACTGAGCTTGATGCCGGTGTTTTTCAACTGTTTCCATGTCAGGCCGCTGTCGGTGCTCCGCATCATGCGCATCTCACCTCGGCCATGGCCGGTCGGAAAAACAGCGAGCATGGTTTTCCCGTCGTCCAGCAGCACTGTCGTCGGGTGGCCGAGGTACTGGTTTGGCTGATCCAGATCCTTTGCCACAACCGTGTGGAAGTGATCGAGCTCATTGAGATCAAGCATCGGGATATCAAAGCCGCGATGAATTTGAGCATAGGCAGGCGATACCGCGGAGAGGCCGATCAGGGTGTAGACGCATACAAAGAGAACCGCATGGATGATCTTCATCTCAATATCCTTGGTCTTATATTTCAGGACGACGTCGAGGCGCGGAGTTCATCCACGATCTTCATACAGGTCAACTGCATCCGTGGCATATGGAATGGGCCCTTCCACAGATTGCCCTTCAGGGACGAACTCGGCGTACCGTCACGATGCAGGTAGCCGTACCACTCGCCATATTCAGCATCGTGGAAGTGCTTGTATGCCCAGTCGTGCACCAGTCGATGGCGGACTGCGTAGCTTTCATCACCTGTCAGTTGATATGCAAGCAGCGTCGCGATGATCGTCTCGCAGTGCGGCCACCAGAACTTCATGTCGTGCCAGTACTCCTGAACGGGCTTGCCGTGCACATCGGTGAAATACAGGATGCCGCCATGTTCCTCATCCCAGCCTCGCTCCCACATGTAGTCGAGGATTCGGCAGCCCAGATCGATCAGATGCGTGTCATCGCCACGGATCCTGGCCTCGTGCAGGATGAACCAGGCCGCCTCGATCGCGTGGCCGGGGTTGAGCGTTCGACCCTCAAAGTGGTCCAACACGCAGCCGTCTTCGCCGACCGTCTCCATCACGCAGCGGATATCGTCTTTGACGAAGTAGCGTTCGATCGTATCGATACACTCATCGATAACAGCGTTTGCTTCTTCGAGTTGAATCGACGCGCGAAGATTCTGTGCGACATTGATCGCAATCATCGGGACACCGATCCCGCGGGTCGGGCGTACTGCCGTGAATTTCGGCTCCGGCTTGTGCAGCAAGAACGATCGAAAACTGGAAGCGGCCCGCTCAGCGAGTGCGCCGTCATGGGTCGCCTTTGCGTAGGATCCAAATGCCAGTGCAGTGAACGCCTCGGAGAATGCGTACCGCCTCTTGCGGATCGGCTGGCCCTTACGTGTGACATGGAACCACATCCGCCCATCGGATGCATCAAAGCCATGCTTCTGTAAAAAATCAACGCCTGACGCCGCGGCCGCCAGCCATTGCTCGCGTGGCTCCACGTCGTTAAAGAGTGACGCAAAGAACCATGCTGTTCGTCCCTGCTGCCAGATCCCTTTGTCGGTATCGACCAGTTGTCCGTCGGCGTCTCGGCAGATCATGTATCCGCCGTGCTCAGGATCGACAAAGTCTGCACAACGATCAAGCCAGAACGGGACCGTATCCTTGAGCAGTGCACCGCGATAGTCGCCATCGAGTTCTTCAAGGCGTTGCTTACTGATCGCTTGTCTGGTACCCGAGGTCGTCATGATTGCTCTTCCGCATCCCGGAGTTGGACGGTGTGCAGTGTCAGTCCGGTGAGGTCATGGCTCTTTGCGGGCAAAACAAGACTGGCAAGGTAGCCCAGCAGTACGCACGAGCCGATGCCGATCGCGGCGTAGAGGTAGCCGTTGACAGGAGTGAACTGCCAGACAGCGACCATGACGCCGACTCCAAGCACGATCCCTGCCAGCGCGCCGGCCGCGTTGGCCCGCCGGGTACAGACGCCAAGGATGAACAGGCCGCCGAGGGCGCCCATGCACATCCCGATGACCTTGAAGTACTCGTTAAACAGCGAACGGATATCAGGGTCCACAAAGATCAACGCGACGAGCGTGCCGAGCACGCCCATGATGCATGTCAGCAGGCGTGCGGCATTGAGATAACCCTTATCCGTTTTACAGACCTTAAATGGCTGCAGGAAGTCGGTCACGACCGTGGTTGCGGTCGAGTTCATACTCGTCGAGACCGTCGATTGCGCAGCGGCGAAGATGCCTGCAACGATCAAGCCGGCGATTCCGGCCGGAAGTTCTGTCGCAATGAACTGCGGGAAGATCTGATCGTTCTGCAGTGTCGGATCAAAGCTGCCCGGATTGCTCCGATAGAACGCGTAGAGCCCGGTCCCCAGTAGAAAGAAAAGGAGCGATGCTGGAATCACCATCAGGCCGTTGGTCCAGATCGACCTCGCGGCGGCCTTGGTGTCCTTCGTCGTCATGTAGCGCTGAACAACCGCCTGGTCTGCGGTGTAACTGGAAATGTTCTGCCCCAAACCGCCGAGCACGATGACCCAGATCGCAAGAGACGCGACGCTACCGGATGAGAAGTCCAGATTAAACAGCGTGAACTTGTCATTGGCCTGTCCGATTTCGATCACACCTGACAGGCCACCGTCCACGCCCATCAGGATGAAGATCAGGCAGACCACTGCGCCGCCGAGCAGGACGAAGGTCTGGATCGTATCGGTCCAGATCACCGCCTCGATCCCTCCGAGCGTGCAGTAGATCAGACACAGCACACCCATCAGCAAAACCGCCGATGCAGGCGACAATGGTGTCACCGCGGCAAGGGCCAACGCCGTCAACGCCATGACAATCCCCATCCGCCCGATGTGGAACAGCGTGAACAAGGCACTGGCAAACAGACGGACAGGGAGATTGAATCGCTTGCCCAGGTATTCGTACGCGCTCGTTGCGTCGATCTTGCGGAAGAACGGCATCGCGACATAAATCGCGATCGGCGCGGCCGCGAGGATCAGAAACATCCCGGGATACAAAACCCAATCCGTCGCAAAGACCAAGGCAGGCAAAGCCACGTATGTCAGTGAGCTCAGCATCGTCGCGTAGATCGAACAGGCCGCCGCCCACCACGGAATATGTTGACCGCCACGGAAATAGTCGTTGGTGGACTTATTTTTGAACACAAAGAAAACGCCGACACCAACCATCGCGAGCAGGTAGGCGACCAGCACACCCATGTTCAGTGCACCAAATACCCTTGCTCTCGGCTCGATCTGCATCGACCAGACCTTGGGCGTTCGCACACGTGGTGCGACTTCGCCGCTGACCAGTGTGATCCTGTCATTCCACCAGACCGCGGGAGTTGTAACCGGGTTGGCGACATCATCGGGACGGTCGCCGAGGCTTGCCCATGCATCTGTGATCGTGTTGTAGCTGTAGACCGATTTGGGGAAACCGGGATGCCTGTAGTCCCGCGCCGGGATCCCCGAGTCGAGCATGGCAACGAGCGCGGTCGAATCCGCGTAAGCAGGGACGACGACACTTGACTGCCCAAACGCAATGGCAGCACCCGCCATCAATGGCACGGGGCTGTCCGTGCGTTGACGCCAGCGATCCGTCTGAGGGTCATACGACCAAACGTCGCTGAGAAAAGCGAGATCGGCTGGGCCACCTTCTTTGAAGTAGCGACCCCCCAAAACGTACAGCTTCGCCGATCGACCATCGTGCTGAACCGCGGCCATATTGAACGCGCGTGCCTGACCGGGAAAATCGGGCAACTGCTCCCACTGGGCTGCCTTGTCCGCAAGATTGAGCCTGTAGACCGAACGCGTTGCAGATTGGATCGTCCGGTTGACCTGACCTGCAATGACATAGACGTGGCTGCCGACCACGGCCGCCCCACCGCTTGTCATTGTGACAGGGAGGTCGGGCAGTGAACGTGTCGATATCGACTCGCCATCCCACCGCAGCGCGACCACATCCGCGTATGTAAATTGAGCATCCTCCCCACCAATGCAGATCAATTCGTCGCCAAACGTCACCGATGCCCCGTAACCCATCGGACGAAGCAGCTTGCCTGCTTCCTGCCACCGGGCCTCGGGGCCGGTCAGCACATAGACCTTGTCGAAGTATTGTTTGTCATTGTCGAAGTAAGGCTTCGCAAAGTTCGCCCCGCCCGCAAAGATCAATGCACCGTTGCTGACACCTGCATACCCGCCTGCAAAACCGATCTCATCTGGCACAACTGGTAACGCCTGCCAGGATGTCTGCGCGATCGCACCAAACCCGGCCAGCACCAGACTCAACACGACTAACAAACGTAGTATCCGCATTGGGTATCGCATGTTGCTCACGATTTACGGGCAAGGTCCTTGGCGCTCGTCTGCGTAATCACAATCTCTGGAACTGGATCAAGAAGCTCAGCGTCATCCACGCGATCGAACAGCTCCTGCATCCGAGCCTGACTGAGCTGCTGTACTGGCTGACGTGCCGGTCCGCACTCGACCCCGCGAAGCGACATCAAAGCCTTGCCAGCGGCGAGTACGCCAAACTCCAGCAAGATTTCGACAAGCTTAACCACACGCTGGCCCTGATATTGGGCTCGCTCGTGTTCGCCCAGTTCGTAGGCCTTGATCATGTCCAGATAGAGCGGCGCAGCATAGTTGTATGTACTTCCCACGGCCGACTTCGCCCCATAAGGCAACGCACCGAGCAGCATCTCATCCACACCCCACATCAGCTCATAGGTCCCGGCAAAGCGGGCCTGGCAACGCGCAAACGAGAAGAGGTCAGGATCGGTGTACTTCATCCCTGCAAAGCTGGGGATCATCTGCCCGCATACCTCGATCTGCTCCATCGGAGAAATATTGACGCCCGACAATCCCGGGATGTGATAGATATAAAAAGGCAGACTCGGCGCTGCCTCAGCAATCGGCGCAAAGAACTCCGCCAAGGCCTGGGCCGAGTCCGGTTTCAAAAATGATGGCGCCACAGCGGCAATGGCCTCAACACCCGCCTTGGCAGCATGGGTCGCCAGATCAATGGCGTCCTGCTGGGAGTTGTGCCCAACATGCGCGATCCGTGTAAGCGTCGTATCCGCCTGCCCCCACGCGGTCTGCAGAGAAGCACGCTCCGCAGTTGTCATTGAGCTCCACTCCCCGGTCGTCCCACCCAGAAAAACACCCACAACACCACTGCGAACCAGCCAGTCCGCCTGAGACTGGACCACTTCACAGTTCAGCGCCCCTTCGTCGTCCATCGGGGTGTGCGGGGCGGAGATCAACCCCTTTATATTCAACGGCATCATCGATTCTTCCTTTGATACGAATAGATCCGGGTACTTCGACCCTGTTACGCGTCAGTCTTGCTGCGCAGTCCCCAAGAGGTCCGCCAGCGGAATCCGCTGGAACGTCATATGAGCACGGTTGCCTTCGTAGACGATGCCGACGGTCTTCTCGTCGATCATGGTCATGCACGAATAGCCCGCACCCTTCCCGTGATCGATCAGGACGGCTTTATCTTCAGGCCAGGTCATCCCGCCATCGGTGGACGCACGGATGGTCATTTCTTTCCTGACGGAAGTGCTGGCCGGGTTGCTGAATAGCAGTAGACCCTTGTAGGGCTTGCCGAGTTCACGGTCGACATTAATCAGCGACGCCATGCACGATCCGGGCTCGGTCAGTGCACGCTTGGTTGTCGGGTGATCGGACCAGCTCTGACCCATATCTTTACTGACCCGAACAACACGAGCGCGAGCGCGGTTGTATCGGCAGTTGAGCATCAGCACGCCGTCTTCAAGTTCAACGACCTGTGCCTCGGTCGTGTCATCGTACGCGCCCGAACCCATCTGCCAGGTCTTACCATGGTCTTTGCTGTAGATGACCGATGAGCGTGGGAGGCGTTTATTCTCAGGCGTGTCCTGATACTGCGCCGGGAACATGATCGTGCCATCCGACAGTGTGATCCCCTTGCCCGGGCCCTGCAGCAGGAAGCACCAGGACGGGTCTTTGACCTGCTTGGTGATGTTGATCGGTTCGGACCAGGTCTTCCCGTCGTCTTCGCTCTTAACGAGCATGAACTGACCGGTGTCAACCGGATCGAGACCTGGCTGGCTGCCTCGCCAAGAGCGATTGCCATGCGACCATGTCGCCGCGACCCAGATCGTATTGGTTGTCCTGTCGACAAGGACGGCCGGGTCGCCAATGCCGTCGTAGCGGAACTTGGGATCAGCACCCATGTCCATGATGTTCTTCATCGGTTCCCAGGTACGTCCGCCATCGGTCGAGCGCGACATCCCGACATCAATATTGCCCGGCAGATCGCCCCAGCCGTGGTAACGGATGTCGTAGACCGTAATCAGCGTGCCCTTGTTGGTCGTTACCAGCCCCGGGATACGGTAGACGCGTGCGCCATCATCGTTGGGGTTTCGCAGTGCGATGCCCAATCGCTGCGCCCCATCGGGGTTCACCGTGCTGGGCACAACCTGCTTTGATGTATCCGACAACTTCACCCATTCACAGCCCGCATCCACGCGTCCATCGATATCTGCGGATTCCTTGAGCTTGTATGACACCCAGAAGTAGTTCGCCCCTTCTTGCAGCGTTTGCTCGCCACGGAACGTCATCGTCGCCGATGGTTGCTGAGCCTTCCCAAAACGAACATCATCCGGAAAATTCGCTTCTGGAAGATCGCCTCGGATTGTGCGATTGCCGCCGGCGTAAAACACCTCGACCGATTCGATATCGAGGAGATTCGTCGTGCCAGCGGTATTGATCTGAAGCGCTTCGAGTGCAATCGGCTTGAGTGCACCCTGCGTCTTGACCTCGATCAGGGCAACCGGGTTCGTGCGGTTACCCACCAGCGCAGGGACAACCGGCTGGAATGTCTGGACCGACTCAATCTTCATCGGTACAGCCGGGCTGATGCGCAAGTCATCAATCATGATCCCTGACTTGTCGGGCGTGGTCGCAACAAAACGATACTTTTCCACACCCTGCGGCAAAGCCACCTTCACCGGCGTATGAAACCCGCCAACCTTGATCGCCTTGTCACCGATATACAGGTCTTTCCATGCTCCCGAGACATGCCCCTGAAGCTTGAACTGGAAAGGCGACCTGGCTGTCCAACGTTCTGCCCAGAAACTGAGCATCAGATCTCCCTGATACTGCTCCAGATCGATCGTAAAGGAAACAGACTTGTTCTCGCCACCAAGAATGCGGAGGGACTGTTTGCCGCTTCGCTGGTGAGCTGTATGGATCGTGGCATCACCACGCCGAGCGGTCCAACGCACACCCCGATCTTCCCATGCTTCAAGATTGCCGGCGGCCGCCTCTTCAAAACCGGAGGTATAAGCCGACGGTTCTAGAGCCAATGCCTGGCTCGTTGCTAGAACGGTCAGGAGGACGGCGGCCACGCCCGCTAAAGACAATGTATTAAGTGATCGGTACACGCGGATCATGCTCCGTTTGGCGTAAATGGATGGCCGTTGGTCACCTCGAAAGACCGCCGTCAGAAAGCCCCTTGAGGGGAACTGCCGTTGTCATTGCCGGAGAAAGCGCCGAACTTAATCATCTGCGCGTTATCGAAAATGCCCACACCCGGGTTGGGCACCCCGCCACTGGAGGTGCCCGTCGCAAAAAAGTGGTCGCGAATCACAACAGGCGCACTGGCATACTGCGTTTCATCAACGATGTAAAAGTTCTCAAACGTCACGTGATTGTCATTCCACAGGATGTTGCCCTGCCACTCTTCGGAATAGGCCACGGTCCAGACGCTGTATACGTTGGTGTTGCCAGTGACATCCGAAACGTTGCGGTCCGCCATGATCGCGGACATGCTGTTTCCATCAGCTTTCCAGGCATCGGTTGTCGCGCCGGGCCCGATGTTGACGCCGGTGCCGCCCGGGTACCTGGACGAATTATTCAGGAGCTGCATCGCGTAGGAATAGTGGCGCAGTGTAATCGGGTCGCCGGGCGTATAGTCTTCGCGCTGATCGACTTCGCCGGGGCTGATCAGGATGTCCTTGGTGACGTACTCGCCGTCAAGGATGTGCCAGAACCGCCCTTCCACGGTGACGCCCTCACCCGAGTTGCCAAGCTTCGCCGAGTTGATGTCCTGGCCCCGGCTGTCCAGGCCCGCATAGAACTCCTTATTGTCCGTGCCCAGGATCACCATACCCTGGTGGATACCGCGGAGCTGCGTTGCGCTCTGGAGCTTGCGGGCGCTGGTGCGTGCGGCGCCCAGGGCCGGCAGCAGGATCGCAATCAGCAGCGCGATAATCGAGATCACGACCAGCAGTTCAATGAGCGTAAAGCCCTCTCGAGATGTAGCGCTGTAGCGCATGACTTTCTTCCCTGATCAAGAAGCCTGCGAAGTGACTTGGCCGAACCGATTCCGACCAAGATAAAAAGCGTTACCCGCGACGACGCGGGTAACGCTGAAGGAGGAACGACTCAGCCACGACGGCGTCGTGCAATCAGCAGGCCACCCAGACCGAGCAGCGCGAGCGAGCTTGGTTCGGGGATAGGAGCGGATGCATCGTTGTCGATGCGGATGTAGTCAATTTCCCAGTCACCCGCCAGAGAGCCACTGAAGTCGCCAATAAAGGTGGCGTTATCAAAGCCACTTCCATTAGCGCCTAATATCGGCGTGTTGAGGTCAGCATTCAGCAACTGCCCATTCACCCAGACATAGATTTCGTTATCCGCGGAATCATGGGCAATACGAACGGTCTGAAAGCCGGTCGAAAAGTCCTGGCCAACCAGATAATCGCCCACACCCTGGAGACTGACTCGATCGTCTTCTAAATTCAATCGGGTTGAATTGCTCTCCCCGAGGTTGGCAAAAGCAAGCCCGAACCATCCGTCGGAACCTTGAGCGCCACCCGTTTTCTGAACACGAACTTCAACCGTCCAATCTGCTGCGGCACCATCGGCAACAACTGCACGCCAGATACTGGGACCCCCGGCGAGATTAAAGTCCCCACGAAAAATCTGTGCGTTGTTGCCACTGTTCGTGATCGATGCAACACCACCCGAGACGGCAGGGGCATTGGTATCCCACCAGTCATCCGCAGTATTGCCATCGAGATCCTGATTGTTGGGTGCGACATCCATTTCGTATCGGTAATCAAAGGTTGATGAATCTTCGATTGCCACGATGCCTGCCGAGGCTGCACTCGTAACAGCAAAAGCAGTCAGAAGGGTCGTCATCTGAGTTTTCATAACAATTCTCCGAGGAGGTTAGGGGTGTAGAGTTGATTCGATGCGTTGGGCTCACAGGCCCAACAGGACTTGATGTAGGATCATTCGTTGCTCAAGGCAG
>JBMZAP010000010.1:0-41604 GCA_049611445.1 Phycisphaeraceae bacterium | reverse complement strand
ACCATTCAAGCTCTGGCCGAAGCAGATGAGCAGCAGGTACTCACGCTCTGGCAGGGGCTGGGCTATTACCGCCGGGCGAGGAACCTGCACGCGGCGGCAAAGATGGTTGTCCAGGATTTCGCGGGTCAGGTGCCCGCGGCCGGCGAAGACCTGCTCAAACTCCCGGGAGTGGGCCAATACACAGCAGGAGCGATTTCCTCCATCGCACACGGCAGACAGGCCTCGGTCGTTGATGGCAATGTCGAGCGCGTCTTTGCGCGGTTGATGCATCTGACCGAGCCGATCAACGCCCCCGTGACAAAGAAGAAACTATGGGGTATCGCAGATGAGCTTGTGCCCAAATCCAGCCCCGGCGACCACAATCAGGCACTGATGGAACTGGGCGCCACCATCTGCACGCCAAGGCTTCCGAAGTGCTTTGTCTGCCCGGTTCGTGAGCATTGTCGGGCGGTCGCCGAGACCAACCCAGAGGACCTGCCGATCAAGCTCGCGAAGAAGAAGCCAAAGGCTATGACACATCTCATCATCGCTGTCGAACGCAAAGGCAAGTATCTCTTTGAGCAAAGGCCAAGCGAAGGCCTGTGGTCGAACATGTGGCAGCTGCCGACATGGGAAGACGTCGCCGCCACCACGAACGCAACAGGTCAGCTTTCCACATGGATTCTCGAACGGTACGGATTGCATGTCCGCAAGCCCGCACGAGCCACCGAATTCACACACCAGACCACCCACCGCACGATCCGGTTTCTAGTCCTTCACGCAGTCGTGATATCAGGCCGACTAAAGCCGAAGGCAGGGTTTTGGAGAGGATTAAACCACGTCGATGACCTGCCGATGTCCAACCCACAGCGCAATGCGATTTCCTCACTGCGTTAAGCGATGTCAGCCATTAACCCCGCATGCCGAGCCGCTGACGCAGCAAGTCCGCACGGGCAATTCGACGCGCGGCAGGGGTCATCTCCTGACTCATCACACGCTGAAGGTGTGCAGGCTGGCAGAGCAGGAAGAGTTCGTTGACCGTGCGGATATTGGTCGTGTTGATCCGGTCCAGGTGGACGCCCAGGCGGAGGTGACTGAGCAGGCCTAACGCCTCATCTGTCCCCATCACGCGGGAGTTCGTCAGCAACGCCCAGGCACGCCAGATCTTGTCGTCCAGTTGTTTTTCACGCTGGCGGATCAGGGCCTGCCGGGCCTGGTGTTCGTACGCAATCATCTGGGGGATGATCGTACGTTCAAAGTCTTCGAGGATTTCTTTCTCGGTGCGGCCGAGCGTGGACTGGTTGGAGACCTGGAAGAGGTCTCCCAGTGACTCGCTTCCCTCTCCGAACAGGCCACGAACCGCCAGATGCATGTCACGAGCAGCTCGCTTAACGCGTTCGATCTCGCCGGTGAGCTTCAGCGCGGGCAGGTGCATCATGACGCTTACACGGATACCTGTGCCGACATTCGTTGGACAGGCCGTGAGGTAGCCGAAGCGGCGCGAGAATGCGAAGTCGAGTTGCTGCTCGAGTGTGTCGTCGATGCGGTCAATGTGGGCCAGCGCGTCACCGAGTTGCATCCCGCTACGGAGAACCTGAATGCGCAGGTGGTCTTCTTCGTTGATCATGACGGAGAAAGTCTCATCCGCCGCGATCGCAACGCCGCGTGGCATGTCCGCAGCCCGCTTAGCCAGGTCTTTGGAGATCAGGTGCCGCTCAACAAGCAGCTGCCGGTCAATTGATGGGCTGTCAACCAGATCAACCCAGATCGTGCTGTCGGCTAAACGCTTACTGAGTACCTGCTCACGACAGGATTCGAGCACCTCATAGCGCTGCCGGCGATTGGCACGGTTCACAAAAGGAAAGCCCGCAAGATTACGCGCTAACCGAACACGCGAAGAGATCACAACATCGCTATGCGGGCCGGACCCACGAAGCCACTCCCCCGCTCCATCGCTGATCCCGCGCAGGTTCATCAGGCCTCCCCACCGTTTTCGAGGTCCGCCAGGTCATCGCGCAATTGCGCGGCAAGTTCGTAGTCCTCCGCCTCAACCGCGTCGTCGAGACGTTTGCGAATACGCGTGATTTGCAGCTGACGCTGCTCTGAACCGCCACCGCCTCGGCGAGGCACCTTGCCGATATGGTGACTGCCGCCTTCATGAGCACGCTCAAGAAGGCTGCTCAGCGGTGCCTCAAACGTCGCATAGCAACTCGGGCATCCCAGAAGCGACTTGTCCCGGAACTCGCTGAAGCTCAGACCGCAGTCAGGACAAGTCAGGTCAAGCGATGCGGCAGGCTTTTCTGTACCTGTCGCTTTGACGAAATTGGTCAACAATTCATTGATCGGCGCATGCGCGGACTTGATACCCAAGCCATCTTCTGCGGCATGCTGGTCGCAAAGATGCTTCTCGATCTTCTTACCCTTGACGATTTCTACTGCATGGTAGGTCGCGGGGCGGTCACATTTGTCGCACTTATATTTCATGGTGGGTCAAGCCTGACGAACTGATTCTAGGCTCGGTGAGGAACCGATTCAATGATGCTGTTATGCGACATGCAATTCACGGATTCACAGGCACATCATTTGCCTGCTTGGGTCCCGGCGTTGTCCTGCCCTGTGCAATGACATCGAGCAAGGCCTGACGCATCGCTTCCGTGCGTTTGGGGTCTTTATCCACAAGGTTATTCTGCTCGCCGCGATCTTCGCTCATTTTATAAAGCTGAAAGGGCTTGCCGTCGCCGCCCTTGCTCCAGCCGCCAGACCCCTTGCAATGCATGTACTTCCAGTCTCCAACGCGGATCGCAAACTTACCGGAAGACGAGTGGTGAACAACAACCGGGTGCGTGGGCTGTGAAAGTTCTTCGCCTTTCAGAACAGGCAGGATCGAGAAGCTGTCTACTCCTTCATTCTCACCCAGATCGACGTCAAGGATTTCCGCACAGGTCGCCATCAGGCTGTTCAGACAGATTAATTCATCCGTCACCGCCCCAACCTCGACGACGCCGGGCCAACGCACGACGAACGGTACGCGATGACCGCCCTCCCAGACGTCCGCCTTGTGTCCCCTCAGCCCGGCCATCGGGTCGTGGCCCTTCTCGCGAAGATCCTCGATCTTGGCCGGGGGTGCACAGCCGTTGTCTGCGGTAAAGATGACGAGCGTATTTTCCGTCAGCTTGTTGCGGTCAAGCGCCTCAAGCACGCGGACAACGGTGTCGTCGGTCTGCATGACAAAATCGCCGTACTGCCCAAGCTGGCTCGTGCCCAGCCAGGGCTTGATCGGCACGATCGGTGTATGCGGGGCGCTGAGCGGCACATACATAAAGAAAGGCCCGTCCTTCTTGCTGCCCCGCTCATCGAGGTAGTCCACCGCAGCCTGCGTGATGCGCGGCAGCATCTGGTTGACGTGGATGTTCTCGGTCACGACATCATCAACCATCCATGTCGCCATCTCGCGGGCGTGGTGGAAACCATGGAACGTGTCAAAGCCGTACTCGACCGGGCTCCCTATCAGCTTGGTGCCGACGGGGACCGAAGAAGTTCCGCCCAGTTCCTTGTTGCGTGTGATCTGCTTACCCTTGGGGAAATCGTAGAGAAAGCCCAGGTGCCACTTACCCATGCAGGCGGTCTTGTAGCCCTGCTTCTTTAGAAGCTCAGCGACGGTCAGAGTCTCTTTCGCGATCAATGGCTTGCTGCCGCGCTTGCCGCCGCCGAGTACGCCTTTCTGCAGATGCGTCCGCCAGGCGTATCGGCCCGTCAGCAACGCATAACGCGTCGGGGTACAGACCGCCGAGGCACTGTGCGCGTCGGTAAAACGCATGCCTTCTCGCGCAATGCGATCGATGCCGGGCGTCGGAATCTTGCTGTCAGGGTTGTTGGCGGTTGTGTCGCCCCAGCCCTGATCGTCTGCGATGATGTAGACAATGTTGGGCTTCTCTATGGTCTTGGCGCTGGCATCAAGTGAACCAAAACAAGAGGGAAGCAGAATCAGCAAGGCCAACGCATAACATTGCGATCGAATCATGATTGTTCTCTACGAAGTGATTCCGTCAGGCTTGATACGTATCAATCATCCAGTTCTGCTTCGGGCGGCAACAAGGCTCTCAGGATGCGTTCCTCCGCGTTACGTCGATCGGTCTCGCGCACGGTGCGGACCAGATCGACAAAATCCGCGACGGTCATCTCCCGCTCTCCCAGCAGCTTCTTAAAGCCCTCTTCATTGAGTGTCCTTCGCATCAACTCTTCGACCTCGGTCAGGACCAGACGCGGGTCGTCATCCCGTCGGCGTCGCCGGCTCTCTTCTTCCTCATCCGGCTCTGGCACTTCCCAATACGCCACCGCAACCTGAAACCCCTCGTCATTGAGGCCCTTCCATCGATCACCGACGCGCAGTCCTCGGGTGTCATAGCCAATGAGACGGAACTGACGCTCAAAACCTTCGTCACGATCTTCCTGCTGCTCCATCATGTCGATGCGTGTGGCGTAGTTGAAGCGGAGCAGTTCCTTGTTTTCTTCGCCGCCATTCTCACGTGCGGATTGGACACGATCGCGTTCGTATGCCGCTCGGACCTTGGGCCGATCGATCAGCCAGATGTCTTTCACGATCATCTGCTTGCGATCGATGATCTTGACGACCTCAGCCGAGGCGACCCAGCCGTAGTGGCCCACCTGCATCTTGGGTAGTGCTTTGCTGTACGCCTCTGCATCGGCACGGTCCGGGTAGGCGGAACGTACACGCACAAGGTTGCCTTGCCGCACTTCTTTCTGCACCTTGAGCTTTTCCATCGCCTGGCTGGTCGTAATGTTTCGGGAGCTATCCAGTCGGCGATCGTAGTTAGGCAAGACCATGAAACTGCCATCCACCTCGCAGGCGCGTGTGGCGTATTTGCGCCAGTTCGCGTCAAAGCCGTTGTAGACCGCGCTGGGGATCGGTGTGCCATCGAGTTCTTTGCGGTCCTGAGCATGCACATCAAGCGACACGTTTACGAACGCGCCAAAGACGAGCAGCATGACCAGCGTCTTGAATACTGCAATCTGCAAAAGGGATCTCCCCATGGTGTTTATGCCTGTACCCCGCTGACGGTCAGGGCGACGTTGCCGCTGCCGCTGCGGAAGCCTTCGAGGTCCAGTGCGACATATAAGAAGCCTGCAGCCTTAATCGCTTGGGCAACCTCTAGTCTGACGTTTGGATCGAGCATTTGTTGCATCTGCTCCGCTGGCAACTCGATCCGGGCGACCTGTTCGTGGTGACGGACACGCAGTCCGGCGAAACCGAGTTCCTGCAGCGCGGACTCCGCCTGTTCAACCTGAGCCAACCGCTCCAGCGTAACGGGCGTGCCATACGGGATCCGGCTGGCCAGGCACGCGGCGGCGGGCTTGTCCGCATTGGGCAGGTTCAAAAATTCGGCAAGCGATCGCACATCATCCTTGCTCAGCCGCGCTTCCACCAGCGGGGAGATCACCTCGGCCTCGTCCGCAGCCTTCAGCCCCGGGCGGTGGTCCCCCAAGTCGTCGGTATTCGTCCCATTAAAGATGGTCGTGTACCCCTGCGCGGATGCGTAGGCATTCAATTGGTCATACAGGTGCGTTTTACAGAAGTAGCAGCGATCGCCGGCATTGGCCTTGTAGCCCGGGTCGTGCTGCTCATTCGGGGCGATCACGACGAGTTGCAGATCCAGATCCTTCGCAAGGCTTTTCGCTTGCTCGAACTCCGAACGCGGCAAGGAGGGTGAGTCGCCAATGACTGCCGGGGCGTTTTCCTTGCCCAGCACCTGTCTGGCCACCGCTGCGACGAGCGTCGAGTCCACCCCGCCGCTGTACGCGGTCAATACGCGGTCGTATCGCCCTACCACGGCCTGAAGCCGGGCCAGCAGGTCTCCCGGGTTGCATGGCGTATCACTAGGCATGGGCCTATTTTAACCGCCCGGGCTGCAGACCCAAGCCGCTTGCATCCGTTAGCACGTGGGTCTAGACTGTGCGGCTCAACAAAACCAGTCGCACTCGTAGCTCAATTGGATAGAGCAGCGGTTTACGGAGCCGCAGGTTGCAGGTTCGAGTCCTGCCGAGTGCATTTCCCGCCGGTCCACCCCGGCGGTTTTTTTATCGCCTCGCCCAATCATGACCTAAGTCACGGTCGGCTTCAGCCGATAGTCCTTACATGAGCGATCGACGCGAAAACATGCGATTCAAGGCTCTGGGCCTGAAAACAGCCTTCGGCGAGGTCATGGACATCTCCGACTCGGGCATCGGTGTCTTCCGCAAGGGCAAAGTCAATTGCTCGATCGGCGATCAGGTCAAGGTTTTCATCAGCCACGAAAATACCGTGATCGAAGCCAAGGCCCGCGTTGTCCGTATCAACAAGGTCGGCATGTTCCGCCACGAAATTGGCATGGAATTCGTCGGCATCACCGAAGACACGCTGACTCAGATCTGGGCACTGACTGACATGGCCTGCAGTGCCTACACCGGCCCCCGCTGCTACATCGCGGCGTAAGACCAACCCGGCAAACTTGCTGAGCCACCAACACAGCTTGGTGGTTTTTTTATGCGCTGACTGTCGCCTTTGACTCGATCAGGTGGTACTGGATCGCGTCGGCGATCGCTTCCCAGCTCGCATCCACGACATTCTCATCGACGCCCACGGTCGTAAACAGACGTGTTTCACGGTCCGGATTGTCCAACCCCAAGGCGAAGGTGATCGTGACACGGACGCGGGCCGCAGTCTCAGCCGAGGGGTTGACCACGCGTACCTTGAAGTCGACCAGGTGCAGGTCGGCAATCTCCGGGTAGTGTGACCGCAGGCAGGCACGCAGCGCGTAGTCCAGCGCGGCGACCGGGCCGTCGCCTTCGCCGACATGGTGTTCGACAACGCCGTTGACCATGAGTTTGACGGTGGCCTCAGTGGTCGCCTGCTGCTTGTCATGCCTCGAAATCATGCAGCGGTAGTGGTCCAGATCCCACATGGCCGGCCGTTTGCCCAACGCCTCGTACACCAGCAGTTCGTAGCTCGCCTTGGCGTCTTCGAACTGGTAGCCCTCGTTCTCGAGGTCCTGCACTTTGTTGAGCACGGCCCGCTGGACATCCTTGTTGTCGCTGATCCCGAACTTCTCGCCCAAGTCAGCAGCGATGTTGCTGGCGCCAGATAACTCGCTGACGAGGATGTGCCGCTGGTTACCGATCGATTCGGGGGGTACGTGCTCATAGCTGTGGGCAATGCGCTGTACGGCGTGGACATGCATGCCGCCTTTGTGGGCAAACGCGCCGTCGCTGACGTAGGGCTGATTGGGCACGGGTGTGGTGCCGGTGGCTTCATAAACAAAGCGGGACAATTCTGTCAGCCTGCCGACCGCGCCGGATCGCAGCACGTCCTTGCCGTACTTGAGCGAAAGGTTGGCAGCCATGGTGATGAGATCGACGTTGCCACAGCGTTCGCCAATGCCATTGATCGTGCCCTGCACCTGGATGCAGCCAGCCTGAACGGCAGCGAGTGAGTTGGCAACGGCCAGCCCGCCATCGTTATGGACGTGGATGGCAAGCGCCGGACCGCCTGTACCAACATGCTTCTGAACGGCCGAGACGATCTCCGTGATTTCACTGGGCAACGAACCCCCATTGGTATCGCAGAGCACCAGCCGTGTCGCCCCGCCTTTCACCGCACTGTCGATCGTCTTCAACGTGTAGGCGGGATTGGCCTTGTACCCGTCGAAGAAGTGCTCGGCGTCATAGAACACCTGCTCAACCTGCGGCTGATCGCTGCAGAATCGAACCGAGTCCTCGATCATCGCAAGATTCTCGTCGCGATCAACGCGCAGCACTTCATCGACGTGCAGGTCCCAGGTTTTGCCAACGATCGTGATGATCGGGGCGCCAGCGCTGACCAACGCCTGCATGCCCTGATCTTCCTCGGGCTTAATCCCCTTCCGCCGAGTCATGCCAAAGGCGCAGACCTTGGCGTGTTTCCACTCGAGTTTGCGGGCCTCCTCAAAGAACGCGACATCCTTGGGGTTGGACAGCGGGTAGCCCCCCTCGATGTAATCAAAGCCCAGATCATCCAGCAGACGAGCAATATTGATCTTGTCTACGACGGTCAGGGCGATACCCAGGCCCTGCGTGCCATCACGGAGGGTGGTGTCGTAGAGTTCGACGCGTTGTTTTTTAGCAATGTCGGTCATGATGCTTGCTGCCAGATGAGGTGAGAAGCCAAAAAAACCCTGCATGGGCAGGGCTGGCTGGTTCGTGAAGATGATCCGATCGCCGCCCTACCGATGTGGGTTGATAATCAAAATAATGGTCGGGG
Organism: Phycisphaeraceae bacterium; assembly: GCA_049611445.1. GTDB lineage: Bacteria > Planctomycetota > Phycisphaerae > Phycisphaerales > Phycisphaeraceae > JAHQVV01. The sequence goes on along the minus strand of JBMZAP010000010.1, from coordinate 33,332 downwards.
TCGTGGCGGTCATTAGTGCCATAGTATAGGTTCAGGGAGAGTTGCGAACAATCCCGTCCTGCAGAGTCAGGTCGGCTATAATGCTGCGTTTCCTCGTGATTGAGCCTTGGACACACCCATGCACCCCGGCTACAACAACCCACCGACCGAACGCCGATGGCTGAGGCGGTTCTGCTACCTCGTGATCGTCGCGACGTTCTCGCTGATCGCGATCGGTGGACATGTCACGAGCAATGATGTCGGCCTGGCCGTGCCCGACGGGTTCACCACCTTCGGCTACCCGACGCTGCTCGCGCCGCTGAGTGTCTGGTGGGACGATTTCGGCACCCGCTGGGAGCACGGCCACCGTCTCAAGGGCATGGCCGTCGGCATGATGACGATCGTCATGGCACTGTGGCTGCTCATCGCTGTACGCGATCGCAAATGGTTGCAGTGGTCCGGCGTTGTCATGCTGCTATTGGTCATCAGCCAGGGCGTGATGGGGGCGCTGCGTGTATCTGAGATTTCGCTCACCCTCGCCTTCGTGCATGGCATTGTGGGGCAACTCATCCTCTGTTCCTGGGTCGTTGTTGCCGCGGCGTTAAGCCGACCCTGGATCCGTCGCCTTAAGGCAACGGCTACGCGACAGCGGGATCGCGTGACGGCTCCCCTGCGTTGGGCAGTACGTGTACTGCTTGTGCTCCTGCTCGTTCAACTCACGCTCGGCTCAGCCGTCCGCCACTTCAAAGCCGACAAAGCGATCCCAGACTTTCCATTGGTCTACGGCCAAGTCCTGCCACCGATGTCGCAGGAGTCACTCGATAACGCTTACGCCAGTTACTACTCCGAACAGCTTGGCAAGACGCCTTCGGACTCGGGGATCACCAACCGCTCGCCGCAGGGCGAAATCGTTGTTGCCCTTTCGGATGTCGACCTGCAGTACGCCCACCGCTTTGGTGCCGTTGTGGTCTGCCTGCTCGGGCTGTTCGTGATCATCGCGGCGATCCGTCGCAGCGGCGATCGCTCAATTGTGCTCGCCCCGGCATTAATCGTGCTGACCCTGTTTTCCGCACAATTCGCACTGGGCGTATTCACCGTGCTGAGCGGGACCGACCCGCTCATGGCCACCCTGCACCAGGCAACAGGCGCCGCACTCATCGCGACGTCCACCTGGCTGGCCGTTCGGATACACTTGGCGGAGTACGCCGCAGAGCCCATGCCGGCCGATGAACCTGATACAAGGCCCTTATCTGCCGCGGCACCAGCAATCCCCACCCCTGCCACCGCCTGATGAGTCAACTGACCGACACATCCCGCCCCCCATTGGCCGACGACACCTATACGCCGTCGCCCTACGACCCGGTCGATCCGCCCCTGAATGGGCAGGAGGTCGAACCGTTCGTGAAGTCGCCCTCGGCCGTGAGCGACTACAAGGAACTGACCAAGCCACGTATTACACGCATGGTGGTGATCACCGCGGCGATCGGCTTTGTTTTCGGGATTGCCCCGGGCGCGACCTTCCCTTGGCTGACTTTGATCGTTGCGATGGTCGGCACAGCGTTGTCCTGTATGGCCGCGAGCATCTTCAACCAGGTCCTCGAGCGTGATACAGACGCCCTGATGGACCGAACGAAGAACCGCCCGATCGCTGCAGGACGTGTTGCCATCAAGCCTGCCATGATCTTCGGCACACTGCTGACCCTTGCGGGAGTGGGCCTGTTGGCCGCATTTGGCTTGTATCTGGCTGCCGCGTTGTGTGCGTTTACGATTGCCAGCTACTCGGTGATCTACACGCCGCTGAAAAAGCATACGAGCCTAGCGCTGCTCATCGGTGCGGTGCCCGGTGCCCTGCCCCCCATGATTGGCTACGCCGCTGCCGCGAACACCATCGGCAACGCGGCCTGGATGCTCTTTGCCATCATGTTCGTCTGGCAGGTCCCGCACTTCCTCGCCATCGCATGGCTTTACCGTGACGACTACGCCAAGGCCAAACTCGCCATGCTGCCGGTGATTGACCCGACAGGGCTGCGCACCTTCCGACAGACGCTCATCGGCTGCCTGCTGCTGCTGCCGCTTGGCATCCTTCCATCCGCCATCGATGTTGCCGGCAAGTGGTATTTCGCTGCAGCCTTGCTGTGCGGACTGGGCTTCCTCGCCTTTGGTGTATTGCTCGTGCTCAAGCCGACGCGTGACAATGCTCGCCGGCTCTTCCTCGCGTCACTGGTCTACCTGCCGGTCGTACTCACCGTAATGCTGATCGACCGCGTATGACCAGCGAATCTCCTACCGCGACCGAGGCTGCCGCACTGGCGATCCAAGTGCGATCCCTGAGCCACACGTACAAGCCCGTCAAGCAACGCCGGTCTAAAAGGCATACACCGCCAGAGCAGGATGCGGCACTCGACCAGGTGGATCTCGAGGTCAAACCAGGGGAAATCTTTGCCCTGCTCGGTCCGAACGGCAGCGGCAAGTCGACGCTGCTGCGTATCCTCGCCACTGTGCAGGCGCCACGCGACAATCAAGGCACCGCGAGCATTTTCGACAGCGATATCGTCGGCAACGCTCAAGCCGTCCGCCAGCACATTGCCGTTGTGTTTCAACACCCGGCTCTGGACCTCAAACTCACCGCCTACGAGAACCTTTCGGTCCACGCCAAGCTCTATGGCCTATCCGACAACACACTTGACGCCACGATCAAGGGAGCACTCGAGCAGCTTGGCCTGACCGACCGCATGCATGACCATGTCGAGTCCTTCAGCGGCGGAATGCGTCGGCGAGTGGAAATCGCAAAGGCCCTTCTCACCAAGCCACGCCTGCTGTTGATGGACGAGGCCTCTGCGGGGCTGGACCTCGCCATTCAACGCGATATTTGGGACGACTTGCGAAAACTCGTCGCGGAGTCGGGTCTGACCGTGCTTCTTACCACGCACCTGATGGACGAGGCCGAGCAAGCTGACCGCGTCGCTGTAATGGCCAACGGGAAAGTTGTCGTGGTAGATTCACCCGACAATCTGGTCGCAAAGGTCGGCGGGCAGGTCCTTGAAATCACCCCTGCCGCAGGCACAAGCCCAGAACAAGTGAGCCAACGAATCACGGACCTGTTTACGGACCGACTGGCCGGGCATCAACCGATCGTCAGTCAGGGCAAGGTCCATCTGGAACATCCAGATGCCGTATCGATGATCCCAGAGCTTTCGGATTCCCTTGGCGAAACTGCGGCGGGCTTCCGGCTTGGCCGACCAACCCTTGCCGATGCGTATCTCAAACTGACGGGGCAAACGCTCGATGCCTGACCCGCGCTGATCGACACGCTCTATCATGCAATCATGTTCGCAGGTGGCGTCCAACTCGATTGGCGACTCGACCCCCTTGAGGTCCTCGCACGCTGGCCCGAGGATCGTCAGATCTTTATTCTGAACTCGGCACGCCCCGATCCGCGATGGTCACGCTATACCGTGATCGCAAAGCCTGTTGAGGCCGTTCGATACAAGGATGGCCAGACGCAGTTCAGCAAGCATGACAGTAAGCTTGCCAGGCGAGTCAAGACAAGCCACAACCCGTTCACGGATCTGCGCATTATCCTCTCCGCCGATGCGGGGCAATCACTTTGGCTTAGCAGCCTCGGATACGACCTTGCTCGTTCAATTGAGCACCTGCCAAGCCCCACAAAGGACGATCGAGGATGGCCAGAATTCCAACTGGAACGATGCGACACATGGCTTGTTTTTGACAATCAAACAAAGCGATGGAGCGCCCATGGCAACGTCACGTCGCCTGCTGCGATACGAAGCTCTAATGGCATATCTGGCCCGGAATTCCATTTCAATGCCGGCCCCATTGAACCCGACCAGTCTCCCGAACTCGTCAAAGCATCGATCCAGAGCGCGATCGATTACATCGCTGCGGGAGACGTCTTTCAGGTCAATCTCGCTCAACGCTTCTCCGGACCATTCTCCGGCAACCCACGCGCGTTCTATACAAAACTTTGCCAAGCGTCACCCGCCTGGTATGGCGCATACGGCGAGTTGACACAATTCGATGACCAAGAGCCGAGGCGCACGATCGCCTCTATTTCACCTGAACTTTTTCTACAGGTCGATGAGCAGCGCAACGTCACCACGCGACCGATCAAAGGCACTCGGCCAAGCACAGACGATGCGGCGTCTTTGCGTGACAGCGACAAAGACCGTGCCGAGCTTGCGATGATCGTTGACCTGATGCGAAACGACTTGGGACGAGTTTGCAGCTATGGCTCGATTTTCGTTGAAGACCCGCGCAGCATCGAAACCCACCCGACCGTTCACCACGGTGTCGCGACGATCACGGGGAAGCTGCATCCCAGCAGGGACCTTGTGGATCTGCTGCGTGCCACCTTGCCGGGCGGATCCATCACCGGGGCTCCGAAAGTCCGGGCCATGCAGATCATCGACGAACTAGAGCCCGCACGACGCGGTGCTTATTGCGGAGCCATCGGCATGATTCACGGCCAACAGGCGATCCTCAATATCGCGATCCGCACAATTATGATCGAGCAGGTTCAAGCCAATAGCCAAGGCAGAGCCGACGTCTGGGCCGGCGGCGGAATCGTCGCAGACTCCGACCCCGACAGTGAGTATCAGGAGATGCTGGACAAGGCACGTGTGATACGTGAAGCCTTGGAGTTCAGTCTACCTTGCCCCCTCTCCCTCTCAGGGAGAGGGTTGGGGTGAGGGTGGGGCGTAATGTCCCTATGGAATACGAAATAAGCCTCGGTTTGCTTTGAGCCCAACCCTCACCCCCCGCCCTCTCCCTGAGAGGGAGAGGGAGCCCAGGCCTCAGTCCCCCACCCGCTTGAGCATCAGGCGGCGGAACTCTGAGGCTTGCCCACCGGGGACATCCGTCGCTCGCAGCACCATCTCGCCACGTCCTGCTTTGATATCGATCACGCCCAATGACATCGGCTTGAAGTCTTTCACAAACGACTCGCGTTTGTAGACCTTGTTCTCAGCCTCACCTTGCAGCGGCGGATCGTGCGCCTCGGTTACTTTCGCCCTTGTTCGCGCCTCGCCGAAGCTCAGCTCAATGGTCGAACCGATGTCATCTTTCGGGCAGGTGTAATACATCAACGCTTCGTACCTGCCTGCGGCGAGCACCTCGACATCCCAGACGATCGCGTCGTCCTGGTTCTTCCAATTGAAAAAGTACGAGCAGTTGGGGTGTGGGCTGGACCGCTTGATCCCGCCCTTCGTGGTCGCATCACGTGCGGGCAGTTCAGTCAATGGCCAGTCGGCGTGGCCGACGGTGAAGGGACGCGGCTCAGGCTTCCTGTTCAGGCCGACCTCTTCGCGCCAAGCCTTTACTTTGGACCGCAACAATTCAGCGGACTCCGATTCAAGCTCTGCGATATCTTTGGTCTGCCCCGGGTCTTTGGCCATGTTGTATAGCCGACCCTTGTCGTCAAGCCGATACAGGTCGGACCGGACACTGACACGGCTGTTCTGCCTGGAAAAGATCAAACGATCGTTCAGCGGGTCCTTCTCGGGGATCAGGACACCCGTCAGGTCGCGTTTCAGGCTCACCCCATCGAAGGGCTTATTGCCTACGCGGTCGATCCCTGCCAGATCAATCAGTGTCGGATACAAGTCGATCGCTGCAGCGCGGTACGTGCTGCGATTCGGTCCGCCCTCAATCCGACCGGGCCAACGGATGATCAGAGGCGAACGCACCCCGCCCTCGTCGACCGAACCTTTTTGCCCCTTCATTCCGTTGCGCCAGCGGTTGCCGTTCGGGCCGTTGTCGCTGAAGTAAATCACGATGGTGTCCTGAGCAAGCTCCAAATCGTTGAGCTTCTTCAGCAGTCGGCCAACGTTGTCATCAATATTCTCAACCATCGCCAGCGCTGCCCGGGTGTGTCCGTCCGCCTGCCCGTGCTTCATCTTGAAAGGCTCGTCGTCGTGACGTTCCCAGTACTTGTCCGGCACCTGCATCGGGGAGTGAGGCGTTGGCAGTGCGACGTAGCAAAAGAATGGCTCATCCTTGTTCTGATCGATGAACTGGATGGCCTCATCGGTGACCACGTCGGTGATATATCCCTTGGATTGGAAGTACGTGCCGTTGCGCTCAAGCTCGGCATCAAAGTAATCACCCCAGTGGCCTGAGCAATAGCCGACGAAGGTGTCGAAGCCGCGAGCTCGTGGGTGGTATGGGTACTGCATACCGTTATGCCATTTACCAAAGCATCCGGTCTCATAGCCTGCGGCCTGAAAGGCTTCTGCAACGGTGCGTTCATCGAGGTTCAAGCGTTCAGCACCGCGCGATACACCATGCACACCGGTTCGTGGGTGATATCGTCCGGTCAGAAACTCGGCCCGCGTAGGCGCACAGACAGCACAGACATAGAAGCGGTTATAGCTGAGGCCGTCTAATGCCAGCTTGTCGAGGTTCGGAGTTGAGAGGTCTTTATTGCCGTGCATCGACAGGTCCCCCCAGCCCTGGTCATCAGCGAGGAAGATGACCACGTTCGGCTTTGTGTCCTGCTTATCCGCGACTGTCGAGACATGAACGGTCAGTGTGAGCAAAAAAGCTGCCAGAGTGATCCATTCAGTTCGTTTCCATCCCATTTGATACTCCGTAATCAAAGTGAATCAGACATCTCGACGCCGATGATCCGACGCATAAGGGTCCGGCTTGTCCGGCGCATCAACAACGTCGTCGGATTGAGCCGGCTCGTCTTCATCGTCTTCAAAGACCACCCCGGCACTCGCGGCGGTGGGCTTGGGCGGCTCGGGTTGCTTCATCGAGATGAGCCAACCAACGATGCCAAGGATCATGCCCAACGCGAAGAGGCCACAGGAGGCCGCGCCCATCTGTTCGAAGATTTTGGGCGGGTCTTCGCCATCGCCCATCATCGCGACAACGGCAAAACAGACCGAGCCGAAGAGAAAAGCAGCCAGGCACAATACCCCGCCGAGGCGGACCAGGCCCATCCCTTTGCGGTCCGAATACTGGTGTCTTTGGCTCAGGGGCATGGAGGCAGTGTATCCCGTCTGGAACAGAGGACTGCAAAGCGCATAAAAAACCCCCTGCATGCAGGGGGTAATGGGCCCAGAGGGAGTCGAACCCCCAACCGTCGGTTCCGAAGACCGATGCTCTATCCAATTGAGCTATGGACCCTTGGGCAGGAGATTGTAACGGCAGTGGACGCATTTGTGAGAATCGCAAGCGGAAGATTCTAAATCTTTTTAGATTTTGACTTTAGGGCAATTCTTATCTGCATGGTTCCGGTAACCGCGTCCCTATCGACTGTCAGGGCCGTTGTTACCGGCAGCGCCGATACAACCGGTACAGAGGACTTATGTGATGCGTCTGCTAAGACGATAGCGTCCATGACAACCCGTACGAAAGATGCGGGATTGGGGGGTTGGTGTCTGACGAGATTCATAAATGACAGTGTTCGACGCAATCCAAACCGACTGGGCCCAGGCCAGACACCGTGAGTTTGCCTCTCCCGGGATACGTTTTGAGTTGGCCAAACGCATGGTCGACCTCTGTGGCGCGCTGCTGGCACTGCTGCTATTCAGCCCCGTCCTGCTGTTTGCCGCGATTTGGGTCAAGGTCATCGATGGCGGCCCAGTGTTTTACCGTCAATACCGTGTCGGCCGAGATGGCAAACTGTTCCGCATCTGGAAACTCCGCACCATGCGGACCGATGCCGAGAAGGATGGCCCACGCTTTGCGACCGATAACGACCCTCGAATCGTCCGCGGCTGCGGATGGATGCGGACCAGCCACATCGATGAGTTACCCCAACTACTGAACATCCTTCGCGGCGATATGTCCCTCGTTGGCCCTCGGCCAGAGCGTCCAGAGCTTCTGGACCAGCTGCGTGCGGACCTGCCCGGCGTTGATCGCCGCCTCGCAGCCACCCCGGGCATCACCGGCCTTGCACAGGTCGTCAATGGCTATACGAACGATCTGGATGGCATGCGTCGCAAACTGGACCTGGATCTGCGATACCTCGAACAGCGTTCGATCCGATTGGACATTCGACTGATCCTCAAGACCATCCCTCGCTTCTGGGACCGAACCGCCTGCTGAACGGGAGTCAAGATATGGCGATCAAACTATTGCACACATACCGAGCAGCGTTCGCGGCAATCCTTGCCGCTGCGGCGCTGTTGCTGCTCAGCGGCTGCTCAAGCAACCCGCAGTACACCGACTACCCCGAATTTATTACAGAACCACGGATGCCTGCATCCAACTCGCCATACCTGATCGGACCCCCGGACGTGCTTGAATTCCGATCGTCGCGCGTTCGTGAGATCGGCACCTACCGCGAAACGGTCAGCCCAGATGGCTTTGTCAATGTCCCCCTGCTCGGTCGTGTCTACGTAGCCGGCAGGACGGTTCAGTCGCTTCAGCAGGAACTCGAAGAGCGAGCAAGCTTCTACTATCAGGACGCGGATATCAACTGCCGTGTCACCCTGTACGCCAGTAAGAAAATCTTTGTGTTCGGACAGGTCCACGCGCCGGGACAATATTTCTACAACGGCTCAAACACCGTGTTGAACACCCTGGCCAAGGCACAACCGACGACACGAGCCGACCCGAGCTCGATTGCGATTGTTCGACCCGACGAAAACGGCGAACTCCGCGCACGCATGACCGTCAACCTCGATCACATGATCAAGACTGGTGACACCACGCTTAACGCGGTGCTGCAGGAGGGAGACATCGTTTATGTGCCCGCCAGCGGCATCGGCAAGGCAACCATCAGCTTCGAACAACTACTCATGCCACTGCAGCCGTTGTCCTCATTGATTAATGGACCGGCCGAGATTACCGAGTCGGCAACGGGCGAGCGGCCTTACGGCGACGAGACGAAGTAAACCAACTTGAGCCGTCTCACTGACGGAGTGACAGCCATGGCAACGAACAAACAAGAACAAGCAAAAGCCATTTACGAACTGTGGGATGTGATCCTGCAGCACCGCTGGCGTTTTGTATTGCCCGCATTTGCGGTCACAGCGGCCGTGCTGTTTGTCAGCCTCTTCCTGCCTCGGAAGTATGAAGCAGTCGCCTACTTTGAACGCAGCATCGACCCGGTGATGCTAGATGTGCTCCGCAGGGGCGCCAGCGACTCCTATATTGACCCCATGGCTGCGCTAACCGAGGAGATCACGGGCAGCCACCCGATCGCACAAGTCATCAATGAACTGGAGCCAAAGCTCCGCGAGAGCGGCTATGTCTCCAACGATACCGAACTGCGTGAACTGCGCAACTCGGTTAGCCAGCAGCTCATTGTCAGACGAGAGTACGCTGACAAAGCACGCGTGAACTTGCGGATCGAATTGGTACTGGATGACCCATACATCAGTGCGATGATCGTGAACGAATTGGTCGACCGCTACATGCGGACCACCCGTGATGCCATGCTTGAGCGAACAAGCCGTTCGACCGCATACTATGAGAACGAGATTAAAGAGCGCCGCAAGGAGCTTGAAGCCAGGCAGAATGAACTTGGGCAATTCGAGCAGAAACACGCGATGCTGCTACCCGATCAGCCCTACAGCGTTCAAGCACAGCTTCTTCAAGCCCAAGAACAGCTTGCGATGCTGATGACCAATCTTGAGGGCCTGGATATCCAGCGCCGATCACTAACCGATGCACTCAAGGAAGAGCCGAAGACGCTGCCCTCGATTGTCCATGGCAAGAATCCTGAACGAATCCGTCTTGAAGCAAAACTTGAAACGCTACATGACAAGATCCGCGAGTACACCACGACAATGCGGATGACCGAGCAGCACCCCGAGGTGGTCGCGCTTCGCAAACAGCAAGCTGATCTGGAAGCGAAGATTGACAGCACACAAACCAACGTGGTCACCTCAACGGAAGAACACCCCAATCCCAAGCGGTCAGAACTCGAACTGGCATTGACCTCTGCAAATGCAGAACGTGATGCACTGAAACAGCAGATCTCATTGAGGCACAAAAAGATTGACGAACTGTCCGCAAAGTCAGCTGAAATCCTGCCCGTCCGCGCCGAACACAATAAGCTCGTGAATGCGGTCAATGAAGCACAGAAAAACATTGATGGAGTCCAGGCTTCTCGCCATCAGTTGGAACTCTTTCTCACACCTGAAACAGCCGATCGCGGTGTGCAGATGGAGTTTGCACGTCGTGCAGAGCCGGTCTCGATCCCCGTGTCACCCAATCTCCTGCAGGTCATCATCGTCGCAGGCTTTCTGGGAATTTCTTCGGGTGCCTTGAGCGTCTTTATCGCTTACCGCAATGACGAGTCCTACCGCAACGCCCGTCAACTCGCCGGGACCACGACGATCCCCGTGCTCGGCTCTGTCAGCGAACTGATCACACGCCAACACCGTCGCATGCGACGGATTCGATACAGCATCCTGTATCCGGCCAACGCGTGTGCAATGGCATGTGTCCTGCTGCTGTTTGGTTCGTTGCTCTACCTCGATTTACAACGACCGGACGTGCTGGAAAAACTGAAAGACCAGGCGAAAGAGATGCTGGTCATTAATCCTTCGGAGGAGGCAAGCGACCCCCCGACCTCGGTTGGGCTCAGGTCTCCTGATAAGCCTCAAGGCTGATGTACGAAACGTACTTCCAACTCGCCATGGCTCCATTTGAGAACACGCCTGACCCGCGGTTCTTTTTTGCCAGTGACCAGCACAATGAAGCGCTGGCGGCGATTGAGTACACCATCCGTATGCGCAAAGGCATCGTCCTCATCACAGGCCCTATCGGTGCCGGCAAGACGACGGTCTCGCGAGCGATGCTCCGCCGCTGCGACAAATCATCGACCGTCATTCAACTCGCCCACGGCCACCGCACCGCCGATGAACTGATCACGCATATGCTTCACCGCCTGGGCCTACCCGACGCGACCAGCGGTGGTCACGCCGAGCGACTCGAGCGACTCGAGCAACACCTGCTGCACTGCGCAGCATCAGGCAAGCCCGTGGTCCTGTTCGTCGACGAAGCGCAGACGTTATCGGATGCAGCACTCGAAGAACTTCGCCTGATCAGCAACTTCGATACCGAACAGACCAAGCTACTGCAGCTGGTGCTGATCGGGCAGCCCGAATTGCGTGAGCGGCTGAGTCACGAATCGCTCGCACCGCTGAGGCAACGTATTATTATCGCTCGTATGCTGCGTCCGCTGAATACCAGCGACGTGAAGCACTACATCGCTCACCGAATTCGCGTGGCCAGTGAAGACCCTGACAACGTACAGGTGGTGTTTGCCACCAAGGCGGTCGAACGCATCGCCGCTTTCACCGGCGGGGTGCCACGCCTGATTAACGCTATCTGTGACCACTGCCTGCTGTTAGGCATGGTGCAGAAGACCAACACAATCGACCGAAAAATGACAGAGCGGGTCATCGCGGACATGCTGCCGGGCCTGCCTCCAGGCGCGACGGTCCGCCTGGCCGCCTGATTGGAGCTGGAATCATGGGCTACATCTTTGATGCACTGAATAAGCAGAGCGGCGACACGCCAGAGCAGCAGGAGACGCCGCACGTGGAGCAAGAGACCACGGTTGCGCCCGAAGCCGAAACCACCGGTCTCGCTGACCTGATGGCTCAGGCCGATGAGCAGGCGTTTGAAGACACCGCCCCGCTGCGCCTCGCCGACGTGGACCTGTCTATTGCCACCGATGAAGCGGGACAGACCGTGGTCGATATCCAAAGCGATACACAGACCGTTGACTACGACGAAGAGACAGCCGTCGATGACTCAGCGGATACCGAAGACCTCAGTCTCGACCAGCCGCTGCAGAAGATCGGCACAAAGAAAAAAGCCAGCTTGTGGAGCCGACTGCTGGGCAAACACTACCGTGGCAAGGTCGACGACCGGCTTGTCGCGATCACCAGCCCTGCTTCCTCAATGAGCGAAGAGTACCGGTCGATCCGCACCTCGATCCTCGCCAGGCACGACAATGACCGCCACCTTGTCCACACGATCACCAGCGCAACGCCACAGGAAGGCAAGACGATCACCTGCGTGAATCTGGGCCTGAGCTTTGCCGAGCTTCGTAACCGCAAAACCATCATCATCGAGTGCGATCTGCGCCTGCCAACATTCAGCAAGCTACTGAACTGCGATGCGAATCGGCCGGGACTGATCGACTACCTCCGTGGTGATGCAACGATCAACGAAATCATCCAGACCGTCGAGAACAGCGGCCTTCACATTATCGCCGCCGGCGGCATGGTCAGCGACGAAGCGGTGCAGCTCCTGTCCTCCCAGCGTATGAGCCAGTTGATTCAGGGCCTGCGTGCCAAGTACGACCACGTGTTGATCGACACCCCGCCGGTACTGCAACTGGCTGACGCGGGTATCCTCGGTAGCCAGAGTGAAGAGGTGTTGGTCGTCGCACGCATGCGTCGCACACCGCGGCCCTTGGTCGAGCAGGCCATCACAACGCTCACAAGCTACAAGGCACAGGTCAGCGGCATCATCGCCACCGATAACCCGCGCAGCCGAGGCCGAGGCTACGGCTACAAGTACGGTTACCGCTATGGCTACTCGTATGGCTACACCTCCAGCCGACGCCAGAAGAAGCTGCGACAGCGCGAAGCCGCATAATTGTTTTGATTCATGCCCGGCGTCACCCGTTCAATGTACTATTGGGCGATGCCTAAGGACCCGCTCATCAAGGACCCCGGCAAACGCCGACTCGTCATCGCGATCGCGATGGGCGTGCTGCTTGTCGTGACCCTGCTTGCTGCCAAGCTGATCTCCGGTGCGAAGCTGGGTCTTTGAACACAAGCGATCTATAATCTGGTGATGCCAGAACACACCAAGCTTTACCTTCCGGGCTGCCGCCTGACGCGTTTGCAACTCTCGATCGGCCTGAGCCTGCTCATGCTGCTGCTCAGCACACCTTATGTACAGGCGCAGGATGTCGACCTACCCAAGAACCCGCTGGAAGACCCTGACCGCTGGCTGACCGACAAGCGATGGTCCGAGTTCCGCTACGGCCTGTCCATACGCCAACCACACGATGCAACAGGTGTCCCCGACACCGCACAAGGCGACGTCATGCGATGGGCCCTGGCCAACGGCTCACGTATCAGCCTGTCCTTTGCGCGAGGCGCATACGAAGGCGTCTTCCGAAAACCGGATGGCACCGCAGGCACCAAGCTCTACCCGGCAAAAGTGGACCTCTTGAAAAAACAGTTGAGCGACGAACTCAGCGCGTCTGCCGGCCAGGTCATCAACACCCGCACCGACCAGGTTGTTGAGTTAAAGGATATTGGCGGGGTGATCAATTATTTCGTCGTCAAACCCCCACAAAAGAACGCCCAGCCCTACTTCTATGGCGTCGCGCTGCTGCAACTGGATCAGCTCAGCGTTGCTGTACTCAGGCTCGAATGCCCGCAGGAACAACTCACCGATGCGGTCAGCACCTTCGAGTGCATGGTGCAAAGCGTCGAAGTCGAAGAAGCCAAGCTGGTTAACCAGCGCCTGCACAAATGGCTGCAAAATGCGGAGCAATTCCTTGCCGAACTGACTCAGGACGATCGCGTCAAGGCCATGCGTGCTGACCGCCTGTACCGCGTTCTCGAGAACGACAAAGACATCGGCTACACCCGTATCTGGCAGCGCTATCAGGATGAGGCCTACTACAAGCAACTCATCGCAAGCCGTAACAAAGATGCAGGACCACTGGTCGGCATTGACAGCTTTCAAGTCGAAGGCAACGCCGTGTTTTCCCAAACGCGCTTGGAGGGACAGGGAATCATTCTCCAACGCCTGGAAGAAGCGATCGAAGTGCCCGGCGAGCCCACCGCCTACTGGCAGATGAAGAACGGCCTGCGTTATAAGAACGATCCGAACAATCTCCGGGCCGGTACGTGGGTTGAGACTGGCTTCCGCGGTATTGCAATGATCGACGGCAAGCGCACAGACCACCTCCAGCTCACCCGAGAAGGGACCCCGCCACGTCGCATGGTCGAGTACATCCTTCAGCGCGAGCGAGACCCTGACCGACGCCTCCGATACCCCTCAGCCGACCCACGCAGCTACCCCTCTGGCGAAGTCGTCGAGAAAGCCTGGCCCACGCCTAAGCGAGCCTTCCTCTCGCCCGTTGATGCGACGCTGATACCCGCCCTGCTGCCCAACACCGAACAGACCTACTGCTTCTCTGCTTACCACCAGGAAAGCACTCGCATCGACTTTCGCCTGATGCGCGTTGAGCCCAATGCCGACGGCGGCAAGACCGTTTACCTGCGCCCGGTACTCGACCTGTCTGAGCAGGTGCTTGTCTTTGATCGCAACAACGAACTGATCAGCCACACGTATCCTGACGGCAGGTCGCTGAAGAAAACGACCCGGCAGGAACTCGCGCGGATCTGGGGCGTACGGCTGCGTGACTAAACGTTGTAGATTTACCCTGCTCCTGGACCAACCGCGCCGTTAAAATCCAGCCATGGAACTGACCATCAAACTCCCCGAAGGCGCCGAGCGTTACGGCGTAACCGGCCCGGCCGAGCGGAACCTCAAGATCATCCGCGAGGCGCTGGGTGTCACGATCAATGCGCGCTCAGAAGCGCTCAAGCTTTCAGGCAAGTCAGACGCAGTCGGCCAAGCGGCTCATGTCATCGAAAGGCTTAACGAAGCGGCGCGTCACGACAGCCCCTTAACGCGTCAGCAGCTACTCGATGCCATTGCTGCGGTCAGTACGCCCGGCAGTTTCAATCCCGCTTTTGCCGGCAACAGCGACGCTTCCACTTCGATCCCCGGCCCCATGGCACACGCGTTCGATGTCTACCTCGATGGACGACGTGTCAAGCCAATGTCTCCCGGGCAGCGCGTGTACGTCGACTGCATTGCGAATAACGACCTGACCTTCTGTATCGGCCCTGCCGGTACGGGCAAGACGTACCTCGCCGTTGCCGCAGCGGTATCGATGCTCAAGCGTGGGCAGGTGCGCAAGCTCGTGCTCGTCCGCCCAGCAGTGGAAGCCGGCGAGAAACTCGGCTTCCTGCCCGGCACCATGCAGGACAAGGTCAACCCTTACCTGCGCCCACTGCTCGACGCACTGCATGACATGATGCCCTTCGAACAGATTGAGCGGTTCATGGCGGTCGATCTCATCGAGATCGTCCCGCTTGCGTTCATGCGCGGACGGACCCTTAATGACGCCTGCATCATCTGCGATGAAGCACAGAACACCACCAAGAGCCAGATGCTGATGTTCCTGACCCGGCTCGGCCACGGCTCAAAAATGATCGTCACCGGTGACACGAGCCAGATCGATCTGGATGACCCGCGCGACTCCGGACTGATCGACGCGGTGCGTCGCCTGAGGCGGACCAAGGGCATCGCCATGTGTACGCTCGACGGTGCCGACATCGTCCGGCACAGCCTCGTCCAGCGTGTTGTCCAGGCCTACGGCGAACACAAGCCCCGCCCGCAAACCGATTTCATACAAGACGTTATTAAGGACATCGGTGGGTCCGAAAACGATCGCGATCACTCGCCCTGATTGAACACCTGCCGGGGTACAATGCTGCAGCAGATTGGCCCGGCAAGGTAGCCGATAAAGTCTGTATTGTGGCCAACCGTTTTGGCCCGCCCGTTTGGGGAAGCGATGGCCCAAAGCAAGACATCGACAGCCCGCCGACGCGAAGTACGCCGAAACCTGCCGAAGGCCCGGCGTGCGTGGCGTGAGCTCTTGCGACGACCCGAGATCGGATGGTCGGTGCTGTACGCAATGGTCTTCGCCGTCATCGCGACAGTCATCGCCTCGCCACTGATCGACCGTGCCCGACCACTGCAGCTTGGCCAGGCAATCGAGGAACCGATCGTCAGCCGGGTCGCGTTTTCGGTAGTGGATGAGGAAGCAACACGGCTTGACCGTCGCTATGCCGCAGATCAGGTGCTGCCCCACTTCGAAGCCGAGCGTTCTTTTTATGAGCGACTGACCTTGGACCTCGAATCGCTGCCTTCAACGCTCGCAGGCTATGAATCGCTGAAGGATGTGCCCAAGACACTCCAGGTCGCGCTCGGCATGGAAGCGGGCGGCGAAGAAGAGACGCCAGCCCAGCGCAAGCTGCGGCTCGAAAACAATCAGGCAGCCCTCAACGCATTGCAGGCCTTTGGCAACACTGAAGACCCGCAGCGCAGCGCACGCTGGCAGCGTCTCGTGCCCGAGATCGTCGGCGGCCTGTTTGACACGCCGATCCTTGCCGAAGAGGAGATGCAAGCCCATCTCCGCGCACGGATCGTGATTGATCACCCCATGCCGCAGCCCGGCAGCACGCAACGCCGCATCAAGTCCAGCCGAGCGGTACTTAGTATCGATAACACAAAACTGCTCACGAGCGAACTGGACCAGCTGACCGCCGGTGTACCCGTCAACGCACGAAACGCGGTGACTGCATTCATCAGGAACAACCTCCAGCCGACGTACCGATACAGCACCGTTCTGACCGAGGCAGCGAAAGACGAGGCAAGACAAGCCGTCCCCGACCGCATCGAACCACGCGCTGAAGGTGTCGTCCTCGCCCAGCCCGGCGACAACGTGACGCAAACACTGAAAGATACTGTTGAGGCGGAAGAGGCCGCCTACCTCGCCGCGCGATCCCAGGTGCAGCGCTGGCTCCCCCGCGCTGCGATGCTTGGCATGATGATGATCGTGGCAGCAGGATTGTGGGTGTACTTCTTTGCCTACTGCCCACGGGTCGTACGCAACCCCGCGCGTGGTGCGGTACTGACTGCTCTGCTGTTGCTGTGCCTGGCAGCATCGGTTTCGTCCTCGCTGGTCTGGCCGGACATCGTCATCGGGTCGTTGACGTTCCCCGTGCTTTTCGCCGCGACGGTACTGGCGATCGCGTATGACCAGCGGTTCGCCCTGGCGATGGGTGTCGTGATGGCGCTGCTCGTGGTCGTCATGCTGAAACTGCCGCTGGCAACAACGGTCATCGTCATCGTCGGCGTTGCTGCAGCCGTTATGCAACTCCGCGAGATCCGATCGCGCTCCAAACTCGTCATCGTGGGGACCTACTCAGGCCTGGCGATGGGCGTCACTGCTGCGGTCGTTGGGCTAGCGGTCAAGCCCGTACTTCAGGACGGCGTGCTGCAGACCGTGCTCATTGATGCACTCGCCGCGATCACCTCCGGCTTCTTCACCGGCCTGCTCGTCCAGGGTGCCCTGCCCGTCATCGAAAAGCTCTTCAACGTCACCACCGCGATGACTCTGAAGGAGCTCAACGACGCCAGCCATCCGCTGTTGCAGCGACTCGCCCATGAAGCACCGGGAACGTATCAGCACTCCCTGCGTATCGCCGACATGGCCGAGAGCGCCGCGGAAGCCGTCGATGCCGACGCCCTGCTGTGCCGGGTCGGCGCGATGTACCACGACATCGGCAAGAGCAACAAGCCCAGCTACTTCATCGAAAACCAGGGCGGCGGCCCCAACAAGCACGCCAAGCTCTCCCCCGCGATGTCCCTGCTGATCATCGTCGGGCACGTCAAGGACGGCGTCGAGATGGCCCGCGAGTTCGCCCTGCCCGGCGTCATCCGACACTTCATCGAGTCGCACCACGGCACGACCCTCGTTGAGTACTTCTATCACGAGGCAAAGAAACAGACCGAGGCCGAGGACAAACCCACCCCCAGCGAATTCGAGTTCCGCTACCCTGGCCCGAAACCCCAGACCCGCGAAGCCGCGATCATGATGCTCTGCGACTGCGTCGAAGGCGCCGCCCGCGCGATGGACGAACCGACCGCGACGCGTCTGGAAAACCTTGTGAAATCCATGGCCAGCAAACGGCTGATGGACGGCCAGTTCGACGACTGCGACATGACCCTGCAGGACCTCTCCCGCATCGAGCAGGCCATCACCAAGAGCCTGTGCGCGATGTACCACCAGCGCATCAAGTACCCCGAAGACAAGAAAATGTCCGACACCGCAACGAGCAAACAAACCGCGGCGGGGTAAGCACAATTGCTACTAACTTACCGCCTCGACCCGCTGCCGGCTGCCAATTCAAACATTACGTTAGGCCAACCATGTCAACTACAATTTACGATAAAGGGCATAAAGAGGCCTACTCGTCAGTCGATCCCGTTCTAGAACCATGGGTACAGGCAAAGCAACTCAAGCTCAGCAAACTTTACAAAAATGAGTACGTCGTGAGATCATTGGATGTACCACATCCGCGCAAACCATTTCAACTTTGGATTGATGCACCTGAAGAAGGATCGGTCAGTCTACACTGCTGCGATCATGCCAGTCCGTGGGGGAATCGAATCGGATGTTCTTTGCGGGGTCCAATTGCAAATCTGGAATCGATGCTTGACGAAATGTACGCGTGGATTATCAAGCAGGCCTAACGAACTGGGTGCCACACAACTTTCGAAATCGCTGTGTGCCAAGGCTTCTGGATATGTAAAGATAAGACGCACACAATTCAATCAATTTAATTGATTATTTCAACAACCCACGCTCGCTCAACAAGTCATACACCTTCTGCACCGACTGGTCGACCGTCAGGTCGTCGGTCTTGAGGACGAGGTCAGCCGACGTTGGTGGCTCGTAAGGCGCAGCCATGTCGCTGAAAGCGGCCATGTCCTTGTTTGTCTTGGCAAACTCGTCGGTCTCCGCGCGGGACTTGCACACGTCTTCCGGGGCTTCCAGATAGACCTCGATGAACTTGTCGTCACCGACAATGTCCTTGGCCATCGCGCGATCTTCGGCCGACGGCGACAGGAAGGCACACACGGCGATGTGGCCGGCGTCGTTAAAGAGCTTGGCGGCCTCAGCAGCACGACGCAGGTTTTCCTTGCGGTCGTCCAACGTGTAATCCAGGTCAGCAGACAAACCAAGCCTTGCGTTGCGGCCGTCGAGGACGGTCGCGCTCTTGCCCTCGTCGAACAGGCGGCGCTCCAGGGCGTAAGCCACAGCGCTCTTGCCGCTGCCGGTCAGCCCTGTGAGCCAGACAGTCGCGGGCTGCTGGGTCAGGCGGGTCGCACGCTCCTCAGCGGTGATCAGCGACTCGTGGACCTTGATCTCGGTCCCCCGCTTCTCGGCGAGCTCCAAGCGACGCGAGGCACCCGAATCCGGGTCGCGGTCGAGGATCATGCCAGCACCGACGGTGTTGTTCGTCAGCTTGTCAATGATGATGAACGCGCCAGTGTTGCGGTTGCGGGTGTACGGGTCGAACGCGATCGGGCGCGACAGGTCCATGACGACCCGGCCGATCTCGTTGAGTTCGAGTTGGTCGGCGTCCTGCTTGTGCATGGTGTTGACGTCCATGCGATAGCGGAGGTTGCTGACGATACCGGTCGCGGTCGATGTCCCGGCCTTAATCTTGTACTGCTTGCCCTCGACCAGCGCATCCTCGGTCATCCAGACGACCATCGCTTCGAAAGCCTGGTCAACCTTCGGCACATTGTTGGGGTGCACAAGCATGTCGCCGCGTGATACGTCGATCTCGCGATCAAGGACGATGGTCGGCGCGAGCGGCGCATAGGCCTCGTCCAGATCGCCATCCATCGTGACGATACGTTTGACCTTCGCCATCTTGCGTGAGGGCAGAGCCATGATGTCGTCGCCGGGACGGACAACACCTGAGGCGATTGTGCCCGCAAAGCCGCGGAAGTTCAGGTCCGGCCGACTGACGTACTGCACCGGGAAGCGGAAGTCGATGAGGTTACGGTCCGAGGCGATGTGCACGTTCTCAAGGATGTGCATCAGCGTCCCGCCGTTGTACCAGGGCGTGTGCTCGGAGGGGTTGACGACGTTGTCGCCGTTGAGCGCGGACATCGGAACGAACTGAATGTCGGGCAATTCGAGCTTGCCAGCGAACTCGGTGTAGTCGGCCTTGATCTGCTCGTAGACTTCTTCGGAGAAATCGACGAGGTCCATCTTGTTGATCGCGACGACGACATGCTTGATGCCGAGCAACGAAGCGATGAACGAGTGCCGCCGAGTCTGCACCTGCACGCCGTGACGGGCGTCGATCAGGATGATCGCCAGGTCACAGGTCGAAGCGCCAGTGGCCATATTGCGGGTGTACTGTTCGTGGCCCGGGGTGTCGGCGATGATGAACTTGCGTTTGGCAGTGGAGAAATAGCGGTAGGCGACATCGATGGTGATGCCCTGCTCGCGCTCTTCACGCAAGCCGTCGGTCAGCAGCGCGGGATCGAAGTCTGTGCCGGTCGTGCCGTACTTGCCCGAGGCGTTCTTGACCGCGGCGAGTTGGTCCTCATAGACCATCTTCGAGTCGTAGAGCAGTCGACCGATGAGCGTCGACTTGCCGTCATCCACGGACCCGCAGGTCAGGAAGCGCAGTAATTCCTTGTTCTCGTGCTGCTTGAGGTAGCCGAGGATATCGGTTTCGATGAGTTCGGATTGATGCGACATCTTAGAAGTACCCCTCTTCTTTCTTCTTCTGCATCGACGCATCCGAGTCAAAGTCGATCACGCGTCCCTGGCGTTCACTGCTGGTTGCGACCAGCATTTCCTGGATGATCGTCGGCAGGTCGTCTGCTTCTGACTCAACCGCACCGGTCAGCGGGTAGCAGCCCAGCGTGCGGAAGCGGACGGACTTCATCATCGGCGTCTCGCCCTCTTCCAAGGGCATGCGGTCGTCATCGACCATGATCAGCACGCCGTCGCGTTCGACGACCGGCCGCTCGGCAGCGAAGTAGAGCGGCACCAGTGGAATGTCTTCGAGGTAGATGTACTGCCAGATATCCAGCTCAGTCCAGTTGCTCATCGGGAAGACGCGGATGGACTCGCCCTTGTTGACCTCGGAGTTGTAGAGGTTCCAGAGTTCGGGCCGCTGGTTCTTGGGGTCCCATCGGTGGTTCTTGTCGCGGAAAGAATAGACGCGTTCTTTCGCGCGGGACTTCTCTTCGTCCCGGCGTGCGCCGCCGAAGGCCGCGTCGTATTGATAGTGATTCAGCGCCTGCTTGAGGCCCTGTGTTTTCATGATGTCGGTGTGCTTGGCCGAGCCAACAGAGAACGGACTGACGCCGGCATCGACGCCTTCCTGATTGACATGCACGCGCAGGTCCAGGTCGTATTCCTTGGCGACCCAGTCACGGAACTTATACATGTCCTGAAACTTCCAGGTGGTATCGACGTGCTGGAGCGGGAACGGGATCTTGCCAGGCGCAAAGGCCTTGAGCGCCATCCAGAGCATGACCATCGAGTCCTTGCCCAAGGAAAATAGCATCACCGGATTGTCGAACTCGGCAGCGACCTCGCGGATGATGTGGATGCTCTCGGCCTCAAGTTGCTTGAGGTGGGTCAGTTTCTGCGGGGTCAATTCAAGCGTCCTCTATATCGCATTGAAGGGGCGTGATAAGCGTCCGATATCTCAATCAGACCACCTGATCGATTGTCACACTGGCTTAGTATCGGCTGATCGTCGTGCCGGGTTGGGCGAACCTCGACATGTTAGGCACGTTTACGTGCCCCTGCCATATTTGCCCTGATATGCCGCATTGTAGTGAATCGCCGCAGGCCATATCATTGATACTTTGAGCATCAGTAACCCGGAGCCAGTGCCCATGAGTGCCCCAGATGACCGTCAATACCTTGCCAGCCACGAGTGGCACAAGACTGAGGGCGATCTCGTCGTCATCGGTATCAGTCAGGTCGCCGTCGATGAACTGACCGACATCACCTACCTCGAGGTCACGACCGACAGCGGGCCGATCGGAGCGGGAGAGACCTTTGGCGAAATCGAGTCGGTCAAGGCCACCAGCGAGCTCTACAGCGGCGTTGCCGGTGAAGTTGTCGAGGTAAATCAGGAAGCACTGGACAACCCCGCGATTATCAATGAAGACTGCTACGGCAAAGGCTGGATTATCAAGATCAGACCCAGCAACCCGGATGTCCAAGGCGATCTGCTGAGCGCAGAAGCGTATCAGGCACAAGTCGCCTGAGAAATGTCTGACCGGACGTAAAGCGACTGATTCGTACTCAACCGAGCAGCTGTCTATGACCATCGATCTGCATACCCGGCTATGGACCTCGACCGATCAATTCGGCCCACCCGTTGCCGCGCAGATGCGCCGCCGCAAAATTGACCCCTGGGAAGACCATAGTGCCGACCCGGACGACCACAGCCAGGCGATGGAGCCTGTGACCGGCGCGGTGCTGCTTGGGTTCGAGAGCAAGCTGCTGGGCGGTTCGATCCCGCACGAACAGGTCGCCGGCTACGTGCAGCGCGACCCTGAAAAGCTCTTTGGCTTTGCGGGCATCGACCCCAAGGCCGACGCCGACCCAACGTCATCCCTCGAACGGGCACTTAGCCTTGGTCTCGTCGGCGTAACGGTCAATCCTGCGGCTGCCGGATTCCACCCTACCGACACTCGCGCGATGGCGCTGTTCGAAGCCTGCCAAGATAAGAAGACACCCGTGCTGATTGAGTGTGGCACGGTCATGGCACGCGAGGCGCGCATGGAGTTCGCTCGCCCAGCGCTCTTCGACGAAGTCATCCGTGAATTCCCCGACCTGAAAATCGTGCTTGGCACGTTTGGTGACCCCTGGGTCGAAGAAGGCGTCGCATTGCTCGCCAAACACCCCAATGTCTACGCCGACATTTCAGGCTTCACCGCGCGACCTTGGCAACTCTTCAATGCCCTGCTCACCGCTCACCAGCTTGGCACGATGGATCAGGTCCTCTTTGGCTCTAACTTCCCTTTTGTTACGCCCGAGCAGGCGATTAAGACCATCTATTCAGTGAACACGCTTACTCAGGGAACGCACCTCCCCTCGGTGCCACGCGAGCAACTCCGCAGCGTTGTCGAACGCGACACCATCAAGGTGCTGGGTATTAAGATCAACAAATCGAGCGTGCACGAGGCATCCAACACAGAGATCAGCGAACAGGAGGCAGCGTCTTGAACCGATTTACTGCACTGGGTCTGCTGCTGGTCATATCGCTTTGTGGCTCAGGCTGTAGCAGTTCTCTTTGGACCAGTCAGTCGGCACTTGCCGTTGTCAGCCAGGAAGACACATCGCTACGGCTGCAAGGTGACTTCAACACCGCGTACTACGTGTTTAACAGCACTGATTCGATCACGGTCGTTTTAATTGAGGGACCGGAGGACAACCCAACCCAGGCGGCAGCGATCCGGATGATGTGGCAACCCAAGGCCGGGCTCACACCAGTGAACCCTGATGCGACCAATGCCACAATTCAATACATCGTTTTTGCCAATCGACGAACAGGAGAAGGGTTTTTCCGCGAGGTCGGCATCTACAGCGGGGCCGGCTTCCTGCACCTCGATGCCGAACCGGGTGAATCGACCCTGACGGGCAGCCTCTGGCAAGCCGACCTGCTGCTGGCAGACCGAAGTGACCGGTTCAAAGATTTACTGGGTCAATCGACGCTGCGCGGAAGCTTCACCGCTGAACGTGACAGCGTGAAGGTTCAACAACTGCTCAAGCGATTGAACTTGAAAGTCTCTGAAAGGCTTGGCTATCCACGCCTTGTTTCAGAGCAAAACCGCGAGTCAATCGCGGCAAAAAAACGATAAAGAATTTTATCGCCTGTATCTTCACATCCTGTGCCTCTTTCCAGTCACTGAGACAACAATATGAACCGATCCACACGCTCGGCCCAACGTGCAGATTCCCTTGCAAAACCTGCTGTTTGGACGATGATCATCGTCCTATTGCTGAGCCTGGCGGCAGCTTCAACGGCAAGCGCGCAAGAGGCAACAGAAGAAAATTTTGACCTGCCACTGGTGACGAGCATCGAGTTGCCGGCTGGCGATCCAACACTTGGAGATCGCTTCGACAGCACATTGAGCACAATCAACACCGCGGTCTTCACCACACTGTTTTTCGATGTCAGTTTCGGTTCGTTCCGTAGTGAAGTTGTTGACGAGTCAGGGAACCCCGTCTACGAAATCAAGTCCGTCCAGAAAGAGGCGGATGCCGAGTTTGAAGCGATCCTCACCACGCGTTCAGGCATCCCAATCAAGAAGCCCAATGGCGAGTACCGTACGATCACGGTGCCTGCTGGTGCGAAGTACCAGCCTGTCAGCACTGCGGGCAAACCCGACACCGAACAAGGTGACCAGCTGATCAGCGGTCCAAAAGCGCCGTTCCTTGTCGTCTTCCTTGCATTAGGTGCGATTTTCTTCACATTCTGGCATGGCTTCATCAACATCCGCGGCTTCAAGCACGCGATTAATATCGTCCGCGGCAAGTTCAGCCGCAAGGATGACGACGGCGAGATCCCCCCCTTCCGTGCACTGACATCCGCCTTGTCCGCAACAGTCGGCCTGGGCAATATCGCTGGTGTCGCGATCGCGGTGAAACTCGGTGGCCCCGGCGCCATCTTCTGGATGATGTTCCTTGGACTCTTTGGCATGACCGCCAAGTTCCATGAGTCTTCGCTGGCACAAATGTTCCGTGTAAAGAACCCGGATGGCAGTATTTCTGGCGGGCCGATGTACTACCTCGACCACGGTTTCAAGAAGATCAACAATGGCATGGGCACGCTAGGCAAAGTGCTTGCCATCATTTTTGCTGTTTTCTGTATGGGTGCCTCGTTGGGCGGCGGCAATATGTTCCAGTCCAATCAGGCATTCGAAGGCTTTTACTCTCAGTTCGTCGCAAGCGAGTCGCTTGCCGAACAACGCAGAGATGAATTGCCGATCGAAGTGCTCCGTCCACTGCTCAACGACAATCAATTGAGTGCGGCAGGGACAGGCGACCTGGCAGGCAAGTCTCCCGATGAGGTGCGGACTGCACTTACAGAGGAGCGCGTCCGAGCGATCCTTCTGCCTTCGCAGATCGAGAACGTGCTGGACGAAGAAGCCGTTGCCGCAGACAAGGCAGAGCGCAACAAACTCAAGGGCCGGGTCAGTATCGGTTTTGGCCTGATCTTTGCGACACTTGTCGGGATCGTTGTCGTCGGCGGCATCACCCGTATCGGCGCAGCAACAAGCAAGATCGTCCCGATCATGTGCCTGCTCTATGTGCTTGGTTGCCTGATCGTCATCCTGTCCAACCTCGATCAGATCCCGAGCCATATCGGGCTGATATTCCAAGACGCGTTCGCCAAGGAGTCTGCGTATGGCGGGCTGGTCGGCGTACTGATCATCGGCTTCCAGCGCGCTGCCTTCTCCTCCGAAGCGGGCTTGGGATCGTCGGCCATCGCTCACTCGGCAGCCAAGCAGAAAGAGCCGATCCGCGAAGGCTTTGTCGCTTCGCTTGAGCCGTTCATCGACACGATCGTGATCTGCTTCATGACCGCAATGGTCGTACTGATCACGGACGCCTACATCGCGCCAGAACTTGTCGAAGAGTCCAATGGCTCGGCAGTCACACTCTTTGCCTTCGGGCAGACCAGCGTGGGCGACTGGTTCCCCTGGATCCTCTCGGTCAGCATTGTGCTCTTCGCCTTCTCGACCATGATCTCATGGTGCTATTACGGCGAGCGGGCCTGGGGCTACCTCATCGGGCTCAAGTCGGTCATTGTCTTCCGCCTGATCTTTGTGGCCTGCGTTTTCGTCGGTGCGGTTGCGAGCCTCGGCCCGGTCATTGACTTTGCCGACGCCATGCTGCTCACCATGGCCCTGCCGAACATCATCGGCGGCGTCATCCTCGCCAAACTGGTCAAACGCGAACTGAAGGCCTACTGGGCTCGATACAAGGCCGGCGAGATCACCGGCCCCGCCCCGGACCCAGACCAGAGTGGGTCTGACATCTGACACCGCCTGACAGCCCATCCCAGGCTGCCCTGCCAACCTGACACGCATGTGAGAAGGCCTGCCAACAAAACGGCAGGTCTTTCTTTCCTTAAACTCTTGCATTTATACATCTTATAGAAATTACATTTATCCATAGTGTCCTGGCAATTCTGGCCTGCAACTTGTACCACCTAATCCGTGCTGCGGCGATCGCTGCAGGCCAAACCTGACCCAACCCGCTTCCCATAGGAGCTAGACACGATGCCCGCTAAGTCACTCGTCTTTGAAACCGACGCCCGCCAGAGCCTGCTGGCCGGTGTGGAAAAACTCGCAACCGCTGTGAAGAGCACCCTCGGCCCACGCGGCCGCAACGCCGTGCTCGACAAGTCCTGGGGCGGCCCAACCGTCACGAAGGACGGCGTCTCGGTCGCTGAAGAAATTGAACTGGCCGACAAGAACGAAAACATGGGCGCTCAGCTCGTGAAGGAAGCCGCCAGCCAGACCTCCGACAAGGCCGGCGACGGCACGACCACTTCGACCGTCCTGGCCGAGGCCATCTTCAAGGAAGGCCTGCGACAGGTCGCCGCCGGTCATGACGCCAACGCGCTGGTCCGCGGCATCAAGAAGGCCGTCGAAGCCGCCGTCGCTGAGATCGACAAGCAGGCCAAGAAGATCAACGGCAAGCAGGACATCCAGAACGTCGCAACGATCTCCGCGAACAACGACGCCTCGATCGGCAAGATCATGGCCGATGCCATGGAAACCGTCGGCAAAGACGGCGTGATCACGGTCGAAGAAGGCAAGAGCCTTGAGACCTACGTTGATGTCGTCGAAGGTATGCAGTTCGATCGCGGCTACCTCTCGCCCAACTTCATCACCGATCAGGATGCGATGACGGTCGAACTCGACAAGTGCCTCGTCCTCATCTACGAAGACAAGATCGACAGCATCCAGAAGCTCGTCCCGCTCCTGGAAAAAGTCCAGGAATCCAAGAAGCCACTGCTGATCATCGCAGAAGATGTTGAAGGCGAAGCGCTCGCGACACTCGTCATGAACAAGCTGCGTGGCGTCCTGAACATCTGTGCCGTCAAGTCGCCAGGTTACGGCGATCGACGCAAGGCCATGCTCGGCGACATCGCTGTGCTCACCGGCGGCACCGCGATCATGAAGGACCTGGGTGTCGAACTCGACGCCGTCGAACTGGGCCACCTCGGTATGGCCAAGAAGATCACCATCGATGGTGACAATACGACCATCATCGAAGGTGCTGGCTCGACCAAGGATATCCAGGGCCGAATCGCTCAGATCAAGGGCGAAATCGAAACCACCACCAGCGATTACGACCGCGAAAAGCTTCAGGAGCGTCTCGCGAAGTTGGCCGGCGGCGTGGCACAGATCAACGTTGGCGCCGCTTCAGAAGCGGAAATGAAAGAGAAGAAAGCGCGTGTTGAAGACGCCCTGCACGCGACCCGTGCGGCCGTAGAAGAAGGCATCGTCCCTGGCGGCGGCGTGTCGTTCATCCGTGCGGCATCCAAGGTCGCCAAGGTAAAACTCGAAGGCGACGAGCAAGCCGGCGTCGACATCATTGCCAAGGCATTGACCGTCCCGCTTCAGACTATTGCTGACAACGCAGGCGAGCACGGCACCGTGGTCGTCTCCAAGGTCGCAGCAGCCAAGGGCTCCAACGGTTTTGACGCCCTCAAACTCGAGTACGCCGACCTTATCGATCGCGGCATCATTACCCCGGCCAAGGTTGACCGTACGGCTCTGCAGAACGCAGCATCCGTCGCAACCGTGCTGCTGACCTGTGACTGCCTCGTGACCGAAATCCCCGTCGAAGACGACGGCGGCCACGATGACCACCACCACCATGACCACGGCATGGGCGGTATGGGCGGCGGCATGCCAGGCATGGGCGGCATGGGCATGCCCGGCATGATGTAAAGCGATTAACGAGCGGCCTCGCCCGCATACAAACTCAGCAAATTAATACAAAGACTACAAACCACGGAGACGCCAACAATGGCAACCAAGACCAAGAAAGCCAAGAAGATCACCGTCACCCCGCTGGACGACCGCATCGTCGTTCTGCCTGACTCTGCCGACGAACGAACCGAGTCCGGCATCTACCTGCCCGAAGCAGCAAAAGAAAAACCCCAGACCGGCAAGGTCATCGCTGCTGGCCCCGGCAAGCTGACCGACTCCGGTGAACGCGGCAAGCTGTCGGTCAAGAAAGGCGACACCGTCCTCTTCGGCAAGTACGCCGGCTCGGAAGTCGACATTGATGGCGTCGAGCACAAGATCATGCGCGAGAGTGAACTGCTCGCCATCGTTGAGAAGTAAAGAAAATTAGAAAGTTCGGCCACCTCGCTGACGCGAGATGGCCAAGCAATCTATCACCTATAAAACACCCCAAACCTCAAACTGGAGCCTACTCAGATGGCACAGAAACAACTCATGTTCGACGCCAAGGCACGCCTTGAGCTTAAAAAAGGCCTTGACCAACTGGCCAATGCCGTGAAGGTCACCATGGGCCCGACCGGCCGAAATGTCATCCTCGACAAGTCCTTCGGCGGCCCCGCGGTCACCAAGGACGGCGTCACCGTCGCCAAGGAAGTGGACCTCGAGTCGCCCTTTGAAAACATGGGCGCAAAGATGGTCGTCGAGGTCGCAAAGAAGACCAACGACAAGGCCGGCGACGGCACCACCACTGCGACCGTACTCGCACAGGCCATCTTTGAAGAAGGCTTGCGACATGTAACAAGCGGCGCTAACCCGATGGCCCTGCAGCGCGGCATCACCGCAGCTGCCGACGCCGCAGGCGAAGCCATCAAGGCATCCGCCACCAAGTGCAAGGGCAAAGGCGACTACAAGAAGGTCGCGACCGTCTCGGCCAACCACGACGCGGAGATCGGCGACATCATTGCTGAGGCAATCGAGAAGGTCGGCCCGGAAGGCGTCGTTGAAGTCGAAGAAGGCAAGACCCCTGACACAACGCTCGACTACGTCGAGGGCATGAACTTCGACAAGGGCTACCTTTCGCCCTACTTCATGACCGACCCGACCAGCCAGGCCGCTGAACTGGAAGACGCCCTGATCCTCATCCACGAGAAGAAGATCAGCAACCTTCCGGACCTGCTACCGCTGCTGAACAAGGTCGCAATGGCACAAAAGCCACTGCTGATCATCGCGGAAGACGTGGAGTCTGAAGCACTCGCGGCACTCGTCGTCAACCGATTGCGTGGCGTCCTGAAAGTCTGTGCCGTGAAGGCACCGGGCTTCGGTGATCGCCGCAAGGCGATGCTCGGCGACATTGCTGCAGTCACCGGCGGCACCTTCATCAGCGAAGACCTGGGCATCTCGCTCGAAGCACTCGAGCTTGATCAACTCGGCTCCGCTAAGCGTTTGATCGTTGACAAGGATTCGACCACGATCATCGAGGGCGGCGGCAAGAAGAAGGACATCACCACCCGCTGCGACCAGATCCGCACCCAGATCGAAAACACCACCAGCGACTACGACCGTGAGAAGCTGCAGGAGCGTCTGGCCAAGCTAACCGGCGGCGTTGCCATCATCCGTGTCGGTGCCCACACCGAGACCGCGATGAAAGAACGTAAGGACCGCGTTGACGACGCGCTGCACGCGACAAAGGCTGCGGCACTGGAAGGCTATGTCCCCGGTGGTGGCGTTGCGTTCATCCGTGCGATCGAAGCCGTCGAAAAGGGCCGAGCCAAGGCCAAGGGCGACGACAAGATCGGTTACGACATCATCGCACAGGCCCTGGAAGTGCCGCTGCGACAGATCGTCGAAAACGGCGGCGAAGACGGCTTCCTCGTCGTTGAAGAAGTCAAGGCTAAGAAGGGTAACCAGGGCTACGACGCTGCGACCAGCACGTACGGTGACCTTGTTAAGGCAGGTATCATCGACCCGGCTCTGGTCAGCCGAACCGCGTTGCAGAACGCCGCGTCGGTTGCAGGCCTGATGCTCACAACCAACGTACTCATCACCGAACTGGGTGATGACGACGATGCCATCGACGGCGCCGTGTCGTAATCGATTGACTGATATTTTCTGAAGCCCGGGGGTGGCAACCCCCGGGCTTTATTTCGAGTAAAGAATCATGGCAACACAACGCGACTACTACGAGGTGCTCCAAGTCGAGCGCTCGGCAAGCGGTGATGAGATCAAACGCTCCTACCGCAAGCTCGCGATGCGTTACCACCCGGACCGTAACCCCGACAACAAAGAAGCAGAAGCCAAGTTTCGTGAGGCGTCAGAAGCTTACGAAGTTTTGTCGAACGACGAAAAACGGCGAAAGTACGACCAGTTCGGCCATGCCGGCCTGAACGGCCAGGCTGGCCACGACTTCTCGCACATGAACGCGCAGGACATCTTCTCGATGTTCGACGATATCTTCGGCGGCGCATTCGGCGGCGGTGGCCGATCACGTGGCAGAGCACAATCGAACCGTGGCTACGATCTCGAGACCGTCACCGTGATCACGCTGGAAGACGTGCTCAATGGTGTCGAGAAGGATATCGAGTTCACCCGGCAGGACACCTGTGAAACTTGCAGCGGGACTGGCGGCAAGCCCGGAACCGAGCCCACGTCCTGCGTTACCTGTGGCGGTGCCGGGCAGGTCCAACAAGCTGGCTTGGGCGGCATGTTCCGCATGGTCTCAACCTGCCCCGCCTGCAATGGCGCGGGCAAGAACTACCGCGACAAATGTGGCACCTGTGGAGGTGATGGACGACAGCCCAAAAAGGTTGAGCTGAGCGTAAAAATCCCAGCGGGTATCCGAGACGGCCAGGCCATCCGTGTGCCCGGAGAAGGTGAGCCTGGAGCCAATAATGGCCCGCGTGGCGACCTGCATGTTGTCATAAGGATTAAGGAGCATGAGCTCTTCAGTCGAGAGGAAGACCACCTTGTCCTTCGCATGCCGATCAGCTTCGGCCAGGCCGCACTTGGCGCGACGCTGAAAGTTCCGACGCTCGAAGAAGAGACAGAGCTGACACTCAAGCCTGGCACGCAACACGGGGAACTGTTCCGTATCAAAAATGCGGGGCTGCCCAATCTGCGCGGCGGTCGGCGTGGCGAGCTCATCGTTGCGGTCCTGCTGGAAGTGCCCAAAAAACTGAACAGCAAGCAGAAGGAACTGCTCCGCGCCTACGCTGATACCGAAGAACATCAGGACATGCCCGAGCACAAGAGTTTCTGGGGAAAAATCAAGGACTATTTAGGGTAAGCCGCTATGAGCGACCACGATCAACATCCCGAAGAGCTGGAAGGCGAGGAAGCCATCGAGGCCGCCGAGCAGGAGGCCGAGAGCGAAGAGATGAGTCTGCTGCAACGGCTCCAGACCGAGCGCGACGAGCTGGAAAGCAAGCTGCTGCGTGTGTCTGCGGACTATCAGAACTTTGCCCGTCGTGCCCAGCAGAACGTGGACTCGGCGGTCGAGCAAAAGATTATGGACATGGCTCGAGGTCTGGCCACGGTCATGGACCATTTTGATCGTGCCTTGGAAGGCCACAACAAGGACGAAGCCGAGGGTGTCCTGCAAGGCGTATTCATGGTGCATGACGAACTCCTGGCAACACTTAACCGGTTTGGCATCGAACGCCTCGACGTCCAGCCCGGCACCGAATTCGATCCGAATCGTCACGAGGCCCTGATGCGACAGCCGGCCGAGGGGATCGAATCGAATCACGTCACGATGCAGATGCAGCCCGGCTACGTGCTGGGTGAGAAGGTGATCCGACCAGCCCAGGTCGGCGTAGCGGAATGATTCAAGCTTGATTGGGTGACGTTCGATGTGGTGAAGCATCGAACCGCCAAGCGTCACACGGATTGGGACTTCACCAAATCAGACCTCACCACATCGGACTTAACACGATGCCCACCTACGACTACGTCTGCGATGCCTGCGAGCACGAATTCGAAGAGTTCCAGATGATGAGCGCCAAGCCGCTCAAGAAGTGCCCGGAATGCGGAAAGAACAAGCTGCGCCGACTGATCGGTACAGGTGCCGGCATCATCTTCAAGGGCTCGGGTTTCTACGAAACCGATTACCGTTCCGACGGCTACAAGAAGGACAAGAAGGCCGACAGCGAGAAGAAGTCGGAGAAGAAGGATTCGTCGGACAAAAAGTCAGGCAGCAAGGCCGATTCCAAGAGCGAAGCAAAGCCAAAAGCGGACAAAGCAAAGAGCACCGACAAACCAAAGAAGAGCTAAGCCGATCTGCCAGTCAGATCAAACAGGTCATTCTTCCGCGCCTGCCTCGCCTTTCTCTTTCTTTATCTTCTCCAGCCAGTCTGGCGTGCCTTTCTTAAGGTCATCAAGGTACGTCGGCTTGACCCCGCCAAAGACGTCTACGACTCTGCCATCCACAACGATGAGCGTCCGCGGAACAGTAGGTAATTTCAAGGCGATTGCTGCTTCGGTCGAGGTGTCCATGAGGACGGGCAGATCAATCTTCTTTTTAGATGCCTTTTCCAAGGCATCCATCCACTTGGTCATATTGTTCGGCTGCTCTCCGACGGCAATGGCATAGATCTGCACGGCATGACCTTCCTCCTTACACCATGCCTTGTATTCAGCAAGCGCAGGCAGGTCGAGCGTACTGGTCTTGGACCAGGATGCAAAGCATTCAAGGATGACCACTCCTTTGTCGAGTTCGGAGAGCTTGACCTTGTCGTCCGTACCCAGCACATCCAACTCGATCTCGGGCAAGGGCATGCCAACGAGGGATCCACCTGCAGCGACACCCCCGCCCTGCCCTGCAGGACCAGGCTGCGCATTGCCGCCATTGGGCGAAAGGAATGCGGCGAGCGTTGTCATCTCGTGCGACTGCTTCAGATCAATCTCGAATGCTGCGTCGTCTACAGGCTCGTCGATCGCAGACCAGTTAAGGTCGTAGTGGAAACGCACGGCCTCGAGATCGGCTCGCCCGACGTTCAGATCAATTAACACCTGCTCGAGCAGTCGCGATGTGCCATCGAAACTTTGCGTGTGCCTGCCCTGCCCACCTAACGGGAAGTCAAGGTGCGTCTGGCCGCTTGCTGTAGGTGCAAGCGGCGTTGGTCCGCCGGCCTGCTGATCAGCAAAGTGCGAGACGGGATCCTTGCTGAAGAGATAGACCAATGCAGGCGGGGTCGGATTGGCCAGGTCAGGGAAGACCTCAAGCAGACGTTCGTAGGTCAACTTGCCATTGAGAGGCATCCGGAGGTGGCGGTTAGGTAACGCTTCTGCGGTCAGGAGGATGTCCGTCCCGTCAGAGATCATGGTGAAGCCGGGCCGATCGATGCGGAGGCGATTCGTCGGTCGGTCGAAGACAAGACGGTAGGCCGTGGTCACAAATTCGGTTTCTTCGGCACGGGAGTAGTACACGCCGTAGTCGACCCGGACAGAGGCGGATTGCACGTCACGGTGGGCCTCAATGACGCGATCTGTCGCCGTTTGACCCGGGGGGCCGGGCTGGGCTTCAGTACGTGGTCCTGGCAGCAGCAGACCGGCCACCAAGGCCAGCCATAGCACCCCGCGATCCCGGATCGGCCGTTGTAGACTCATCCCCCCAGCATACTGCTTTAAAACCGCCTGCCAAGCAAAAAAGACGGCACTTGCGCACTTGCAAGCCCGCCCAGAGATGCTACTATTGTCGGTCCACTTTGCGGGTG
>JBMZAP010000009.1:0-43829 GCA_049611445.1 Phycisphaeraceae bacterium | reverse complement strand
ATGCGGATCTCGCCGGTCGGGCAATAGAGCGCGGCGGTACCGCTGTATTGCTCGTTCACTGCAGAGCCCGCATTCGTGCTCGCATCATTGGCCCATGCCTCGGCCTGGACCCACTGGCGAGCCACGTCCGAGGCCATCCCCACAACGTTTTGTCCCGCTTCGACCCGGCTGGAGTTCGTCATGACCGAGATCACCGGGAAAACAATGGCCAGCAGCAGCCCGACGATCGAGATCGAAACAAGGAGCTCAGTAATCGAGAAGCCACGAACTCGACGGCGGGGAGTAGGGTTCAATCTTTTCATCGAGGCTGGGCCTTCGCCGGTGCATGGGCGGTTACTAGTCAATGGTTGTGATGTCATCTTCAGTACCCCATTGCTTGTCGGGGCCGGCCGAGGCGAAGAACGGGCTGCGCGACAGGGGCAGCAGGTTGTTTGCTACGCGTTTCATAGCATCACCTAAAGGCGAATAAGAGAGATCCCCTGTCTGATCGTTGGACTGTCGGTACTCGATCTCGGTACCCCAGCGGTCGTAAATCGAATTAACGTTGTTACTGTTGTCGTCTCTAACGAGCCTTTCGTTGCTTTCTTTGCTTCCGGAGAGCAATGCGGCATTCACAATCTCATCGCATGATTTAATTTTGGAACACATTGCGATATAGCGTTCCGTTCCACCGACCGTATAGATCGAGCCTGGTACGGGGCCAAACGTGGCGATATCTTGTCCCTGCAGGGCTTTATACTCATCATTCGCAGCAAGTAGGCCCTCCATCATTGCTCGGGTCTGCTCGACGCGGGCAGCGGCAGTCATCTTGACGCCGACCGCCGTGCCGATGCCGACCAGAAGGGCAATGATCGAAACGACCACGAGAATCTCAATCAGTGAAAAACCACGATGACGAGCGGCAAAACGCCTTTGAACACCCTCAAAGCAATGGACACTCGGTTTATGGGCCACTTCTTGCTCGGCTTTTTCAACTTGTTGGGGTTGGCTTCGCATCGGCTTACCCTTGGTTGGGAGAAAGTGGCCGGGATGGCCTGAGGGAGGGTTTCACGCACGGCCGGGCGACAGGTGGTCTACCTGTGGAACTCGGTCCATAATGATCTTAACGGAACATCGTACAGATTACCAGCCTTAAATTAAAAAAACTTATCTTACCGGCATGTCGCGGCTTACCCAGCACCCCTAATCCGTGCAATCCGTTACGCTAAGGGCATGTCTGATTCAAACTCATCCGCTCCACAGGTCGCTGTCATCATGGGCTCTGCCTCGGACTGGCCGACCATGAAGCATGCGGCAGAAATGCTCGAACGATTTGGTGTCTCTCATGAGAGCCGGGTTGTGTCTGCTCACCGAACGCCCGATCTCATGAACAGTTTCGCCAAGGACGCTGAAGGCGCAGGGCTGGAGGTCATTATCGCGGGTGCGGGTGGTGCGGCACATCTTCCAGGCATGGTCGCTGCTCAGACCACCCTCCCGGTGCTGGGTGTACCGATTCAGTCCCGCGCGCTCTCGGGTCAGGATTCACTGCTCTCCATTGTGCAGATGCCCGGCGGCGTGCCGGTCGGCACCCTCGCCATCGGTGACAGTGGTGCGAAAAACGCTGCTCTGCTGGCTATCAGCATCCTCGCCAACAATGGACGGCCAGAACTGCGTGAAAAGCTTCACGCCTTCCGTAAAGAGCAGGCCGAGCAGGCTCTAAGTAAGCCGCTGGACTGAACGGCATTTATCGCTGTTGTAATCAAAAAAGATTAGGCCTCGGGTCTACTCCGTGGTACCATTTTGCTGTCACGTCTTTTGAGTCTTGATGAGCCAATTCGGCTCCTTGAAGGTGCTTAACCGGTCATTTCGATGCGCAAGGCATTCACTTTGATTGAACTGTTGGTGGTCGTCAGCATCATCGCGCTTTTGATTGCGATCCTGCTGCCAGCTCTTGGTTCAGCACGCGAGTCGGCATGTGAGACCCAGTGTGCGACACATGTCCGAACCATGGCGGCCCAAGTCCATATCCAAGCCACCGACTTCGACCAGCGCATCCCGGACTGGGGCAATTACTACGCGCAGTGGGGTGGCACGTTCGGCAGTTCTTCCGCCGATGGCCCGGATCGTTTGGCCGGCGCTGCACGGGACCAGCTTGTCAATGACTACGGCATCGCGCGCGATTATTTCTACTGCCCGTCCAACACTCTTTGGAACGACGATCTCAACTGGGGATTGCCCGATCCTTCCATCGGCTACCAGGTGTTCGTCGCGAGGCCACAACTTGTCTACGCTCGCTTCAGCAGTGGACAGGTTCCTGAACGGTTCGGCCGACCCGCTGCTTCGACCGCGCGTTTCACGAACAGCTTCCAGGAAGTTCCCGCCAATACACGAACGTTCCATGAAACGCTCGATGACATCGCCTTTTACGATGAGGTTGCTTCTGATCTGACGTATGCGGTGCGCGGCAAATTCCTGGACGCCGGCTATGGCAAGGTCGGTTCACGCGCCAATCATATTGAAGCCGAGGCACCCAACGGCGATCTGATGCCAACCGATCCTGGCGGAGCCAATGTCGGTTTTATCGATGGTCACGTGGAATGGCGCAAAGCCAACGAGATGGGACAAACCACCAGCCCCCACGTCGGCTTGCGCCAGATCAACGAAACGACAACGACCCGGAAGTGGTGGTTCTAAGGCATCACGACTCGTGATGTGCTTGTCGACTTACCGATACTTCTTGCCCTGCGGCATGTCCGGCTCGAATTGCGGGAGCATTTTTGTCCGTGAGCTTTCCATCAGCTCGGCCATCTCTTTTGCGATGTCCGGGTGCTTCGCTGAGAGGTCATGCTTCTCGCCAAGGTCTTTACTCAGGTCATAGAGCAGCATCGGCTTGTTGCCGCCCATTTTGACTGCTTTCCAATTGCCTTTGCGGACGGCCTGCATCAGGCCGTTGGGCTGTAGCTTTCTCTTGCCCCAGTCGTAGCGGGCCCACTCCCAGTACAGATAATCGTGCGCTTCTTGCTCGCCCTTGCCCAGCAGCGTCGGCAGGATCGACAGGCCATCGATGTCATTGGGCACCGCGGCCTGGGCTTTCTTGCCAGCGAGTTCTGCGAGTGTCGGCATGACATCGGGCGAATAAGTTGGCAGATCGCTTGTCGTGCCGGGTTTGATCTTGCCGGGCCAGCTCACAATCAGCGGGGTGCGGATCCCGCCTTCGTGCATGTCGCGCTTGTAGCCACGCAGCGGGCCGGAGCTGTCGAGCGAGCCTTCGAATCGCTTGGATGCGCCGTTGTCGCTGGTGAAGAAAACGATCGTATTGTCGGCGACGCCGAGCTCTTTGAGCAGAGCGATCGTTTCACCCGCATGGCGGTCGACCATCGAGCAGAACGCGGCGTGTACCTTTGCATCTGTTTTCCACGGCTTATCTTTATAAAGCTGCCAGGAGGGGTCGTCGGCGGGCAGCTTGTATTCGGCGTGAGGCGGGGTCCATGGCGCGTAGCAGAAGAACGGCTCGCCGGACTTCACGGCATCTTTGATGAACTGTTTCATCTGCTCAAAGATGATGTCCTGAGTGAACTGCGTTGGCTGGCCGGTGTCGGGGTCGGTGCTTGGGACTGCGGCGGTGCCTCTGAACTTTTGATAGACGTTCTGGTTGCCGGGCAGCTGAACTTTTTTGCCATTGTGGATGAGGTAGTCGGGGTAGAAGCGGTGGGCGTGGATCTGGTGGTAATAACCGAAGAAGGTGTCAAAGCCCTGCTTCTCAGGGACGCCGGGCGTGTTGATGTCGCCCAGTCCCCACTTACCAAAACCCCCTGTGCGATAGCCAGCGGCCTTCATGACTTCTGCGACCGTGACGTCTTCGTCGCGGATGGGGCAGCCGCCGGTGTTGAGCCGCATGTAGGTGTTGCCCATGTGGTAGCCGGTCATCAGCGTTGACCGGGTTGGTGCGCAGACGGTCGAGCCGGCGTATGCATCGGTGAACTTCATGCCGTTGGCGGCGAGTTTGTCGATGTGTGGCGTCTGGATCACTTTGCTACCAAAGCAGCCGAGGTCGGCATAGCCCATGTCGTCCACCATGATGTAGACAATGTTGGGCCGCGTCTCGGCGTGAGTGCCGAGACACATCAGCAGCAGGGCGATCAGGGCGAGTATTTGTTTGGGCATGGTGGTATCCATCGTGCAAGTGCTGGGATAGTTGGTATGTGCTTGATCTACTTCTTCTTTTTCCAGGCACCGAACTTCGGCATCGGGTAAACACGTGCGCGCTTGGCCCAAGCTTCCCATTTCTCGGCCAGTTGATCAGCACGCTGGGGATGCTGCCCCGCGAGATTCTTTGATTCTGTCCGGTCGTCTTTGAGGTTGTACAGTTCCCATGGCCCGCTGATCGTCTTGGCGACCAGCTTCCAGTCACCGTCGCGGACTGCGCGGTTGCCCTGGTGTTCCCAGTAGAGCGTACGGTCGCCTTTCAGGTCTTCACCAGCAAACGTCGGACGCAGTGAGACGCCCTGCAATGGTGTGACAGGCTTATTGTTGTGCTGCTCGGGGTAGGTTGCGCCAGAGATGTCCACGCAGGTCGCCATGATGTCGATGACGTGGCCGACGCTGCGGTTCCACGTGCCGTTGATTGAGGCGTCGATGCCATTTGGCCAGTGCGCGATCAGCGGCGTGGCAATGCCGCCTTCGTGCACGCGACTCTTAAACTCTCGGAAGGGCGTGTTCTGCGCCCAGGCCCAACTCATCCCACACCAGACTTTCGAGCCCGGCCCGCCCAGCCAATCGCCGCCATCCAGCACGCCCATCGGCCCGCGCTCGGCATTGCCGCCGTTGTCACTGACAAACAGGATCAGCGTGTTATCAAGTACTTCGCGCTCACGCAGCGCATCAACGAGCGTGCCGATCGACTTGTCCAACTCGTTCATCACCGCGGCGTAGATCTCCATGATGAGTTCCATCCGGTCACGCTCGGCGTCAGTATGCTCGGACCAGGGTTTGACGCGTTCGGGTATCGGAGCGAGGGGCAGGCTTTCATCAATGAAGCCGAGCTCGATCTGCCGC
This sequence comes from Phycisphaeraceae bacterium, assembly GCA_049611445.1. Lineage (GTDB taxonomy): Bacteria > Planctomycetota > Phycisphaerae > Phycisphaerales > Phycisphaeraceae > JAHQVV01. Next base: position 38,795 of record JBMZAP010000009.1, on the reverse strand, counting down.
TTGTGGCGGTCGCGCTGGAGCTGTTCCCAACCTTGCTTGTACTTGCCACGGTACTTGGCGATCGTCTCCTTGGGCGCTTGCAGCGGGAAGTGTGGCGCGATGTGCGCGAGGTACAGGAAGAAGGGTTTGTCGGCCTTCTTCGCCTCATCGATAAAACCCACGGCTTGGTCGGTGAACGTGTGCGTGCTGTAGAAGTCCTCGGGCAGCTTGTCGTTGCCGGAGGCGAGCAGCGTGTCGCCTTCGTAGAGGTCACGTTTGAGGTCGAGGGTGGTGAGGTCGTACATGATGCCGCCACGGGTCGAGCCGTAGAACCGGTCGAAGCCGCGCGAGATTGGGCGCTGGCCGTCACTGCCGCCGACGTGCCACTTGCCTGCGACTGCCGTGAAGTACCCTGCGGGCCTGAGGACTTCTGCGAGGGTGACGCATTGATCATTGAGTGCACCTCGGTAGCCGGGCAGCTTGAAGTCATTGGTCATGTGCCCCACACCCGCCTGATGCGAATACAGCCCTGTCAATAGCGCTGCTCGTGTCGGACAGCATCGCCCGGTGTTATAGAACTGGCTGTAGCGCAGCCCGCCCTTGGCCAGCGCGTCGAGGTTAGGCGTGGGGATCTCTCCGCCGTAACAGCCGATGTCGGAAAAGCCCATGTCATCAACGAGGATGACAACGATATTCGGTGGGGCCTCCTGTGCCATCGCAGACTGTAGGGTCAGTGTCGCGACAATCAGGATGAGCAGGCGAGTGAGCATCTTGTTCTTTCTTATCCGGGTAGGTGTTGCTGAATCGCGCTATTTTTTCTTCTTGCCGGACCAGGGCGTCGGGCGGTGCGTCGCCTTCCACTTGTCGTACAACGCTTGCAGCCGGGCAACATCCTCGGGTTGTTTCGCTGCGAGATTATTTTCCTCGCTGATGTCTTTTGCGACATTGAACAGCATGGGCTTGTCGCCGGACTTACCTTCGCCGACGACGAGTTTGAGGTCGCCGTCGCGCACCGCCCACTTCGCGGCATTTTTCCAATACAGCGTCCGCTTTGGCATCGCCTTCTTGTTCTGCCCGAGGTAAGGCAGCAGGTCTGTACCATCCAGCGGTTTTCCGGTCGTTTCAGCGATCCCCGCGGCGGCCAATGCGGTCGGGAACAGGTCCAGCGCAATGACGGGTTCGTCGCGGACCTGACCGGCTTTGATCTGTGCAGGCCATTGCATCACGAAAGGCACGCGGATACCGCCTTCCCAGCAACTGCCCTTGTTGCCTCGCAGCGGACGGTTGTCGTGTTTAGGTGTTCCGCCGTTGTCGTTGAGAAACACGACCATCGTATTCTCAGTCAGTTTGTTTCGATCCAGCGCGTCGAGCACCTTGCCGACTGCACGGTCCAGTGCGATAGTCATTGCCGCGACCTTGTCACCATTGGCTTTCTTAAGATCGGTTTCGGTCGCATGGAAAGGGCCATGCGTGGCGTTGAAGGCGAGGTAGATGAAAAAGGGTTGATCCTTGTGCTTGTTGATGTACTTAACTGTCTCGTCAGCCAAGTGGTCGGTCATGTAGTCGAACTTCTCGGGCGTCACTACCTCGCGGTCGCGGAGGATACGGTTGAGTTTTGTGGGCTTGTCGAGTGTCCAGTAGCTGCGAGCGCCCTGCAGGAAGCCGTAGTAGTCGGTGAAGCCACGCTCCATGGGGTGGAACTGCGGCGCGTAGCCCAAGTGCCATTTGCCCATCGCGATAGTGCGGTAGCCATGGCCCTTGAGCACGGCGGGCATGAGCGTCTCGCTCAGCGGCAGACCGTTGGTTTCGCTGTAGACCGGCGGGATGTTGAACTCGTGGCCGAAGCGTTGCTGGTACCGACCGGAAAGCAGGCCCGCGCGGGTCGGGCTGCAGACACAGCCGGAAACATAGCCGTTGGTAAAGCGCACGCCGCTGTTTCCGAGAGAATCGATGCGGGGGGTGGGTGTCTTGGACCCGTGCATCGAGAAGTCGTTGTAGCCCGCGTCGTCTGAGACAATCCAGATGATGTTGGGCTTATCCGCGGCGATCGCGGAAGGGGTCAAAATGAAAACAACAAGCAGGCTAAGCAGGCGGCAGGGCATGGCAACGTTCTCCAATCCGCATATAAATGGAATGTGTCCTGAACAGGACAAAGTTTAGTCGACAGCGCAATCAAGACGCCAGTGAAATGACCTGAAGGCACCTTCTGCTGTTACAGCCTAGGCTCGATCCTTCAGTGTCCTTACGCGACGCTGCAAGGCATCGAGCTCTTTTTCGAGTAGCAGCAGTTCATCCGCGATCGTGATCTCGCCGGACTCTGCCATGTGCTTCTCGCGTTCGTCGGCAGCCTGCTCGTCCTGGGCCTCTTCCATGGATTGGATGATCACACCAATAAACAGGTTGAGCATGATCATCGTGCCCATCAGCACGAAGCTCACGAAGTAGATCGCGCCGATGATCGGGCTGGCCTGGCTATTGAACTGCCCGGCATACGCTTCGCGATCACCCACGCTGAAAGGGTAGCGGTCGGACCCCCACATCTGGATGTACATGATGTCGGTCCAGTCCTCGAGCGTGACGACGCGGAACAGCGAGAGCATCGACGTCTGCAGGTCGCGGAAGTGTACGGGGTCGTTGCCGGACCACAGGAACACACCCATAACCGCGTAGACGTAGAACATCAGCATCAGCAGGATGCTGACGTACATCATCGAAGGCAGTGACTTGATCAGCGAGCCCACGATGAGTTGCAACTGCGGCACGACGCTGACCAGTCGCAGCGCGCGGAGGATGCGGGCCAATCGCAGGACCGCTGCGTACTGCGCGTTGACCGGCAGAAAGCAGATCACAACGATCGTGAAGTCGAAGATGTTCCACGGATCTTTGAAGTAGCGGTGCCAGTGGCTGCCGTGCTGCGCCATCTTGAGCACAGCCTCGAGGACGAACAGCCAGAGCACGACCTTGTCCATGCCATGCAGCAGCGTGCCGTACTGCTCGTCCATCCTGGGGTAGGTCTCGATGCCGACGAGCGCAGCGGCGAGGAGGATCAGAAGCAGGATGCCGTTCTGAAAGAAGCCGCTGGCAACGAATCGGCCCATCGGGTTGTCAGGATGCTCGGGTTTCACGGTCGAGCAGTTTACACAAGCTTTGGATGTGTTATGCCGCTTTGCGCTGATTGAGCAGTGAGCCAATGAAGGCCTGAAGCTTGGCGCGATCGATGGGCTTGGTGGTGTACTCGTCACAGCCTGCCTCGATGCAGCGCTCACGGTCACCCTCCATAGCATGGGCGGTCAGGGCGACGATCAGGCCGGTATAGCCGCGGTCACGCAGTTGGCGTGTTGCTGTGTATCCGTCCATGACCGGCATCTGCATGTCCATGAGGATCAGGTCAAAGGGTGTGCCCTTATCGCGCTCGGCCATGGCAAGGTCGGCAGCGATCTGCCCATTCTCCGCCAGGGTTGGGGTCAGGCCCATCTTCTTCAAGTGGAACATGACCAGCCGCTGGTTGTCTGGGCCGTCCTCCGCAAGCAGGACCCGCCCTGAGATCAGGTCCCGTTTGGGGTTGTCTTGGGCTTGGGTAGACGATTTCTGTTCGGCTTTGGATTGCAGTTCGGATTCAACCTGCTTGGCATTGATGGTGAGTGTGAACTGACTTCCCACGCCGGGCGTCGACTTAACCTGTATATCCCCGCCGAGCATCTGGGCGAAGTGTCGTGACAGCACAAGGCCCAGGCCCGTGCCGCCAAATCGCCGCGACATTGAATTATCTGCCTGCGAGAAGGGCTTAAACAGGTTGTCGAGTTGCTCGTTGCTGATCCCGATCCCGCTGTCGAGGACGGCCAAGCTCAGTTCGCAGGTTCCATCCATTTCAGACTCGTGATGCGAGACGGTCAGACGCACCCAGCCCTTCTCGGTGAACTTGATGGCGTTACCCAGCAGGTTCAACACGATCTGCTTGAGTCGCACCGGGTCGCTGATGATGATCGGCGGCAGGGTGCTTTCCAGTTCCAGTTCAAGTTGGATGCCCTTGCTTTGAGCCCGTGGGCGCATCAGCGACGCCACCTCGGCCACCAACTCTGCAGGCGAGAACGCGATGTTCTCGGTACCCATTTTGCCCGCCTCGATCTTGGAGAGGTCCAGAATGTCGTTGATCACCCGCATCAGGTGTTCACCATTGCGATGGACCGTATGGATGTAGTCCTTTCGGTCTTGCTCTTCCAGCGCGTCGTCCTGTAGAAGGTCTGTGAACCCGAGGATCGCGTTCATCGGCGTGCGGATCTCATGGCTCATGTTGGCGAGGAAATCGCTCTTAGCCTTGTTGGCGGTCTCGGCCTTTTCTTTGGCAGAACTGAGCGCGGAAATATTGGCCTCACGCTCAGTTTCAAGAGAGAGCAGCTGCTCGGCCATGTTGTTGAATGATGTCGCCAGCCTTCCGATCTCATCCTTGGAGTTGATCTCAACCCGCTGGTTTCGGTCACCTTTCGAGATGGCGTCCAGACCCTTGGCCATCTGGTTGATCGGCTTGGCAATCATGCGGGTAAACCCGGTCGCAAAGAGTGCGGAGAGGATCAGTGCCACCAGGCCGACCGTGAAGTCTGCCCGCTCGATCATCGTGATGTATTCCGAAGCTTTCTGGATCCGTTTGTCAAGATGCTTCTGTTCGACAACCAGGAACAGATCGATCTCCCGTCGGATCTTGTCGAGAATCAGCTTGCCTTGCCCTTCCGATACCTGTTCTGCCAGCGTGTGCAGCGTGTGGGGCGAAGCGTTCATGGCCCGGCGTTCCTGAATCTCTGGCAGGGCGGTTTCATTGAGCCAGCGCGAAGCCGTGTCTTCCAGCTTTTCCAGAGACTGATTCATCTCAGCAATGTCATACGCCTTGGCATTGACCTGGGCAATCAGATCAAGGGACTGCAAAAACGACACCGTGGCCTTTTCTAAGTCTTCATCATTGACCCGCTCTTCCCCATATTTGTACTGACGAAGCACGGTCGCTACCGCTCCGAGTTCCGCCAGTGCGTTCGACGTTGCGGCCAGCAGGGTATCGTTCTTAGCGAGGCTGAATTCGCTGTCGAGCTCTTGAAAATGCTCAACCATTTCATCGAATTTTTCAAACGTTTGCTCGTCGGGCGATTGCAGATTGCCTACACCTTCAGCATTCGCTGGCTGGACCTGTCTGGCAGTGACCCAGTCTTGGAAGAGTGTTTTGATTTGCGTGACTCGCCGATCGGCATGCGCTCGGTCATGCGCGGTCTCGACGATGACATGCAGTTGGGTCAGGGCTTTTGAAGCGTCTTCGCCTCCGGCGGTAAAGGGATCCAAGAACTCTTCCTTACCAGTCAGCAGGTATCCGCGCAGGCCGGTCTCGCGGTCGACCATTGCCTTTTCGAACTGTGTGAGCAGTTGCAACGCCCTGGTATTGCCGTCCTGTTTGAAGGCGTCCAGCATCGGGCTCACGGTCTGGCGCAGTTCGTCGAACGTGGCCTTCCCCTTGCCTGAGAGGACCATGTCCTTCATGCGTGTGTCGTGTGAGAGGCGGTCGGCCATGATGCGGCGGATTTCGATTTCTGGTCGGCCGGCCTTTTCCTACCACTCCTGAACGAAGCCTTTAACGCGTTTGAGTCGCTCGACCTGATCGGGCTCGTCATAAACCAGCCCGCTTTGAATCGCAATCAACGTATCGATCTTGATCAGGGCGTTGTGGTACGGCTCGAGGTAGTCCTCTTTCCCGGTGATGACGAAACCACGCTGGCCGGTTTCCATGTCGACGACCAGCTTCATGATCTCATGGGCGTTGGCGATGACCTTGCTGTCTCGGTCAATCACCGCGCTGACCTGATCGCGCATGTGCTCCATCCCGACGTAGGCCGAGACGATCACGAAGACCAGGATCGCGACAGAGGTGCCGAAGGCGAGTTGTAGCTTGGTGCGGATCTGCACTGGACCTCCAAGGGGCACGAAGATGCCCGAGATGATTTAACTATCGACCTCATTTCGTTCATGATTCAGTAGGAAACGTTCAGGTTCGTACTACAACCCGAACGGCGCAGCACGATAAAATGCCGTCAACAGACCCCCCGGAGACCCATAACATGGCAGGCCACAGCAAATGGGCCAACATCAAGCACCGTAAAGGCCGACAGGACGCCAAGCGTTCCAAAATCTGGTCAAAGTGTTCGCGCGCGATTATTGTCGCAGCCAAATCTGGTGGCGGTGACCCGGCGATGAATCTGAACCTTCGATACGCCATCGATGAGGCCAAAGCCCAGAACATGCCCAAGGACACCATCGCCAAGGCCATCGAAAAAGGCACCGGCGGCGGCGAAGGATCGGAATACGAAGAGATCCTCTACGAAGGCTACGGACCCAACGGCGTCGCGCTGATGATCGAGATCCTCACCGACAACCGCAACCGCACGGCAAGCGAACTCCGCAAGGTCTTCGAGAAGGGCGGCGGCAACCTCGGGGCAAGCGGTTGTGTCGCCTACAACTTCGAAAAGAAGGGCGAGCTCTATATCGAGAAGAGCAAGGCCGACGAAGAGCAGATCATGGAGCTCGCGCTCGAAGCCGGGGCGGAAGACATCGAAGACGAGGGCGAGGCCTGGCGGATCGTGACTGACCCGTCGGACTTCATCGCGGTCAAGGATGCGCTCGAAGGTGCCAGCATCGAGCCGGACTCGGCGGCGCTCAGCATGATCGCGTCTAACACGGTTGAATGCCTTGGCAAAGACGCCCAAAAGGTGCTCAACCTGATCGAGGCCTTCGAAGACCACGACGATGTCCAGAAGGTCCACGCCAACTTTGATATCCCCGATGAGGAGATGGCCAAGCTGGAGGGCTGACGGTGATCCGGAAAGTCATCTTCTACAGCGGCCGTGTCCAGGGGGTGGGCTTCCGTTACACCACCGCCAACCTCGCCAAGCGTTTTGAGGTCGCTGGATACGTCCAGAACCTGCCCGATGGCAAGGTCCGTCTGGACGTGCAAGGCAGCGACGATCAGGTCCGAGGCCTGCTTGACGCGGTCGATCAGGCGATGGCCGGCAATATCAAGGTCAAGGATGTCGCCGACGGTCCGTTTGACCCCGCGCTGGGCGACCCAAGGGAGCCCGAGGCGTTCGGGGTCCGTTATTAGGCTTTGCCCGGCAGAAAATCTGTGATACGGTGAACCGCCGCCCGTCTCGCGCGTCTCAAATGGAGTCTGGACGCACAACCGCCTCAAAGAGGGAACCGATATGTCACGCCAACAAGCCCGTCGAACTGTTCGTTTTGCCCTGCTGTACCCCGTTTTGGCCCTGCTGATCGGGGCTCTGGTCGTACCGACGACGGGCCTGCTCGCCCAGGACCAGCCGGACAAACCCAAGCAAGAGCCCAAGAGCCTGACCGAAACGCTCGGCGGAGACGACCGCTATCTCACTCACATCACGACGGACAAACCCATCTACCGCGGCGGCGAGATCGTGTATGTCCGAGGCACCGTGCTGCATGCCTTTACAAACAAGCCCATCCATGACCGCAAGGACGAAATCGAGGCGATCAACAAGCAGATCGAGGCGATCAACAGCAAGCGTGCCATCAACCAGGATGACCGTCAGAAAATCGGCGAGTTGAATCAGCGTCGCTGGGAGATCCAGCGGGGCAATCGCTACAACCCCATGGTCGAGATCAAGGATCCCAAGGGCGCGACCGTTGTTTCGGGTCGAACGGATGTTCAGGACAGCACGATTGGTTTCAAGTGGGAGGTTCCCAGCGATCAGGCCGGCGGCGAGTACACGATCAAGGTCAGTTACCCCTGGTCGGGCCTGGCCCCGGCTGAGCGGACCTTTGATATCCGCGCGTACCGCCCGCCTCGCATTAAGACACAGATCGATTTCCTTAAGGATGGCTACGGCCCCGGCGACACCGTCGTTGCAACCGTCGATGCGACCCGCGCAGAAGGCGGCATCCCCGAAGGCGCCAAAGTCACCGCGATCGCCCGCGTCGACGGCGATGAAGTCGCCCGCGTCGGCACAATGGTGCGCGAGACCGGCATTGCGGAGGTACGCTTCAACCTGCCCGACAAGATCGAGCGTGGCGAAGGCTCGCTGACGTTCGTGATCGAAGACGGTGGGGTGGTCGAATCGGCCAGCAAGACCCTGCCGATCCTGCTGCAGACGCTGGATCTTTCGATCTATCCCGAGGGTGGTGACCTTGTTGCCGGCGTTGAAAACCGTGTCTACATCGAGGCAAAGACACCGTTTGGTAAGCCCGCGGACATCCAAGGTGATGTCTTAGACCACGAAGGCAAGAAGGTCGGACAGTTTCTAACCACTCACGAAGGCCGGGGCGTGTTCAGCTTTACGCCCCGCGTCGGCCAGAAGTACACCCTGCAGATCAGCGAGCCAAGCAGCATCACACAGACCTTCGAATTGCCCGCGAGTCTTGAAAAGGGCATGACGCTGGATATCTCCAAGACGGTGATGGCATTCGACGATGTGCTGGAAGTCACTGCTCAAAAGCACCAGCTCAAAGGCACCCAGAAGATTGAGGTTCGGCAGCGGGAGAAAATTGTCGCAACGCGTGCGATTGGTGGTGACATCGATGCGGCTACCAAACTGCCGATCGAACTGCCGATCACCGCGACTGGGATCCTCACGGTCACCGCGTATGACGCCCAAGGCAAGCCTCTGGCCGAGCGACTGATCTACCGTGCGCCGCAGCACAGCGTCAACATTGAGATCATGCCCGACTCGGCACAGTACACGCCCGGCGGGGAAGTACAGCTCACGATTAAGACCACGGATCAGGACGGCAAGCCCGTTTCCGCTGTGGCTGGCGTGACCGTCACCGATGATGCGGTCCTCGAAATGATCGAGACGCGTGAGCAGGCACCGAACCTGCCGGCCATGGTGTTTCTCGAGCAGGAAGTGAAAGACCTTGCGGACGCGCATGTGTACCTGGACCCGAACAATGAAGACGCCGCCGAGCAACTGGACCTGCTGCTGGGGACTCAGGGCTGGCGGCGATTTGCGCTGGTCAACCTTGAAGACTTCCTCGAAGCGCATGGCGATGATGCCCGAAGCATGCTCGCGCTGCGCATCCCGGTGAAGCACGAGGTCGAAAAATTTGCCCGTCGGCTCAATAGAGCGGCCGACTTTGAGGGCCTTGAACTCGCCGCTGGAGCGGGTGCTGGAGAGGTCGCCGAAGCATTCGGTTTAGCCGCGGAAGCTGACGTCTTGAAGGGTGTGGACGCGGCTTTTGCTGACGATGCTGCTGCTTTAGCCGTACCCAATGCGGTTCCTGTGCCCGAAGCCGCAGTAGCGCCGGAAGACCCCCAGGCTCCTGAAGAACCTCAAGCCGAGCCCGAGCCTCAGATCGAAGTGCCGGAAGAAAATAAGCTTGCTGACGCGCTGGGCCGACAAGCCGATCGCGAGGCTGAGAATGCTTTTCTTGCGGATGAAGCTTTAGAAGAGATTGTCTGGCAGCCCATGGTCTTTATCCGTGAGTACGCCCACAAGCAGCCTGCGGGCAAGCCCATCGGCCAGCGCTCCGACTTTACCGAAACCGTCTACTGGTCCAGCGCGACCAAGACCGACAACAAGGGACTGGCGACGATCACGTTTGACCTGTCCGACTCGGTCACCAGCTTCCGTGTCAAGACCGACGCGTTTACGAAGGACGGTGCTCTTGGCGCCAACAGCGAACTGATCGAATCGGTCCGCCCGTTCTATGTCGAGCCCAAGCTGCCCTTGGAACTCACCGCAGGGGACAAGGTCTTGCTGCCGATCGCGATGGTGAACAACACCGAGGATGATCTCGGCGTTGAGCTCTTCCTGAGCAAGCTCGGTCGGGCCGGTACTGTCTCGCTCGACTCGATGCCCCTCGCAGCGGACACCCGCGGTCGAGCCGTTCACGAACTCACCATTGGTCAGACCTACGGCGAGTTGGCGTTCAATATCGAAGCACGAGCCGGCAACTTCTTCGATCAGAACAACCGTAAGCTCCGCGTCGTGCCCAAGGGCTTTCCCATCGATGACGGCTCGGGCGGCATGCTGACCCCCGACGGTGAAATCAATCAGGACATCACGATCCCCGAGACCACCGTCCCCGGATCCTTGTCTGCGACTGTCACCGTGTATCCGACGCCGCTGGCGAATCTGACCGAAGCACTCGAGGCGCTGATCCGTGACCCCTACGGCTGCTTCGAGCAGACTTCCTCGACGACCTTCCCGCTGGTCATGGCACAGCAGTACTTCATGACACACCAGGGCGTTGACCCCGATCTGATCGCACGGTCCAAGGCAAAACTCGACGCCGGCTATAAGCGGCTCATCGGTTTCGAAACCGAAAAAGACGGCTACGAGTGGTTTGGATCAACCCCGCCCCATGAAGCCCTGACGGCCTACGGCCTGCTCCAGTTCAACGAGATGAAAGATGTCATGGATGTCGATCAGAAGATGATCGAACGTACCCAGGACTGGTTGCTGTCGCGCTGTGGCGAAGATGGCTCGTTTAAGCTCGATAAGAAACAGCTCGACTCCTTCGGCGGCGCACCGCAGGACACGACCGATGCCTACATCGTCTGGTCGATGCTCGAAGCGGGATACGATCCTGCGAAGATCGAGAAGTCGATCGATCTGGTATTGAAGAAAGCGACGGAAGGTAACGACGCCTACATCATCGCCCTAGGTGCCAATATCGCGCAACTTGCCAAGCGAGAGGAAGCAAAGGCGCTTCTTGATAAGCTTGCTGGCAAGCTCAGCGATGAAGGTTTCGTTGAAGGTGCAAGCACGAGTATCACACGCTCTGGCGGCGACGCGCTGAAGATCGAAACGACTTCGCTGGCGATCCTCGCCTGGCTGCGTGATGACAGCTACACCGGCCAGGTCGAGAAGTCGATCCTCTGGCTGACCGAGCGTTGCAAGGCGGGCCGGTTCGGCTCGACACAATCCACGGTGCTGGCGCTCAAGGCCATTGTCGAGTACGACAAGGCGCGCTCCACGCCCAAGGCTCCGGGTAGCTTGGTTGTCACCGTCGATGGCAAGCCTGTTGGCGAGCCCGTCGAGTTCAACGAAGAAACCAAGGGTGCAATCCACCTGCCCGCAATCGCCAGCCACCTGACCCCTGGCAAGCACACCATCGCGGTCAAGATGAAGGGCGGATCGAAGATGCCTTACAGCATCGCTGTGGACTACTTCGCCGATACGCCTGCTAGCAGCGATGAATGCAAGCTGCGGATCGAGACCTCGCTTAACGGTGACGGAAAGGTTGCCGAGAGTGAGACGACCGAGGTCAATGTGAAGGTCGCCAACATCACGAAGGACGGCCTGCCTACCCCGATTGCGATCGTCGGTCTGCCCGGCGGTCTCGAGCCTGACTTTGATCAGCTCAAGGAACTCATCGCTGTCGGCAAGATTGCGGCTTTCGAGGTCATTGGCCGAGACGTTGTGCTGTACTGGCGTGAGATGAAGCCCGAGCAAAGTGTTGAGCTGTCGATCCGCTGCACTGCGGCGGTTCCCGGCACGTACACCGGCCCGGCGTCACGCACGTACCTGTACTACACCGACGAGCACAAGCAGTGGGTGGATGGTTTAGCGGTGACGATCACGCCACGTAGTGAATAATTCATCGCTTCTGGTGGAAACCCGGAGCAACGACGAACCATCTCAACTAGATCGCGAGCACTTTTGACTGCTCCGGGTTGCCGCCCGGAGCTTTTTTAATCTGCCACCTTGACGACCACGATGGTGATATCGTCGTTTGCGTCGGTCTCTCCACGGTGCTGGTTGAGCCGAGCCAGCAGGGCATCGATCGCTTGCTGTGCAGTCAGCGCACCGACATCCTTTAATGCGGATTCGAGTCGTTCTCGGCCGAAGCGCTCGTTGCGTTCACTCATCGCATCGGTGACACCGTCGGAATAAAGCAGCACACAATCGCCGGATTCCAGGTCAACGATGCTCTTGTCGTATGTTGCCTCGGCAAGCACACCCGTGACCATGCCGCCGACGTCCAACGGGATGACTTCGCCGTCGTGTAAGAGCAGTGCGGGCTCGTGGCCAGCGTTGCAGTAGGTCAGGCGTTTGCTCTGGTGGTCGATGGTGCCGTACCACAACGTGGCGAACTCGTTGTCGAGGGTGTCGCGGTTCAGTGCCTGGTTGACGCGTGAGAGGATGACATCCAGATCGTAGAGATCATGCGCGTAGGCCCGCAGCGACGACCTGACCGAGGCCATGAGAAGCGATGCGGCAACGCCTTTACCAATCGCATCACCCACCGCGATCCCCGTCGCACTATCGAGTGAGATGAAATCGTAGAAGTCTCCGCCGAGCCCCTGGCTGGGTACGTATGTCGCAGCGATATCGACGCCCTCGATCTTCGGCGAGTGCTTGGGCAGCATCCGGCGCTGCACGCCCTGAGCTAACTCGACCTGTCGATTCAGTTGCAGGTTACGGATACGCTCGGCGTCGAGTTGTGCGCTGCGTACGGCCGTGGCGAGCAACTGCGCGATCGCCCTGACAAGATTCTCCTCGAACATCGTAAAGCGACGTGGCTGCTCGGTGAAAAGCTGGATTGTGCCGATGCCCTTGTCCTGCACCATCAACCCGGTCGACAGCATCGAGGTGATCCCGGCGCGTCTTGCATCATCGGGGTAGTAGCTGCGCGGGTCGGTGGTCATGTCCTCGATGAAGACCATGTCGCCGGTAAGTGCCTTGCGCGTCAGTTCGGACTTGTTGACCAGCGTCTTGCCCTTGTCTGCAACCGATTTGTTCATGCCGAAGATAGCGCGGGCTTCCAGTTCGGGCTTACCATCTTCTCCCTCTCGAAGCAGGCGGATGACGACAGCCTTGACTGCCATCACACGCGCGATCGCATTGGCGGCAGCATCGAGCGTCTCCTGTGGGTTGGCTTGCGCAGAAAGCAGTGTCGACAACTCGTACAACACGCGCAGCTCACGGATGCGCTGGCGGTTCTGGTGCTGCTCATAGCACAGCGAGGCGATCGAGTTGGCGATCTGGTGGATGAAGCCAAGCGAGGCGCCGGTCGTTGCGGTATAGGCATTCTCCGCAGCGGTCATGAGTGATTCGCGGTCTTCTCCATCGATACCAATTTTCTGGCAAAGGTTCGCGAGGGTCTGGCGGTGCTTGAGGGTCAGGCCGTGGTCCGGCTCGATCTGGTGTGGATGCACGACAATCGAGCCGAGTTCGTGCCCGCCGATCGAGATCGGGGCGCGGAGTGATCCGTCGGGTTCGCGCTCGGTGAAGGTGAGCTGTTCAAAGGCCTGGTCGGCCTGGGCGCGCTTGGGCAGATCGGTTGGCTGGGTGACGGGTTCGCCCTGGTGATCCAGTACGCGCATCGACAGCCGGGCGAACGTGGTGAAGGAGTCCTGGAGTTCCTGCAGCGTGTCGGGGTCGATGAAGTCGGTCAGGAGTAGGCTGTCCGACGAGCCAAGATGGAGCGCGGGGGTATGCAAAGGTCCCTAGAAATATCGGCCCCACAACAGGTGGGGCCGGAGAAAGTGGAGGGTGATTGTAGTGAAGTCGGGACCTTACAGCGCGTTCACGTGTGAGGGCGGTTCAATACGGGTCTTTCTCATGCTCCAGCGGGTGTGTCTTGCGGTCGATGACGCCCATCAGCATGACGCCGATGGGCCAGCCGATCGCCGGGCCTACCGTGATTGCCAGCAGCATCAGCCCGGTCGACCCGAGCAGCAGGGCGATCGCAAGCATGATCATCGGGACGCCGACCATGGTGGCGACAACGATGATTTCCTCTGATACCGGCCATTGTTCCATTGTGTGTTGCATGAGGTGCTCCTTATGAGATGGGAAAGCAATGCGATAGCAGACTCGTGATGATCCGAGAGGCATGAGTCGTTAAAGATGAGTCGTCAGATCACTTCACCGCATCGGGCTGAGCGCCTGCGTTGTCCTTTGCAGGTTTCTCGCCTTCTGCGTCTTCGCCTTCAATCCAGATCTTGCGCAGCACGGGCATGAGTGGGTCGCGCGGTGCTTCTGCTTCTGCGACGTTCAGGCCGAACTCAATGAGCGGCTTCGCGTCGAGTTGGTAGCCGAGGTATGCAAGGACCAGACCCGGATCGGCGCCGTGGATGTCTTCGCCGATCATTTTCTGCAGGCGGTTCTGCAACCAGCGGAGGCGATCGGTTTTCGGCAGGAGGTTGTCTTCGTACTGCAACGCGATCAACTCGGGGTGGTCCGCGAAGAGGTCGCGGAGGTTGAATGCCGCCGAGCGGATCATGCCCGCGCCCATCTGGCTGTGGACCAGGCCGGCCATTGCCAGCGGGTCATCCTGCTTCTCACGAAGTACCTGGCGGTAGATGTTCTCGGCGATGATGTAGCGCTCGGCTTCGAGCTCCTGTTCGCCACGCGAGAGCAGCTTGTTCACACGGTTGGCATCATCACCCGCCAGTGTCCTGACGCGCGGCAGATCGTAAGACAGATCCGACAACAGTTTGCCGATCTCGCTGTCCGGATCAATCGAGGGCAGTTCGGTCTCGTAGTCGATATTGCCTTCCTCATCGACCAGGCCAAGCGACATACGTAGTGCCACTTCACGGGCTTCTGTCTTGGCACGCAGCACCGCTTCCTCAGGCTCCTCAAGGATGCGTCGCCATTCGGGGCGCGTGTCTTCAACATCGGGCTCGGGGCCTTCTTCGATAATTGGATCGGTCCCCGCCGATTTGGCGAGGATGTCGGCGATCAGTTTGTCGTATGGGTTTTCCGGCGCCTTGACAGGTTCGTTGGGATCCTGCGTGACTTGCTTGCCGAAGACGCGTTCACGTAGCGAGATCGCCTGATTGTTGGCGGTGCTCCCCTCTGCGTCCTGACCAGCCAGTTTCAAAGCCATCTGCGACTGTAGCTGATTGCCCAGTGTGATCGCCAGAGGGTCTTCGCGGAGCTTGAACTCGGTGGTCGGGTCCTGCGACAGGTCGGGACGGTACGTGCCATCGATGCGCAGCGATTGTCGCTGATCGAGCGGGGAATTGGTTTCGGGTGAGCGGTCCAGTCCGGCTTCATCGGGGCCTTCGCCCTCGGGGGTCTCCGGTTTGTCGCGCTGTGTATCGAGCCGAGGTGCTTCGAGCACGTTGGCGTCCAGCGGGTTGTATCGGATACCGGTCAGGGGCGAGGCGTTGACACTGACCAGGCCGGAAGGTGTTTGTACAAGCCCGAGGTTGCTGCCGGTATTGCGGAGGCTGTCAACGCTGCTGAAGCCGGTGATGGCGACGAGTCCGCCACCACTCTGCCGGAAGGTGACGACGCCAGACCCGGGGTCATAGCCGGTGCGTGTGTTCAGTCCGCTGCCGCCCGTGACACGATAGCCGCTGGGGTTGTCGGTTGGCCGGGTCACGACGACGCGATCGCCGACCTGCTGCGCGCGGTAGCCGTACCCACCGGAATTAGGCGCGGAGAAGACGCTGTCGCGACGGAAGTTGAAGAGCGAGTCGCTGCCAAGTGAACCACGGAAGGAACCATCCGCACCGTAGCCGATAGAGCCTTGGAAGGCCCTCCCGCCGCCGACGTTGCCGGTGACGAGCAGGTTGCGTGCCCGATAGTCGACCTGACCGGCTCTCTGGTTGTATCCGCCCGAGCCGAGTTGCTGGTTCGCGTCCAGAGCCGAGCCATTCTGCACCTGAACCTGCCCCTGTGCGGGGGTGATCGCAAGTGCTGCAGTGAGCAGTGCGGCGGTCGAGACGGCTTGTCGTAGGCGGTTTGATGGCATTTCTAAGCTCCCAATGGCGATTTTCGTATCGTCCATACGTAATTATAGGTCATTAAACCTGCTTTCCGAAGCAGATATCGGCGATTTCATCCCCCTTCCCCTGCATAACCCGCGAGGGTCCGCTTTTATTTTTGACGCGTGATGCGGGTCTTCGGTTCAACGTTCTGGCACGTCCCGGGCCTGTCCGCCCTGGAAACGCCAGCCCTGCAAAGGCCCTTCGATCTCGGCGAGTTCCTTCATCGCCTTGTTGAACGCCGCCTGATCCAAGATGCACCCCACGGTCGCGGCCGCATCGGTCGCAAACGCGCTCGGCCCTTTGACGCAGCAGTACCGGCTGCCGGTCACGCCCAGCCCCGTCCTCGGATCGATGACGTGTGAGTAGCGCACGCCCTCGATCTCGACGAAGCGGAACGCGTCGCCCGAGACGGAGACCCCGCCGTTCTTGTGCCAGAACGACAAACCCTGCTCGCCATCCTTGCGCGGGAAGTCCGCCACGTTGATCGGCCAGCCCTTCAGCCCCGGTGGCGCATCGCCTAGCGCCATGTCGCCACCGGCCTGCACCTGCGCTATCGTCAGGCCGCGCGCCTTGAGGACGTCCAGCGCCCGGTCCACGATGTAGCCCTTGGCGATCCCGCCCAGGTCCAGCCAGGCGCCCTGCTTGGCAAGCCGTGCAGTCTGTTTATCCGCATCGAGCACGAGGTGCTGCATCCCGACAAACGGCCGCATCCGATCAATAGCTTGCTTGGGCGGCAGCTCTCTGCGCTCCCGGCTGGTCCGCCACATGTTGATGAATGGCTTGGCCGTGATATCAAATGCACCGTCTGTCGCATCGTGCACCTTGACCGATCGTGTGAGCACGGGCCAAAGATCGTCCGATACCTCTCGTGCATCGGCCGGGTCTTCGCTGGCGTGCTTGGCCAACTGCAGCAGCTCGCTATCGGGGTGGTACTCGATGTAGTCGCTCATGACCGACTCGAGCCGAGCCATCTCTTCGAACGCGGCGGTTGCTGAAGCACGGGCTTCTTTCTCGTTGTCCGCATAAACGGTGATGTTGCAGGCCGTGCCCATGAGCTTGCGCGAGAAGGTGTGCCTTGAAAGCTGAACCTTTTCGGCGATGGTGTCCGCGTATTGCAACGCCGACTCGGGGTCAGAAGGCGAAACCGCGTCAGGCTTATCTGCGGCAACCGGGCCCGCAAACAGGAGCATCAGCCCGATCAGCAGGATTCTCTTGGCTCGTGAGATCATCGGCATCACCATTTCCAGTCCCCCCATTTTAAGCGTGGGGGAGGGGCGAAGGACGGCAAAAACCTGCGACAGACTACACCCGTAACGCCCTTTTTAATTTCACGTCTTCTCTATGACCGTCTATACTTATGGACTTGCTTACCCGGCTCACCCCGGGTTGTTTTTTCGGTATGGATGCCCCCACCCCGGAATCTTCCGAACATCGGGCCATAGATTCCTTCCCCCAGGGACCCCTGTGATGAAAAAGTTTCTTGTTGGTGCTGTGATTGTGATCGCGCTGCTGGCCGGCCTCGGCGGGCTGGTAATCGGTGGCTTGGCTTACAAGACCGCCTTTGAGAATCAGGCCGTGACCGACGTCAACGTCCAGGTCGAGACCGATCTCTCGGAAGTGGCCGGCTACAAGCCTGACGCAGAGGCGGGTGACACTGTCGTTGAACTCCAAAGCGAGTTGCAGGGCGGCAACACCAAACTTGTCTGGGAGACCGGCAAGATCCAGGCGGGCAAACGATACGACTTCGACGGCACATGGACCAGCCTCGGTGGAGCGGTTGTCTACAACCCAGAGGCCGGCGAACTCAAGGCTCTGGAAGTGGTCATTCTCATCGAGAGCTTCAACAAGTACGGCAGCGAGCACCCGGCCCCCGGCGGGATGATCAACGTCGTGCTTGGCAAAGGTACGCCGCCGCCAACAGGCTTCGACCCTTGGTTCAATATCACCGACCACCCTGAGGCCACCTTTACCGCGACGGAGTTTGTCGCCAAAGCCGAGGGCGTTGAATCTGCGTTTGAAAACGCGCCCGAAGGCTGGACGCACCTGATCAAGGGTACGTTTAACCTCAACGGTGTTGAATCGCCGCTTGAGTTGCCCGCGGTTGTCAGTGTCAGTGGTGAGACGCTCTCGATCGAGACCAACTTCCAGATCAGTCGGGCAGCCTATGGCATCGAGCCGAAGAACCCGCTGCCAGGCTCGACGGTGGATGACATCATCGCGCTGACTGCTGCGGTGAAAGCTGAGCCTGACGCGGGTGTCGCCGTCGGCGCGCTCTCGGAAATGATTGCTGAGCAGAGCACGAAGATTGTTGCTCAGGAAAAGATGATTACGGACCTGTCCAACCAGCTCTCGCTGATCAACGAAACTCTCGCCAAGCTCGAACGCAAGGTTGCCTCCGGCGTTGGTCCGACTACCCCTCAGGTTGATGTGGCCAACCTGCCCAAGACCTACACCGACCAGTTCGCCTACCCCGGCAAGGACCCCATCGAGTTTGAAATGGTCCTCGTGCCCGGCGGCGACGGCGTTGCGCCGTTCTACATGGGAAAGCACGAAGTCACCTGGGACATGTTCTACAACTGGGCCTATGGCTCGGACATCGACGCGAACCAGTACGCCCAACTGCAGACCAAGAACCTCCGCCCCAGCCCGCTGTACGAAGACTGCAACCAGCTCAAGCTCGGCCTGGGTAAGCGGCCTGCTTTGAGTATGAGCCGAACCACCGCGGAAGCGTTTGCCAAGTGGCTCAGCGAGCAGACCGGCAAGAACTACCGCGTCCCGACCGACAAGGAATGGCAGCACGCCCTGAAACTCGGTGGCGGCATCCCTGGCAATCAGGATGACCTCTTCAAGCAGGCCGTCTTCATTGACAATGCTGAGATCCAGTTCGACCCGCCGTTCCTTGAACTCACCGACGAAGTGGGTACCAAGCAGCCCAACGCGCTGGGCATTCACGACCTGATCGGCAACGCCGCGGAGTGGGTGACCGACACCGGTGCCGAGCGCATCGTGCGTGGCGGTCACTTCATGCTCAAAGTCGAAAACTTCAACGCCGACTGGAAGGGCACTGAAGACCAGGGCATCTGGAACGAGACCTACCCGCAGTTGCCCGTGTCCAAGTTCTGGTACCGAGACCACTACTACCAGGGCATCCGACTGGTAGCGGACCCGCAGTGAATCAGGGACTCGGGAATGGGGAATAGGGACTCGCGTTTAATCACTCGTTTTCAGATCGAGTGAGCGGAGCAGGCCTGTCAGCATTTTGCCTGTGTCTTGCGCAAGCGACCATGCTTTTTTAGCCTTCTCTTTGTCAATAAACCCGAGTCTTCCCGCAATGATGAGCTGTGTTTCTACTTCAGCGAGCGATCCATTGGCAATATCGAGGTGGTGCATGTATTGGGCCTTGCGTCTTCTTCCATATCCTTCAGAAATGTTGGACGGGATGGAAACGGTCGCTCGTCTGATCTGGCTTGTTAATCCAAAGCGCTCATCTGACGGGAAGTCAGCACTGATCCTGTAGGTCTCCTCAACCAACTCAACAGCACGCTGCCAAACGTGAAGGTCACGGTAGCTCTTGATCCCGGAATTTGATTGATTTGTCATCAGGTCGATTCCCTGATCCCGATTCCCGACTCCCTGGTCCCTACAGAATCTCAAGCACTTCAAAGTGCTTTACGCCGCGAGGCAGGTCGGCCTTCACCGTCTCGCCGACACGAGATTTCATCAGCGCGGCACCCAGAGGACTGGAGGCGGTGACTTCGATTTCGTCGGCGTCAAAATTGCCGGAGGCTTCACCAACCAGCTTGTAGAGATCTTCGGTGTCGTCATCGGTATCACGCAGTTTGACCACAGACCCGAGGAAGACCATGTCATCAGGCTTCTCGACGTCGTCAGCGACCTGCGCGTTGGCGAGGCGTTCTTCCAGCCGCTTGATCTCGGCTTCCTCGAAGCCCTGATCGTCGCGTGCGGCGTGGTAATCCGCGTTTTCTTTCAGATCGCCCTGATCGCGGGCTTCCTTGATCCGCTGAGCCAGCACGGGGCGGTTGGCGATGAGCGAATCGAGTTTCTGCTGCAGTGCGTCTTTTTCTTCTTGAGTAATGAATTCCATGGGGCTCTCCCTATCTGAAACAGGCCGCAATAAACGACGCCACGCGGGGACGTGGCGGGGTCTGCGGTGACTTTGTGGTTTAGCCGAGTCACTCGGCCGTGCGAAATTGTAGCACAATCCAGCGGTGCGCTATCGGTTTGCAGCCCGCCTGAGCGCGATCAGTTCACCGATCCGCCAGAGGATCAGCGACGCCCAGCCCATGACCGCGAGCACCGCGACCATCAGCGTCCGCTTATCCCACGGCGCGATCTGTCCACGGCTTGGCGGCTGAGTCAGTTCCCAAAATGCCTGGATCGGGCTGACGCGCATCGACCAGGCCTCGCCCCCGGACACGACCACAAGCCACATGATCACCGGCTCAGCAAACACCAATGCGATGCAGAGCCCCATTCCGACGAGTCGCGCCCAGCCATAGGGCCAGCGTCGCGCGGTGGCAACGATCAGTGCCGTCATCAACGACCATGCCATGACCGCCGCATCCAGCCAGAGCCCGCGTACCAGTGGCCAGCCTGCGAGCAGGTGCAGCGACCAGATCACCGCCTGGTACACCCCGATCATGGCCAGCCAATCCAGCAGCACCTGCAGCGCGCCGTGGCCTGGTTCGTCCGATCGAACCTGCTGACTCAGCCGAAAGGCCGGCCAAACCAGCATCAGTCCGAAGCTGCCTGCAAACATCATCCACCTCACGCGCGGTACCGATGATGCGCTCAGCCACGCCGCACCCCATGCCCCAAGCAACCAGAAGCACCACACAACAATGACCACCCTGAGCCAACCCGGGTCTGATGGCTCAAGTCGTCGTTGCGCCGACGCGTCTTCGACGGCATGGATCGCCTCGGCGGCTGCAAGCACCTCCGGCGCGACGACGCCTTCGATCGCTGGATCGACTGGATCGGTGTCCTCATGCTCTTCGTGCTTATCCGTCATGCTTACACCGCAGCATAGGTCGGTTCTTTGCCTTGCAGCACCGCAACGACATCTCTCACGACCCAACTCATGTTCCGCAGCGCGGTATCGGTTCGGCTGGCCAGATGCGGCAGAAGGATCGCGTTCGGGCAGCCGTAGAGGGGGTGGTCCTCGGCCGGGGGTTCAGGGTCGTGCACGTCCAGGACCGCAGTCGCCTCGGGGTGTTTATCCAGCCAATCGACAAGTGCATCGTGATCGACCAGCATCCCGCGTGCCGCATTGATCAGCAGGACATCCGCGCGCAGATGCCCGAGCGCCTCGGCGTTGATCAGGTGCCTGTTCCCACCTCGGCCATCGGTGTGGACGGTGAGGATGTTGCTCTTGGCGTACAGCGTCGCGTGATCAACAAAATCGAAGGGGACATTGGGGATTGCGTTACGGATGTCCGCTTCGGGCAGCACATCGCAGCCCAGCACATTGATGCCCATCGCGTGCGCGACGGTTGCGATGCGCTTGCCGATGCGGCCCATGCCGAGGATGCCAAGCGTGAGGTCGGCCAGTTCGATGCCGACCTCGGTCTTGCGGAGTGCGTGGAAGGTCTGCGCGTCGGTACCGGGGGCGAGTCTTGTGCGTGGGCGGACGTGGTCAAGGATCAGGCCGAAGACATACTCGACGACGGCCTGCGTGTTCGCATCAGGCGTATAGACGACGCGCACGCCGCGTTTTTCGCAAGCTGGCAGATCAAAGTTGTCCAGTCCGACGCCGGCCCGGCCGATCACTTTGGCATTTGGTGCCTGATCCAGCAGCGCATCGTTGACCTGCGTGTACGTCCGAACGACCAGTGCGTCGGCATCGGCGAGCTGCGCGTCCAGGCCGGGTTGATCATGTTGATGCCAGACGACCTCGCATTGCTCTGCGAGCCAGTCAGCACACTGCTGGTCCAGCGTTTCGGTGATAACGACCTTAGGCATGGCAGTGATGCTACCGCAACTGTAACCGCCGCGTAACACGCGGGGGTCGAATCGTCTTTGTGCTGAAAATGTGCATGGCTTTATCGTGCCCATGCCAACGCGACCCCCGCGTGTTACGCGGCGGCTACAACATGTTTATCGCACGCGCAGCAGTGTGACATATCGCTCGCGGTCGATGCGTTTTTGCAACGACGCGACCCGCTTATCCGCATCGATCTGTGACTGCAGCGTGGTCTCGATTTTTCGCTCAAGCTTGCGGCGTTCAAGCCTGGATTCATCGGTTTGCGGTAGCCCGCGCCGGACTTCCTGGAAGGCTTGCAGTGCTTGCTGGAGTTTTTTTACCTCTTCAGCCGCGGACTGAGCCGTCGACTGGTGGTGGGCTAATTCGTCATGAAGTGCCTGTTTCGCATGCTGATCGAAAAGCAATTTGATTTCTTGAAAGTATTCGTCAGACAACGCCTTTAAGTCCTTATCAAGTCGGGCGTCCGGTTTTGGTTGAAACACCACGCGAAGCTGGCCCGCGCGCTCATAGGATTCATCAATATGTCGTGTGTGCTGAGCGTCGCGCCCGTTTTCCAAGCCGCGCACTAGCACACGGACGTCGTCGATCGTTTGGACCTCCTCGCCCTGTCGCCAATAGGTCGGCTCGCTTGCTTCGATAATCATCGCCACAGTTTCAACCGCGGCGGGTGCAGCAGGTTGATCGGTGTTGTCCTTGCCCTGTTGCTCCGACTCGCCTCCGCAGCCGGCAAGCATCAAGCTCAGGATGAGCAGGGCGGTCCAGGTTGTGATCGTGTGTCGCATGATTCGCTCCCGGTTGACTCGCGCTAGTCTATCGCGCCCGCTACAATCTCCGAAATGCCCGCGAAGACCGCCACTAAATCTACGAAGAAAACCGCTGCGAAGATCGAGCACAACGCCATTGCCGGCGGCGACTGCATTAAAACAATGCGGGCCTGGCCCAAAGATTCGGTCGACCTGGTCTTCGCCGACCCGCCTTACAACATCGGGTTCAGCTACGACCAGTACAAGGATACGCTGCCGGACGAGAAGTACATCGCATGGACGTGCGACTGGATCGATGCCGCGGCGGACCTGCTTAAACCTTCGGGCTCGATGTATATCCTCATCGGCGACGAGTATGCCGCTGAGACCCGCCTGCACCTTAAACAATTGCAGAAGCAGGGCAAGCTGCTCTTCCGCAACTGGATCGTCTGGCACTACACCTTTGGCCAGCGGTGCAAGATCAAGTTCAACCGGAGCCACGCGCACCTCTTTTATTGTGTCGGCAGCGCGGCGGTCAATAAGAAGACCGGCAAGCCGCTGAGCAACCTCACGAAGAACCCACCCTTTACGTTCAACTACGACGCGGTCGCCGTGCCGAGCGCAAGGATGACGACTTACAAGGATGCGCGGCAGAATCCCAAGGGGAAGCTGCCCGATGACACGTGGTATCAGCGCTTCCCGAATTCGAAGGACTGGTACCAGCGTCCTCAGGATGCGATCGATGAGTCAAAGAAACTCGTGGACGCAAAGAACGACCCTGACGCCGATGAGCTGGGTGGTTACTTCGATGCCGACTGCGACACATGGTACCTCTCACGTCTTTGTGGCACGTTCAAGGAGCGCGAGCAGTGGCACCCTTGCCAGCTTCCCGAAGCGCTGCTCGAGCGCATCATTCTGACGAGCAGCAACAAGGGCGATCTTGTCTTTGATCCATTCTCCGGCAGCGGCACGACGCTTGCGGTGGCCAACCGCCTGCAGCGGGACTGGCTGGGCTGCGAACTCAGCGCGGACTACCGCAAGAAGGCCCTGAAGCGCATCAAGGCCGCAAAATAAATTCTAAGTCGTTTGGAATAGCTCTAAGAAAGAGGTGGTTATCCCTGCATGCCCAACGCGTGCTGGGCAGCACAAACCACTTTTTTCAGGAGCAACACCATGCCACGTATTGAAGCCTTAACCGATGACCAAGCCGATGGGCAGGCCGCTGAACTCTTCAGCGCGATCACCCAGAAGGTCGGCAAGGTCCCCAACCTCTACCGGACCCTAGGCCAGGCGCCCTCCGTGCTGGCCGGGCTGCTGCAGCTCGGCGAAGTACTGGACGGCGGCTCGCTCTCGGCCCCGGTCAAAGAGCAGATCGCCCTTCGCGTGGCCAACCGCAACGGCTGCGAGTACTGCGAGACCGCCCATACGGCGATCGGCAAGATGGTCGGTCTTAGTGAAGATCAGACCGTCGCCGCACGACAAGGCAGTGCCGACGACGCCAAGGCGCAGGCCATCTTGCAACTTGTCGACGCGATTCTCGAGCGCGAAGGCTTCGTGACAGATGACCAACTCGCCGCCGCACGTGATGCCGGCATTACTGATGCTGAAGTCTTCGAAGTCACTGGTCAGGTGATCAAGAACTTCTTCACCAACTTTGTGAACCACATCGCCCAGACCGAAGTCGACTTCCCGAAGATCCCTCAGTTGCAGCAAGCTTAATCGGACTTATTCCCCACCACGCAGGAACCCACGGTATGTGTCCGTGGGTTCCTTTTTATTGGCTGGGCGCTTCGTGGAAGGTGATCCATGCTTCGGGCGACCACATCGTTTGGCCATCGTTCGATGTTGGGTCAGTGCGCAGGTGGTAGACGTAGTTGGCCTTGCGGTCGGGCACGGTCAACTCGACAGACAAGCCATCCGCAGACGCGACAGCCTTCGTTGGATCGTTGGTGTGCAGATCTACTTTCGGTCCGCCATAGGTTGCGACGGGTTTGTATGTCCATGCGTCGATTGCCCACCTGGAGGTGTCTTCAAGCTGCTCTTTCGAGACCGGCTTGTTGAAGCTGACACGGAAACCATCCTTGGTTGCCTCGATCTTGTTGAATTCGAATGCGGTTTCGCCTGTTGGTACGAGGCGTTGCAGGCCGAAGCGTTTGCCACGCCAGCCCCAGTTGCCACCGCTGCCCATCCCGCCGACGTATAGCGCGCCATCAGGCCCCCAGGCGAGTCGGTTCAGTCCCGCCTCGAAGCCCTGGCTGTGGCGGAAGACTGCGCCCTGCCACGTGCCGTTGACTTCTTCCAGGAAGACGCGGCGCAGGCCGCCCAGAGTGATCTCGGCCATGAGCATCTGGCCGGCGTGCGGCTGGCCCTCGGGGATCATGATCATCTGAGCGGGTGAGTTACTCGCCTCGTTCTGCGGCAGGTAGATCGCCGGGGGTGTGACAGGCTGGTCGGAGAAGTCGGCTGGCACGCCACCCTCGGGGTAGAAATCGCTGGTCGCCTTGGTGTTGTTTTCGTGGCCGAAGTACGCGCCCTGTTTGCCGGCATAAATACCGCTGGCCGGCCGGAATGCGCCTTGGTTGTCAGGGATAAGCACGACGCCCTTAGGTCCAACCGAAACACCGTTGGGCGTGCGCAGCCCGCCGGAGACAGCGGTCCATTCGCCGGTCTTTGCATTGATCTTCAGCAGGCTGCCGCGGTGCTCGGGGTTCGGGCCGTTGAGCCCGACGATCTCGCCTTCGATGTTTTCGGCCTTGATCATGCTGGAGAACGTGATGTTGGTCGAGAGCGTGAGGTAGAAATGCCCGTCGTGGTAGGGCAGGCCAAAGGTGAAGTGGTGGTAGTTGTCGCTGATCCAGCCTGAGGCGAAGGAGTCGCGTTTGTCGGGGATACCGTCGCCATCGGTGTCGGTCCACTTGGAGACCTCATTTCGATCGGCACAGTAGAGCGCTCCGTCATGCCAGCACAGGCCGAGGGGGTCATGCAGGTCATCGGCTACCTTCACCACGTTGATCTTGGTGATGTCCTTTTCGGTTGGGTTGGTGATGATGTAGAGCGCGCCGTTGAATTCTTCACGGAAGATGCCGTTGTTCGCTGGGGGAAATGTCGTGAGCGCGAGCTTGCCATCGGGCAGGAAGGCGAGCGCGCCGACGTTAGGCTTGAAGTCGTCAGGTCGAGCCTGCTCGATCTTGAAAGAGGGATGGATGTTGTCCAGTGGGCGGCCGGCACCTGCGCGTTGCTGTCGTACGCCGCGTTGCGCGACGGTCTTGTTACCGCCCTCGGTCTTGACTTCGCCTTCGACATTGAAAAGCGATGCTTTGGGAACGAGTTCGAACGTGTTCGCGCCGGGCTTCTGCCATTCGAGTTTGAGGCCCGAATCCTGGATTGCCTGGAACATCGTGATCGCCAGGACGTGATCGCCTTTGTCGAGCTTGGCCTTGCCATCCTTGGGCTTGCCGGTGACCAGGCCGTTGTTATCGATGATGAGCTTCTTCCCAATCCAGAGCTTGCTGCCGTCATCGCTGGTCAGGCGGAAGGTGTATTCGCCGGGTGCCTCGATCCGCAGCACGGCATCGACCTCGACATAGAAATACCGCTGGCGATTACCGAACGCCGCACGCCCCGGGAAGTCGATGGTGGGTCGGATCGCATGGAAGTTGGGGTGCTGGCCCTCTGCGAGTGTGGGGATGCGCTCATAGGGCTTTGCCAGGTGGAAGACCTTGAGGCTGACGCCGGGCTCGGGCTTGTCCGCCATGGCAGGGCTGGCCTGCATGGTAAGCAGGGCTAGAAACAGAAGAGCGATCAGGGTCTTGAAAGTGGTTTGCATAGCTTCAATCCTACTTGATCTGGTCAGAAAAAAGCGGGCTGCTGATTGATCGCGGCGATGTTCGCCGCGGTTCGCTCAACAGCCCGCCCCTTGGAAAGTTGTAATTGCTTCGCTTACTTCTTTGGAGCCTTGTGGAAGGTGTACCAGACTTCGTTGGACCACATCTTGTCGCCGTCCTTGGACGTCGCGTCGCTGCGGATGTGGTAGACGTGGTTGGTCTGACGTTCCTTGTTGAGCACGAT
This sequence comes from Phycisphaeraceae bacterium, assembly GCA_049611445.1. Taxonomy (GTDB): domain Bacteria; phylum Planctomycetota; class Phycisphaerae; order Phycisphaerales; family Phycisphaeraceae; genus JAHQVV01. The sequence continues at coordinate 12,271 of JBMZAP010000009.1, read as the reverse complement.
TTCGACCGCCATGCCGTCATCGCTGGCGGTGATGCTCTTGATTTCGACGACCTGTTCCTTGGCGTCCTTGGGGATCTTCGGCCCGCCGTAGCGCTGCGTCGGCTGGTAGGTCCAGGCGTTGACCGCCCACTTGGCCTTGTCCTCGAGTTGGGCCTTATCGACCGGCTTCGTGAAGTAAACTTCGAACCCATCTTTGGTCACGTTGACACTGGCGAACTCAAAAGCGGTTACGCCCGTCGGTGCGAGTCGTTGCAGGCCGGTCTTCTTGCCGCGCCAGGACCAGTTGCCTTTGTGACCCATGCAGCCGACGTAGAGCTTTCCGTCTGGGCCCCAGACCAAGCGGTTCGTGCCTGCTTCAAAACCATGCGAGTGGCGATAGATCGCGCCCTGCCAGGTGCCATCGATCTCTTCAAACTGCACGCGGCGGATACCGCCTCGGGTGATCTCAGCCATCAGGTACTGCCCGGCATGCGGGTTGCCCTCAGCGATCTCGATCATATTGCCCGGCGAGTTGGCACATTCGTTCTGCGGGATCCAGACGGCCGGCATCGTGATCGGCTGGTCGGAAAATTTCGACGGCACGCCACCGTCGGGGTAAAAGTCGCTGGTCGCTTCGGTGTTGTTCTTGTGTCCGAAGTAAGCGCCCTGCTGATCGAAGTAGATACCGGACGCGGGCTTCCATGCGCCCTGGTTGTCGGGCATGATGATGTGGCCTTCGGGGCCAGCACTGACACCGTTGGGCGTACGCAGGCCGCCGGAGACCTCGGTGAACTCACCGGTCTTGCCATCGATCTTCAGCAGGCTGCCGCGGAACTCAGGATTCATGCCGTTGAGCGAGTGGATCGGGCCCTTGATGTTTTCTTTCTTGGCCATGTCCCCGATCGTGATGTTCGTCGAGAGCGTGAGGTAGAAGCTGCCATCGACGTAGGGCAGGCCGAACGTGAAGTGGTGATAGTTGTCGCTGATCCATCCGGAGGCGAACGTTTCCTTCTCGTCCGGGACACCGTCATTGTTCGTGTCCGCCCACTTGGCGACTTCATACTTGTCGCAGGTGTACAGCGTGCCGTCGACCACTGTCGCACCCAGCGGGTCGAACATGTTTGTCGCGATCTTTCGGACCTTGATCTTGGCGGGATCTTTCTCGGTCGGGTTCTCGATCACATAGAGCGAGCCGTTGGGCTCTTCCCAGTTGTGGCCGTGGTTCGGCGGGGAGAAGCTGGTGACCGCGAGCATGCCGTTGGGCAAGAAGGCCAATGCGCCGACCTGTGGGTTGAAATCGTTGGGCCTGGCCTGCTCGATGGTGTAAGCGGGGTGTGGGGCTTCGAGGGATTGCCCCGAACCGGGGCGCTTCTCGAACTGGGCGGATGCGGGGCCGGTCAGAGCGAGGGTGGCGATGAGGCCGGTCATCAGTTTGGCATTGCAACGCATGAAATTTCCTTGCTTTATTATGAAAAACGGGCCTTTCCGGCCCGTCAGCGGGGGATGAGAGGGACGGCAGCGGGCGGGCTATCTTACAAACCAGCACTGGCCGAGAACGGTCATTTCGGAGCCTTGTGGAACGTCACCCAGCTCTCGGGCGACCACATTTGCTCGCCTTTCTCTGACGTCGCATCGATACGGATGTGGTAGACATAGTTGGCTCGTCGGCCATCCACGATCAGCTCGGCCGACTTGCGATCATCAGCGACTTTCACACCGGTGACATTTGCCTTGTGCTCTTCACGCTTGGGCCCGCCGTAGAACGGGGTCGCGACATAGGTCCACGCGGTGACCTGCCAGTTCTCCAGCTTGTCGAGCTGGCCTGCTTTGACGGGCTCGGTGAACGTTACACGGAAGCCGTCCTTGGTCGCTTCGATCTTTTCGTATTCAAAAGCAGTCTTGCCGGTCGGCGCGAGCCGTTGCAGGCCGAAGAGTGTCTTGCCCCAACCCCATCCGCCGGAGCCGCCCGATCCCATTGCACCGACATACAGTGCGCCGTCTGGTCCCCACTTGATGTCGTTCGGCCCGCCCTCGAGCCCCATCGTGTGGCGGAAGGCCGCGCCCTGCCAGGTGCCGTCGACCTCTTCCATAAAGATGCGGTGGATGGCGCCTTGCGTGAGGTCGGCGCTGAGCACCTGACCGGCAAAAGGCTTGTCATCGGGGATCAGCAATGTCGCGGAAGGCGAGTTGCCGACCTCGTTCTGCGGCAGCCAGATGGCCGGCGGGGTCGGCTCCTTGTCGGAGTACATCGAAGGGACACCTCCGTCGGGCAGGTTGTCATGGCTGAAGGTGGCGTTGTACTTGCCAAAGAACTCGCCGTTCTTGGCGACGTAGATGCCGTTGGATGGTTTGAAGTCGCCTTGGTTGTCAGGCGCGAGGACGATGCCGCCCGGTCCGGTGCCGACGCCGTTGGGCGTGCGCAGGCCGCCGGCGATCCACTCGATCTCGCCGGTCTCGACGCTGATCTTCATGACACAGCCGCGGAATTCGTGGCACGGCGCGTTACCGCCGCGGGTCTTGCCCTTGCCGCCGCCGAGTTGCCCGGCGATCGGGTCGTCGGGGTTGGCCTTGGCCGAGTCGCGCTCTTCCTGGTTCATGTGCAGGCTGGTGGACAGCGCGCCATAGAGGTAGCCGTCGTGGTAGCCCAGGCCGAACGAGAAGTCGTGGAAGTTCACGCTGATCCAGCCGGAGGCGTGGGTTTCCTTGGTTTCGGGGATGCCGTCGCCGTCCTTGTCGGTCCACTTCGATAGTTCGTGTCGTTCAAGTACGAACAGGCCTTCTTCAAGCCAGTATGCGCCGAGCGGCAGGATGAGCTCTTCGCTGACGAGCGTCTTCTTGACCTTGGCAGTGTCTTTGCTGGTCGCGTTTTCCAGGATCTGCAATTGGCCGTTGTAGTCGCCGCTTGCACCGGTTCTTCGAGGGTTGAAGGTGAGGACCGCGAGGTACTTGCCATCCGGGCTCCAGGCGAGTGCGCCGACCTGCGGTTCCCAGTCGGCGGGACGGACCTGCTCGACCTTCCAGGAGGGGTGTGCCTTGGCCAGCGGTAGGCCGTCGCCGGGTCGGCCATCTTCCTCGTCTTGTGCAAAGGCGATCGACACCGGGCTGGCGACGAGCAGGAGGATGAGCAGGGCGGTTAGGAATTGTTTCATTGGAAAATCCGTGTTTCAAGGCAGGGATGACGCAGCGAAGCGTTGTGTCTGATTTACCGTTGCCCTAGATAAGAAGGACATTGTTCAGCGTCGTATCTTACAGGCTGCAGCGGCTGGATTGATGTCAATACAGCGATAAAGCGTGCCATCAGGCGACAGCTTGTGCACGCGTATCGTCGTCTCCATGAAACTGGCGCCTCGGGCTATACTTGGGCTCGACGCCGTCTTCATCTGTTCACCCGATACCGAGGCCGCCACGGATGGCAAAACCCGCCGAATCCAAGCCCGACAAGCTTCAAGGCAAGTTTGTCCACCTGCACCTGCACAGCATGTATTCGCTGCTGGACGGGGGCAACCGGGTCGACAAGCTGGTCAAGCACGTCAAAGAACTGGGGATGGACGCGGTCGCGGTGACCGACCACGGCAACCTGCACGGGGCCGTCGAGTTCTACAACCTGGCCAAGGCCCAAGGCGTCAAACCCATCCTCGGCATCGAGGCCTACGTCGCGCCCGATATTGGCGGCAAGACCTCCGATCGCACCAACCGTGAGTTCACCGGCGTCAGTGACGGCGGGTTCCACCTTGTCCTGCTCGCCGAGAATAACACCGGCTGGGGCAACCTCCTCAAGCTCAGCTCCGATGCGTTTGTCAATGGCTTCTACTTCAAGCCACGCATGGACAAGACGACGCTTGCCCAGTGGAACGACGGGCTCATCGCCATCAATGGCCACCTCGGTTCGTCCGTCGCTTACCACCTGGTCAAGTACCACCAGTCCAAGGACCCGACACACTACAAGAACGCCAAGGCCGAGGCACAGTGGCACAAGGACCTCTTCGGCGTCAACGAAAACGGTGAGCCGCGCTTCTATCTCGAGATGCAGCGGCACGAAGAGAAGCTGCAGGACGAGATCAATCCGTACATCAAGCAGCTAGCGGAAGAACTCGACATCCCGCTGGTGTGTGACAACGATGCGCACTTCATGACGGCCGACGACTGGGATGCACACGACACGCTGTGCTGTATCTCGATGGGCAAGATCAAGGCAGACGAGAGTCGGCTGCACTACCCGCGCGACCTGTATGTCAAAACGCCCGAGGAAATGATCGCGTCATTCAAGGACACGCCGGAGGCGGTCGAGAATACGGTCAAGATCGCCGAGCGTTGTAATGTCGAGATCGACTTCGGTGCGAACCATGCACCGGTTGTTCGACCGGTCTACACCGACCGCCTTCAGAAGCTCCTGAAAGGCAAGAAGAAGCCCGATCCTGCAAAGCTTGTCCTCGATTTCGAGTCTGACCACGCGCTCGGCTCCAATGCCTGGCTGAAAGATTTCTGCGCTCAGGTCATTGTTGAGCCGGTGAAAGAAGACGAAGAGGAAGGCGAAGTCGATCGCAGCCAGCTCGAAAAAGACTGTGACCACGCGTTGCGCCTGCTCTGCGAAGCGGGTCTTGTCTGGCGTTATGGCAAGGACGGCATTACCGAAGAGATCCGGGCACGTCTTGAACGCGAGCTCAAGATTCTCTCCGACAAGCTGATCTCCGCTTACTTCATCATCTGCTGGGACTTCGTCAACTACGGCCGACAGAACGGCATCCCCTGCAACGCGCGTGGTTCGGGTGTGGGCACGATGACCGGTTTCGTGATGGGCCTCTCGAACGCATGCCCGGTTGAGTATGGCCTGCTCTTCGAACGTTTCACTGACCCCGACCGATCGGAATACCCCGATATCGATATCGACATGTGCCAGGACGGCCGTGGCGACATCCTCAAGTGGGTCCGCGAGAAGTACGGCTACGTTGCCCAGATCATCACGTTCGGAACATTGAAAGCCCGTGCGGCGATCCGTGATGTCGGCCGTGTACTCGACCTGCCTTTGCCCGAGGTGGACAAGGTCTGCAAGCTTGTTGGCGATGGTTTGAAAACGACGTTGGATTCGGCGCTTGAGCAAGAGCCGGATCTTCGCAAAGTCTACGATGAATCGCCGCAGATCAAGAGCGTGTACGACACCGCGCGTCGGCTGGAAGGCATGGCGCGTCACGCCGGGGTTCATGCCGCAGGCGTGATCGTTGCGACGCAGCCGCTGGACAATATCTGCCCGCTCTACAAGCCGCCCGCACAGGACGACCAGATCGTCACGCAGTGGGACGGGCCGACGTGCGAACGCGTCGGTCTCTTGAAGATGGACTTCCTCGGGTTGCGTACGCTTTCGATTATCGAGCGTGGCAAGGCCCTGATCGCGCAGGATTTTGCGACCTCTTCAATTAAAGACGCCGTCAAGCCCGCGGTCGGCAGCGAACAGCTTGAAGGCTCCGATCAGGACGACCCCGCTTACGACCCGCTGGACCTTGAACGTCTGAAGTACGACGACCCGCGCGTCCTCTCGCTTTTTGAACGTGGCGAAACCGCCGGCGTGTTCCAGTTTGAATCCGGCGGCATGCGCAACCTGCTCATGGCGATGAAGCCGGACCGGCTCGAAGACCTCATCGCGGCCAACGCCCTGTACCGCCCCGGGCCGATGGAACTCATCCCGAACTACAACAACCGTAAGCACGGGCGTGAAAAAGTCCCGACGGTGCACGAGATCGTTGACCGCCTGACCGCCGACACCTACGGCATCATGGTCTACCAAGAGCAGGTGATGCAGGTCATCAATCAGCTCGGTGGCATCCCGCTGCGACAGGCCTATACCGTCATTAAGGCGATCAGTAAGAAGAAGGTCAAGACCATCGACGCCGCACGCGTTGACTTCGTCAAGGGCGCAAAAGATATCAACGGCGTCGCGGAGAAGGTCTCGAAAGAACTCTTTGACCTCATCCTCAAGTTCGCGGGCTACGGCTTCAACAAGTCACACTCGACGGGCTACGCGATCGTTGCGTATCAGACCGCATATCTCAAGACGCACTTCCCGCTGCACTACATGGCAGCGGTGCTCACCTACGAAGCGGGCAACACCGACAAAGTCATCGAGTACATCGACGAGTGCAAGAAGCTGTTGACCCCTTCCGGCAAGCGTGGCGTCGAAGTCAAGCCGCCGGACATCAACCTGTCTGATGTGGGTTTCACGGTTGTCTACATGCCCGGGGAAGAGAAGACGCCTTCGACCGGTCACATCCGTTTCGGTCTGCACGCGGTCAAGGGCGTAGGCGAGAAAGCGATCCAGTCCATTGTTGACGAGCGCGAGAAGAATGGGCCTTTCGTTGGCCTGTTCGACTTCTGTGAACGCGTGGATCTGAAGACCATTAACCGCTCGACGATCGAAGCGCTCATTAAGTGCGGCGCGTTCGACAGTCTGCACGGCATCGATCAGCGGGCCGCGATGTGTGAAGCGCTCGACGCCGCGGTCAAAGCCGGGCAGCGCGCGGCTAGCGACCGTGCCTCGGGCCAGCTGAATATGTTTGGTATGCCGGTGAGCGATGGCGAAGGTGACGCCGCGGCCGAAGAGCAGAAAGAGCAGGTTCCGCTGCCGAGTACGACGCCTTGGACCACCGCCGAGTTGTTGGGCTACGAAAAAGAGGTCATGGGCTTCTACGTCTCGAGCCACCCGCTGGATGAGCACCTTGGCAGCATCGACCGCTTCGGCACGGTGACCGTCGCGGATATCGGCTCGCTGCCCGCGGATACGCGCGTGGTCCTGGGCGGGATGCTCACACGTGTTCGGCCGACGCTCGTAAAGAACGGCCGAAGCGCCGGCCAGAAGATGGCGATGATCACGCTCGAAGACAAGCGTGGCAAGATCGATGGCGTGCTGTTCTCCGACGCGTACGCCCTGCACTACATGCACCTGGAACTCGACGAGGTCGTTTTCCTCTGCGGCAAGGTCGATCGCCGACGTGAAGAGCCGAGCATCGTTGTGGATCGTGTTGTTCCGGTGAAGCAGGCAAGCAAGCAGCTGGCCGAGGCGATCAAGATCGTCATCCACGAGCCCAATGGCGTGACGCGCAACGGCGAATCCAAGGACCAGATGAACAAGCTCAAGGAACTGCTGCGTCAGGCGGGCCTGCGCAACGTCGGCTCAGCGAGCGTGCTCTTTGAACTGCATCAGAGCGGCACGATTGTCGATCTGCGGCTGCCCAATGTCCGCATCAGTGCTGATGAAAACCTGCTGCACTCGATCCGGACTGTGCTCAGCTCGATTACCGATCGCGAATGCCAGTGCGAACTCGTCGGTGCCCCGAAGGTCAGCAAGCGCCAAGCCATCGAACAGCACGGCGAGGTCCGCAGCGAGGGTGACCTAAGCTTCGCAATGCACGACGACGGCGGGATGTCGATCGATCGGTATTGATGTCAAACAAGTCTTGTTCGGTCGGTCGGCTCGCGTTAATCTGCGGTTTCACGTCGTGCTTCCAGACACCTTTAGCCGGAGACCTGCGATGAATGTTCGAAACCTGCTGCCGTTTGTGTTGTTGACCTGCTGCCTGTTGTTGGTTGGCTGCAAGAAGAACACCGCTTTTCTGGTCGTCGAATCGGAAACGAAGCAGCCGCTGGCAAACACGCTGGTCGATCACTACATGCTTCACGTGACCGGTGACAGTGCCGGTGACCCATACCTGGACAAGACGCATCCTCTGGATGAGAACGGACGGGTTGAATTCAAGAAACCCCAGAAGGGCGCGACCTTCCGTTTTCGCCTGTCCGGCTACGAAGATACGACCGTGCGGATGACCAAGCCTTCCGAACTCGCCGAGCGTGTGGTGTATGGTGGCCCGAAGGTCAAAGAGTGGATCAAGCTCGAGAAGGCCGAGAGCGAAGACGACAAGGTCGTGACGTTCATCGTGCCATTGAAAAAGAACTGAGCGCTATCGGATCGCCTGGCTCGGGCGGATGTTGCCCGTGTTGATCCAGACTTCCTGCCAGTGGCCCATGCGGTAGCGGCCGTCGCCGAGCAGCTTGGTGAGTGCAGCGATCTTGCGATCGACATCCGGCTCAATCGCGCGCTCCTGTCCGGGCGGCAGGCCCCAGACGATCCGGCAGGGCACCGGCTCGATGCCGCGGGCCGGCACGACCAGCGTGTTGATGACCAGCCGGATACGGTCACGCTCGTCACGGATGTTCACGGAGATCGAGTCAACAAAATCGATCGCGGGGGTGTTCTTGAGCGTGTCGATCAGGGCAAGCGCGGCATCAACTTCGGGGCCTTGCCAGCGGTACTCACCGTGGTTGTCGCGGGGGCGGAAGTCGGAGTTGACGCCGAGGATGCGCGGCAGGGTCGGGTCGGCCAGTTCATCGAGTCGCTTGGGACCAAACATCTGATAGCCGAGTTCGTCGATCACGTGGTAGCCGTCGGGTGAGGGCTGGCCGGTGTTTGCGTTCCGCATCCGGACGATCGCGGCGGGGGTACGGAAGTCCAGATCGATTTCGATGGTGCCTTCCGGAGTGCGGCGGACCTGACGAAGCTCGCGGACAAGGTCGTGCTGATCACGGAGCATCTTCGCGGCGGCCGCGAGGCCGGGCCGGTTCAACGGCTCGTCGCCGATGATCTGTGCAAGCTCGGCCCGAAGCTGGTTCACCTCGGCCGGTGCCAGGTGTGTCGGCTCATCAGAGAACCGGACGTCCTCCGCGGTGATCGGCTGGGCGTGCTTGTCGTTGACGTATGCCTCGAGGCGCTGGGTCCCAAAGTGCCAGGCCAATGCGATGGCGAGGATCCCGCCTGCGAAGCCGGCGAACTTCACCCCCAGCAGTGTGCGCATCGGGTCCCATTGCGGGTTGGCGGACTTGCCGCGCTTGGTCTTCTTCTTGGTCGTCTTCTTCTTGTTGGATAAGAACCAGCCCATGGGATCTCCTGCGTACCGCGATCATTGGTATCGGCGGACGGGGAGTAAATACCCCAAGGAACAACATTCAATTTTTATTGGTTTGGGCTCCTTCTCCCATTGATGGAGAAGGCGGGGGATGAGGTTCGGGCGTCAAACGAACTGTGGCAAGTTCTTTATTTCTCTTTAGATACAACGCTGGACCCTCACCCCAACCCTCTCCCTGGGAGGGAGAGGGGGTAAGGCATCAACGCAGCGCCAGGCGGGCTAAGTGATCGCAAAGGTCCGGAAACGCGATGCCCATCTGTTTCGCGGCCTTGGGCACCAGCGAATGGCTGGTGAAGCCGGGCATCGTGTTGGCCTCGAGGATGTGCGCGTGAAACTGGTCGTCAACGATGAAGTCGATGCGGGCCAGATGTCTGCAACCGAGTGTTTCAAACGCCTGTTTGGCTGCGTCGGCCACACTCTGGATACAGGCGGGGTCCAGATCGATGTCGAACTTGTACTGCGTGTCGTCGCGGGTGTACTTCGCTTCGTAATCGTAGAACTCGACCGCCGGGACGATATGGATCGGTGGCAGGGTGACCGGGCCTTCGCTCGGCTCGCCATCGACGGGCACGTCTTCGATGACGCCGACGGTCATCTCCATGCCCGAGACGAATTGTTCGACCATCAACTGATCGTGCTCTTCAAAGAGCTTGGCGGTTGCGGCGTCTGCCTCTTCCTCGCTGTGGCAGATCGCCAGGGCATAGCTCGAGCCTTCGTCCAGCGCTTTGACGACGCATGGCGCGGGGAGTGTTCGCTTGTCGCCTTTCCCGATCAACTCCGCCTCGGCCGTTGGCAGGCCAGCATCTTGAAGAGCCTGCTTGGTCGCCCACTTGTTCATGCACAGCCGGGCGGCTTGCTCTTCGCAGCCGACGTAGGCCAAGCCGTGCTCGTCAAGGATCGCCTGCAACGGTCCGCCTTCGCCCCAGGGCCCGTGCAGCACGGGGAAGACGACCTGCACGCCGAGTTGCTTGCCGTCTTCGAGGGCCGACAGGTCGTCCGGCAGGATGTCCCGCTCATAGACCGTGTGCCCGGCGTCGCGCAGGGCCTGAGCGACCTGCCCGCCGGACTGGAGCGACACCTCGCGCTCCCGGTCGGGGCCGCCACGGAGGACAAGGATTTTCAGTGGGGAGTTGGCCATGCAGATAAGCATATCGGCAAGACCCAGCACATTTCATTTAGGCGGCGAAATGGGTAGCGCGTCGCGTCCCGATTGAATCTTGAGCGATGGCATGCTTGAAGCACTTTGCGTTGCCCGCCAAACCGTTCTTGATCACACTTTTGCGTCGTGTAGTGCCGTATGGTGATTGTGATTCGCCCGTCCTACCCTGCAGCAAAGCCCCGTATAACGGAGACGCCGAACCATGGCCAAGACGATCTACTCCCTGCTTGTATGCCTCACCTTGAGCCTCGCTGCGATCGCCGCTCCTTCGGTTTCGATTTGGCCTGAGGACTCGCCGCAGCTCGAAGGCGTCAAGCCCGAGCACGTGCCCAAGCTGTTCCTGTACCCCGGTGAAAAATCGGATGAAGCCAGGCCCGCCGTACTCATCCTCCCGGCCGGCGGCTACAAGCACCACTCGAACATGTCGTCTTACGTGAAGTATCTCAACGGGCTTGGCATCGCCGTCTTCGAGGTGAAGTACCGCCTGCCCGTGCACGGCTACAAGCACCCTGCGCCGCTGAACGACGCTTCACGCTGCATGCGCATCATCCGGCACAACGCGAAGCAGTGGGGGATCGACCCGGAGCGCGTTGGCGTCCTGGGCGCATCTTCCGGCGGCCACCTCACCACCACGCTGATCACACACTTCGATGCCGGTGACCCCGAAGCGAAGGACACGATTGATCGGCAATCCTCCCGCCCGGATTTTGCGATGATCTTCAACGCGGTCGTGACGATGCAGGGCAAGTACTGCCACACCCCCTCGCGTGCTCGGCTTCTGCCGAAGGATCCGCCGCAGGCGTTGGTCGATGACCTGTCCAACGAGTTGCAGGTCACGCCCGACACTCCGCCGACCTTCATCGTCGCCGGCGGGCAGGACAAGCTCGTCCCCGCGGACAACAGCCTGATGTTCTTCCAGGCGCTGCGACAGAACAACGTCGCCTTCAGCGAGATGCACTTCTTCTCCCACGGCGGGCACTTCTACGAAACCGAAGACTATGAGGCCCTGCTCGGCCCGTGGCTGCAGCGCCTCGGCATCATCGGCGACCTGCACACGGACGAAAAGCGCATCACGAAATTAAAGGATCCCGGTGCGTGGGCGAATGACCATAAATGAAACGAAGATCACCCCGCGCTGCTTGTAATACACCGTGAGATCGGGTTCAGCATCTCCGGCACAAGCTTATCGACGGCCAACTCGCCGCAGAGTTTTTCCAACTCGGGTAGGTAGGTCTGCAGGTGGTCGATCGAGTCCACCGGGCCGTACTTGCGCACCGTCAGATAGATCGAGATCGGCTCTTCGCGGTATCGGCCGGAGGATCCGCGGCGGGACTTCTGGCGGGTCTTTACTTCGAAGTACGCCTGCAGCGAGCCGTGGTCATTCAGGTTCACCGAGACGAACGGCTGGCAGTCCAGCACCTTGCCGCCCTCGACGTCCATGACCTTGCCCAGTGGGGTGTCGGCGAAGAGCGCGTTGTAGACGACCTCGTCGTGGTTGGTCTCGCATTCCAGGTCGAATCCAAAGGTCAGCTCGACGCAGTCGACGTCCAGCGGGCTGATCGACAGGTGGTAGGGCACCTGCTGCAGGATGAACTTGTGATAGTCCATGGCCTGTTGCATGGAGTCGGGGTTGACATGACCGGCCCGGATGGAATTGCGTCGAAGCGCCAGCCATTGATAGCGCGGGTCGTCCTTGCGGCGGGCGGATTCGAGGGCGAGTTCCCCGTCGTAGCGCTTGAACTTGGACATCGCCGGGAGTTGCTGGCGGATGCGTTCGAAGAAGTGCAGCGATGCCTCGCGTTCCGAGGGCAGGTCCATCTTCACGGCAAGCTTCTGATTGACATAAAAATCGGTGCAGAGGGCGCCGAAGCTGGTGGCCATGGGGCAATCCTTGGGGCTGGTGGTTCTCGCCGGAAGGCCTGTTCCCGTTAGGGGCACTTCCGGGGGCGTCGTGCTGGGCCCGACGCGGTCTCCAGCCCTAATCATACCATTCAGGGTGCCGGTGGGCGCGGTTCATTTTCATAGCTCCGGGTGGAAACCCGGAGCAGGTTTTACTCTCTTGGATGCGTCTTATCAAAGGTTTTGGCTGCTCCGGGTTTCCACCCGGAGCTAAGAAACCGCTCAACCTTCAAACAAGTGGTGGTAGGCCGAGGCCGAGTAGAACTTGAAGTTCACCTCGCGCAGG
>JBMZAP010000008.1:0-45645 GCA_049611445.1 Phycisphaeraceae bacterium | reverse complement strand
GCTGACGAGATCAACCGTACGCCGCCGAAGACGCAGGCGGCGTTGCTTGAAGCGATGCAGGAAAAGCGTGTGTCCTCCGGCGGCGAAGATTACAAGCTCGATGAGCCCTTCTTCGTCCTCGCGACGCAGAACCCGATTGAGCAGGAAGGCACCTACCCGCTGCCCGAAGCGCAGCTGGACCGCTTCCTGTTCAACATCCTCGTCAAGTACCCCTCGCGGTCTGAAGAGCTCGACATTATGAAGAGCGTGACCAGCGATGACGAGCCCGTGCTTGAAGAAGTTGTCGATGGCCCGACGATTGTGAAGTTCCAGCACCTGATCCGCCGGATCCCCGTTGCGGACCACGTGTTCGAGTACGCCGCATCGATCGTCCGTGCGACCCGACCCAACGAAGACGACGCACCGGATTTCGTCAAGCAATTCATCGCCTGGGGGGCCGGCCCACGTGCTTCATTGAACCTGATCCTCGCCGGCAAGGCCCGTGCGGCATTGCGTGGTCGAAGCCACGTCGCAATCGAGGATATCCAGGCGGTCAGCCTGCCGATCCTTCGACACCGTATCGTTGCGAGCTTCGCGGCACGCAGCGAAGGTATGACCGCAGACTCGTTGATCGAACGACTGGTGGGTGAGATCCCCGCTGACGAAAAGCTTTACGCTGCAACTGCAAGCTGATCCGGGTTGAGGCCTGATACATGTCAGAACACCTGACGAAAGTCAATTACCTCGAGCCGGAGATGCTCCATCGGCTCGACGACCTGGAGATGATCGCGCGCGAAGCGGTCGAGGGTCTGCGCGTCGGTAGCCACCGCAGCCCGCTGCGCGGCTTCAGCACCGAGTTTTCGCACCACCGCCAATACGTACCAGGCGACACGATCCGCGATATCGACTGGCGTGTCTACGGCCGAACGGGACGCTACTACACCAAGCTCTACGAGGCTGAGACCAACTACGACTGCACCATCCTCATCGACGCCAGCGCATCGATGAACTATGGCTCAGGCAAAGTCAGCAAGCTTGAATATGCCAAGTACCTCGCGGCCTCGCTGGCGTACGTCGTGCTCAAGCAGCGCGACTCGGTCGGCCTGTCCGTCTTTGACTCAGAAGTCCGGCAATACCTGCCGCCACGCTCATCGATGAACATCATCGTGCAGATCGACCGGATGCTGCGTGAAGTCAAGCCCGTTCCACGCACCACGATCGCCAAGCAACTGCACGATATCGCTCTGATGATGAAGCGTAAGTCGTTTGTCGTGGTCATCTCCGACTTCTTCTCTGATGTTGAAGACATCATGTCCGGGCTCGACCACCTGCGCTTTGATGGCCACAACGTCGTCGCGCTGCAAACGCTGGACCCGTACGAAATCGAGTTTCCTTTCAAAGGTACGTGGCAGTTTGACGGCCTGGAGCTTGAGGAGCCGCTTACGACGCAAGCCGAGCGCATCAAAGAGGACTACCTCAAGAACTTCAACGCTTACCTTGAACAGCTCAAGTCGGGCTGTGGTGGCAGCGGGGTCGACTACAGCCTCGTCGACACATCACGTCCACTGGACGCCGTACTCAGCGAGTTCTTCCACCAGCGCGAGACCTTGCTCGCAGGCCCATCAGTTGGGGGACGTTGATGACGTTTTTGAACCCGTTGCTACTGATCGGGGCCCTTGGGGTCGCCCTACCGATCATCGCGCACCTGATCAACCGTCAGCAGGTCCAACGCACGGACTGGGCGGCGATGCAGTTTCTCAACCGCAGCGTCCGCGTGCGGTCCAGACAGATCCGCCTGCGTGACATCCTGCTGTTGTGCATGCGTTGCCTGGCACTGCTTCTCCTGGTCTTTGCACTGTCCCGGCCGGCAACAAGCAGCAGCGGATCGTTACTGCCGGGTGAAGCCCGCGCGGGTGTGGTCATTGCGCTCGACGGTTCGTTCAGCATGGCACATTCTGACGGCGAAACGACACGCTTCGATCGAGCACTCGAGCAGGTCAACGTGATCAGTGAACAGATCAACCCTGGTGACCCTGTCACCCTCGTTCTGCTCGGCGGCGAGCATGAAGTGCTCCTCCGCAATGTTGCCTACGACGCGGATCGATTTGCCGAGGTACTCGCAGATCTTGAGCCGACGCCGCAGACGATCGGGTTGGACAACGTGCCCAAGCAACTTGAGGCGCTGGTGCAGGATATGGATGCCCTGCAGAAAGAGGTCTACCTGGTCACGGATACACAGGCCAGCGCCTGGAGCGACGCTTCCGTGCCGATGCGTGATGCATTCAAACAACTCAGCGAACAGGCGAAGGTTTTTCTCGTTCCCATTCAGGGCAGCGACAACAACCTCGCGGTGACCAATCTGGATCTTGTTTCCGGTTCCCTGCGTAATGGCGCTGTCGCACGCTACCGCGCGACCGTTCACAACTTCGGCCAGAGCCCTGTCTCGAACATCGAAGTGCGTTGCAGGGTCGAGGGTGTCCAGATCGACAGCAAGCGGATCCCGATGATCCCCCCGGGTACCTCTGAAACTGTGTCGCTCTTCGTGCCGTTCTATAACGCAGGGGCCACACGGATCACGGCAGAGATCACCGATGAGGCATTGACGACAGATAACGTCCGCCGCGTCGTAGCCGTCGTGCGTGAACGCGTCTCGGTGCTTTGTTTTGACGGCTCTGGCGGGGACACCAGCCGCCTGGTCATGGCCGCACTCAAGGCTCGTGCCGATGGTAAAGAGGACGAAGGGTATGCCGTCGATATCGTGCAATGGCCCAACCTGCCCAGTGGTGGCCTTGAACGTTACGACGTCGTCATCCTGACGGATGTGCCGAAGGTCACCGATGATCAGGCTGAAACACTCTCGCGATTTGTACGTCAGGGCAACGGCCTGGTTTGGTTCGGCGGCGAGAACGTCGAGGCAGCAGAGTGGAACAAGCTGGCAGACAAAACCACCCTGCTACCCGCAAAACTTGGCTCAGCGGTTGATGTCCGAAACGACTTGGGCGTGGGCAAGCCGTTAGCTCCCACCATGCCGGATCACACGATCGCCCGCCCATTGCAGTCACTTCCTGAAGACCTGCTCAGCGAGACGCGCTTCCTTAAGCAGTTGCAGGTTGAGCCGCTCGATACTAGCTTCTCGGTACTGAATCTCGCCGGCAGCGGTTCGCCGGTACTGCTCGAGCAGTCGCTGGGTCGCGGACACGTGTTCATGTTTACGACCTCGGCCGATACCGCATGGAACAACATGGCGTTGACCCCGGTCTTTCCCATGCTCATGCAGCAGATTGTGACCTACCTGTCAGGTCGTGAGTTCGAGTCACCACGCGTCGTCGGCGACTCGCTGACCCTGTCCTACATCGACCAGCCCGATGCGACCGACGCCGTCTTCGACACACCTTCCGACGAAACGATCACGGTGCCTGTACGTGAACACCGCAATCAATACCTCGCGCTTCTGGAGCAGTCTGAGGAAGCCGGCTTCTACACCGCGCGCGTCAGCGTACAGGCTGCCGGAATGCCCGTTGCGGTCAATATCGACACACAGGAGTCGGATGTCGCGAGTATGAGCACCGCCGACCTGATCCAAGGCCTCGAAGACACCGGTATCGAAGTCGTCGTCAACGAGGGTGAACTCACCGCTGGCATCAACATGGCACGCACCGGCAGGTCGTCCTGGCGATTCTTCATGCTCGCCGCATTATGCCTGCTGTTAGCAGAAAGTCTTTTCGCTGACCGCAGCCACGGCCGAAAGCAATCGCGCAGAGCCGCCTCACCCCAAGATGCGAAGGCAGCGTGAAATGATGCCGATGACCACAATCGCTGAAATCGAACAGTTCTTCTGGGCACGCCCAATCGCGACACCCTTGATGATCGCTGTGTTTGTCGGCGTCGTCTGTTGGAGCATGTTCCTGTACCGCAAGTCTTTTGGACTTAAGCCTTGGCTGCGATATACGCTGGGTTTAGCGCGACTGGTTGTGCTGTTCCTGATCGTTGCGTCACTGTTCGAACCGATGGCCGTCGTCCGGGAAACCTACACGACCCAGCGTGGCCTGCCCGTTCTCGTTGATGTTTCAGAGAGTATGTCGATCAAGGACCCGCGCAAACGCAGCGAGGATTTAGCCGAGGCTGCTCAAGCACTCAACCTCATTGATTTATCAGATGACGATGTCGCCCTGAATCTGGACAGCAAGCAGCGCCAAGCGATCGCTGCTGCATCACGTCTGGACATGGCGACGGCACTGCTTTCGCAAACAGCACGTCCTGCAATGGAATCGGTCGGCAAGGCCATTGATGTCAGCTACCACACCTTTGGCAACAACTCGCGATTGATCAGCGATGAAAGCATCCTGAGCAGCGAACAGGCCGACGCATTGGCTGCAGAGGATCCACAGACCTCAATCGCCAGCGCATTAGAGTCCGCCGCCAAAGCAGGCAACGCACCACCTGCGGGGATCGTTCTGCTTTCCGACGGCATCGAGACGGGCTCGTCACAACGAGCTGAGTCTGTTCTTCAGGACCTCAGTGCCCGGGGCATCCCCGTCTACACCGTGCCCCTGGGCCTGGCGAACCCCGACGATGTCTCGATCGAAAGCATCGTGATGCAGGAGGTCGCCTACTCCGGTGACCGCGTACCCGTTCGTGTGCAACTCCAGTCAAAAGGCTACGAAAAGCGCACCGCCAAACTCGCGGTCATGCTCAACGGCCGCAGCGTCTCTTCCCGGACCATCCGGTTCGAAGGTGGGCTGCAGTTCGAAGACATCGATTTCCGTGTCGATATCTACGACAAGGGTGCCGTTGAAGTGGAGATCGTGATCGAGCCCTTCGATGACGAGGTGTCTGCAGCCAACAACCGTGTGCAGCGCAGCATCCGCGTCGTCAATGAGAAGGTCAACGTGCTTTACATCGAGGGTAACGCTCGGTGGGAGTACCGCTACCTGCGTGCGATCCTGAAACGCGACCCGCGCATCAACGCAACGTTTATCCAGTCCAACGTCGGCCCCGAAGTCGCTCGTAACTCGCAAGAACATATTGAGCGCTTCCCCAACAACCGTGATGACGCTTTCCAGTACGACCTGGTGATCCTTGGCGACGTTGACTCGGCCTTCTTTTCCGATGAGGAACTGGGGCTGCTCGAGGAACTCATAAGGGACCGCGGCGCATCGTTGCTGATGCTGTGCGGGCCGATGTACTCGCCCACGTCCTATGCAGATACATCCGTCGCGAAGATGCTGCCGGTACGGTTTGATCCCGACGGTGAGTGGGAGGAAGTCGCGGCTTCGGTTTATCCGGTGCTGACGCCGGAGGGCACGAGCAGCCTGGTGATGACCTTGGAGAACGAACCCGAGGCGAACGATCGGGTCTGGACCCGCATGGCACCGATGGATCATCTGCCGCCCCTGCTCGGCGCCAAACCCGGCGCAACGGTGTTGACCGTTCTCTCCGACAGTGTCGATCGCGACCAGGGCTACCCGCTCGTCGCCTGGCAACGCTATGGCACGGGCAAGTGCATGTCGATCGCCACCGACCGACTCTGGCGACTGCGGTTCAAGACCGGCGACAAATACCACTGGCGCGTCTGGTCCCAGTCCATCCAGTTCATGACACTGTCCCGCCTGATGGGCGAGCACAAGCGGATCCGCCTGGAGACCGACCGGGCGATCTACCCGCTGGGCAGCCAGAGTCGGCTCTATGCACACGTGCTCGACGATAACTTCGACCCGGTCCTTCAGCCCGGCTTCGATGTGTTTGTCGTCGGTCTCGACGGCGAGCAGGCACGCCAGCGTGTCAGCCTTCGGCCTGACCGATCCACGCCAGGCCTCTACGAGGGTTACTTCACCCCGAACAGCGCAGGGCGATATCGGCTTGAGTCCAACGAAGAGGACCAGCCAATCTCCAACACGACCGAGTTCCAGGTCGCGGACATCAACCGTGAGTTGGCCGATACAAACACCGACATCGAGAACCTGCAGCGCATCGCCAACCTCACCGGCGGCGAGATGCTGAATGTCCGAGACTTCTCCAAGATTACAAGCCTGGTCGATCAGACCCCGATCACGACGACCGTCCGCTCGGAGCGCACGCTCTGGGACAACGGCTGGATCGGTCTGCTGCTCATCGGCCTGCTTGGCGTCGAGTGGATCCAGCGAAGGAGGCACGACCTGCCATGACGACGGCTGACACGATCCGACTCGACCAACTCGATGCTCGCATCCGCTCGGTATGGGTGCGTGGTCAACTGCTCCACCTGATTGCCGGCGCGTTGGCGTTTGTACGCTGGGCGATCCCGCTATTCCTGGTGGGCATGTTCATCGACTGGATGACCTACATGCCAAGCGTAGGCCGAGCGGTGATCCTCCTCGTACTGCTCGGAGTGTCACTGTTCCGCGCCTGGCGATGCGGCTGGCAGCACCTGCGACCATTCAACGCGGTCGCAACCGCACTGCAGCTTGAGGCCAAGCACGGCGAATTGAAAAGCCTGCTCGTCTCGGCGATCCAGCTCCGCAGCCAACCCGCGACCACAGGCTCGACCGCGCTGCGAGACCATACCTGCCAACTCGCGGAAGAGGCGGCACAGGGCCTGCAGCCAAACAAAACCGTACCGTTCAAACCCCTGCAACAGCCCGGCGTCATCGTCGCACTGTTGATCGGTGTCATCGCTCTATTCGCGATGATTAACGGGCCCTTCCTTGGCGCGGGTGTCGCACGCATCTTCGCACCCTGGACCTCCCTTGAATACCCCACGAACACGCAGATCTCGCTGGCAGAGGATGAACTGATCATCAAAGAAGGTGACAGCGCGGAAATCACCGCACAACTCACCGGCATCATCCCAAAACAAGCCACGATCTACGTCCGCACCGGTGAGGGCAAGGCACGTGCCATCGATCTCGATGTCGTCAACGACAGTTCGACCTACACCATCGCATCCGCTTCCCGCGATTTCACCTATCGCATCAAGGCTGGTGACGATCGCACCCAATGGCATACCGTACGAGTCATCCCCGCGCCGCGTATCGAACAGGTCGCACTCAACCTGGCCTACCCCGACTACCTCGATCGTAAGAATGAAACGATCGAAGCCCTGACGCTGACTGTCCCCGAGGGCACCGACGTCGACTGGAACCTCAAGCTCGATCGCCCCATCCAATCTGCCAAGTTCGTACGCGATGGTGAAGAGCCCATTGACCTGAACGTCGAGAGCGACGGCAAAACGATCGCTTTCACCGCTGATGTCACCGCTTCACAGGGCTACCACTTCAAGTGGGTGGATAAGGACCAAGGCTACGAGTTCACGAGCCCACGCTATTTCCTGCAGGTCGCCGCCGACCAGGCGCCGCGCGTTGAATTGATCAGGCCCGCGTCCAACCTCGTCGCCATGATCGGTCGGCCGATGGACCTTGCGGTGCGTGTTCAGGACGACCACGGCATCGGCTCAACCAAGATCGCCTATCGCGTCAACCAACTCGACGAGAAAATGCTTGACCTGCCGAATGCAGCGCAGGTTGGCCAGGGCGAACAAGCCATCGACTGGGACTACCGCGAGGCACTGGCCGACTTGCAGATCGGTGACACCGTCTCGATCACCGTCGAGGTCAGCGACAAGTACCCGGGCCAGGAAGGCCCACACGTTGTGCGTTCCGAGACACGGCGTATCTCCTTCCTCTCGAAAGAGCAATACCTTGAGCAGATCAAGAAGCAGCGCGACCGCCTGCTTTCCCGCGTGCAGACGATCTATCGCCAGCAGCGCGGTGCCCACGACATCGTCCGAACATTAACGCCCGCATCGGACGGCTACCTGCAGGCATGCCAACTCGAAGCCATCCGTCAGGAAATGATTCGAGATCAACTCAAAGAAATCGGCAGGCAGATGCAAGCCCTGCTTGATGACCTCGCCGCCAACGGCGTTGCCGACGAGGCGCAAGGCGAAGCACTTGTGTCCATACGTGCCGTGCTGCTCGAAATCGCTGATACCGATATCGCAAATGCAGCCACGCTCCTGCGCGAGCAATCCGCTGCGGCAGCTGAGGGCACCGCTGACGGCCCGGCAAAGCCTTCAGCAGCGGTTAATACGGCAGCACGTAAGCTTGGCAGCCTTGTCCTGCTCCGGGGCATCGAGTCTGCACAGGAAGTTTATGCTCGCGAGTCACGCATGCTGGCACAACTCCAAGCCGACATTCGCTGGCAAACCGTGACCGACAGCTCATCTGAAACGTCACCGCAACTCGTCGAGCGGCAGAATGAATTGGCGGACTGGACAGATCAGCTCATCAACGACCTGCAGGCCGGGATGCGTTACGATCGTCGTCCGCTGGCTGTGCTCCGACTGATTCGCAGCGTCAAAGACCTGCGTGAAAACGGAACGGTCGAAACGATGCGACAGGCAGGCACGCTGATCAATCAGAAGCAAGCCCAGAAGGCCTCCGCAGCCCAAGCCCAACTCGTCAAGTCCCTTCTCAACGCCGAATTCAGCGTGCGTCTGAGCGGCGCGTATGCAACATTAATTAAGACGCGAGATCTGGTCGGATCGATGTCGGCCGTACAACAGCAACTGCACACCAACATCGAGGGATTGTCCGCAGAGGCATTCGCAACGCAAGGCGACCAACTTGCCGACATTCAGGCCTCCCTTCGCAAACAGTTGCTCACCCTCATGCTGCCTACGGTTCCTGCATCCCGTTCGGGGCTCTTCGACGAAACGCCGCCTCAGGCCCCGCCCATTGACGACATGCTGTCAAGCATCGACAGCGCAATGCGCCAATCATTGGATGCGCTGAAATCAGGTGAACAGAAAACTGCTCAGGCTGCACAACGCGAATCGAAGCAGTCCCTTGATAAGCTCTATGCCGAGATAGATCGCTGGTCGGTTGAGATGGGCCTGCAGACACAAGGCTTGAGCACGCTGGTCGCAGCGACGAGCGAGCGCATGTCCCGTCTTGAAGAGTTTGAAGCCCGTGTGATCGGCTTGCTCGAGAAGACCGACCTCACCGCCGCCGACGACAAGAACGTCAACACACTGGCCGAGTCGCAGCAGAACCTGGCCGGTGATATAGGCGCGTTTATCAAAGCACTAAAGAAAGATGATCAGACGCAACCCGACCCCGACCTGCCTCCGATGCTGAGCCGGGTCGAGTCGGCCGAGGACTTGCTGAACCAAGGCGTAGAAGCACTCAAAGCAAACGACGCCGACCAGGCGATCGGCTTGCAGGAGCAGGCGGCCGACACGCTTGCCGAGGCATATGCGATCGTCGTCGCACAGAACGAACGACTGGCGATCCTGCAAAGCATGTTGATGTTCCAGCGCTCCGTCGGGTTCGCCAATGGCTACATGGCCGATATCGTCGCCGAACAACGCGACCTGCTCGCAGCGACCGAGGCGCTCAAGCCAGAAGAGATGAAGGTGCTGCTGCCCCAGTTCGCTCACATGCGTGAGTGCATCCACGACGTTGCCCCGCTTCTGGACCTGGTTGGTAGCCGACTGGATGTCGGCACGCCGCTTGCATTCGCCAAGACAGACTTCGAAGACGCCATCGCCGCCCTGGAAGTCGGCGACCAGTTCGAGGCCGTTGATGCTCAAGATGTTGCCGCCGAGTCTTTAGCCAAGGTGCAACTGCTCGTACAGGACATCCGCACGCAGACCGGTTACCTCGCGGAGATTGTCGAGTACCTGCATCAGTCTGTATCTGACGCTTCGCTGCTGGCCTACCAGCAGCGTGAACTCCGCAAGGAACTCTTGGCCGTCGAGCAAGACGATCTGTCACGCTTCGCCGAGTCACAGCAAAAACTACTTGCTCAGGCGGCGCGACAGGACAAGCTTCTCCGAGCGGCGGCAGGGAATCCCAAACTCGTCCCACCACCCGACCCGCTGTTCCCGGACGCAGAGCCCGCCGGCCCCGAGCCCGTGCTTTC
Source organism: Phycisphaeraceae bacterium (assembly GCA_049611445.1). Lineage (GTDB taxonomy): Bacteria > Planctomycetota > Phycisphaerae > Phycisphaerales > Phycisphaeraceae > JAHQVV01. The sequence goes on along the minus strand of JBMZAP010000008.1, from coordinate 35,763 downwards.
TCTGCCTTCGGAAGACATGGAACTGGTGCTCGAAGCATTAAAAGATAACGACGCCGCGACCGCCGCTGAGGCGATGGAACTGGTCGAGATGCTCTACGCTGAGAACTCCGAAGCCATGCTCGTAGTGCTCGGGATGCTGGAGGGCCTTCCCCAGGTCACCATTGTCTCGGATACCGATCCGGCCTTGGTCCGTCTCGTTGACACGCTCGCGGTGGCCAGCGATTTCAAAGCCCTCTTCCGACAGACACAGGTTGCTGGGGACGACCGATTTGAAGGGCTTGGCAAGACACAAAGTGAGCTCGCTGCAAACTTAAGCAAGCTCGCAGCCGGCGGTGAGCCGCACCTGTTGCTGACCGCAGCAAGTAAACATCTGAACGACGCGGCAGGCACGTTCTCGCCATCGAGTCGGGAGCAACTCCGCACAAGCCAACGCGCCGGTGACGAACAATTGCGTCACTTCATCGTGGAGCAGGCGCTGGTTCTGGACACCTCGATCCCCCCGCCGTCTTCGAGCGACGCACCGGCAACAGACGGTCCGGGCAGCGACACCGAAGCTGATGTTACTGCGGGCTTCATCGCCGACTTTGTCAGCGGCGAGACGCCATCGGACAAACGCTCCGAGTGGAAGGTGCTGGGCGAGCGTAACCGCGCAGCCTTGAACCAGAACTTCGCACGTGAATTGCCGCTGGAGTATCGCGGACTCTTGAAGAACTACTACGAGAGGGTTGCAGATGATCAATACGACTAAGCAACTGAAGAAGACGTTTCAGTGGGCAGCAGCCTTGGTACTTTCTTGCACGGTGACGCTGCCACTCGTCGCTGAAAATGATCGGCCGTTCGAACTCGTCGATGAAGAAACGGCGCCCGAACTGACTGAAGCAGCTGAGAAGGCGATCGATCGGGGGCTCAAGTTCCTCCTGGCCAATCAGAATAAAGACGGCTCCTGGTCCATGGACAATGGCGACTACGCCATTGCCGGCACCAGTCTCGGGCTCATGGCTTTCATGGTCGAAGGACATTTCCCTGGCTTCGGCGAATACGGCGACGCACTAGACCGCGCCAAGGACTACCTCATCAAACGCAACAAGGACTCGCCCTCCGGCGCGATGGGCGTGAAGATGTACGAGATCGGCCTCTACACGATCGCCATGTCCGAACTCTGGGGTATGACCAAAGACCCAGAAGACAACAAAGAAATACAGACCGCCCTGCAACGCTCGGTCGACATTATCCTCCGCTCCCAAAGCCCACTCGGTGGATGGCGTTACGCGCCCCGGCCTGACGCGGGACAGGACACCTCCGTCACCGCAATGGTCTTCGTCTCGCTCGCCTCGGCACGCGAAGCGGGCATCCTTGTCCCGACCGAGACGATCGAACGACTCACCAACTACCTGCGTGACCAGGCCTTTGACGAGAATCGTGGCGGCTTTGGCTACCAGGGCAAGGGCTACACGATCGCCTGCACCGCAGGCGGTGTTTACGCAGCACAACTCGCCGGCAACCGTGAGACCGAGTGGGTCCAAGCAGCACTCACTTCGCTGGAGAACGACCCGAAAATGTTCTCCCGAAAAGACAACGGCTACTTCTACTACTCGCACTACTACGCGATGCAGGCCATGGTCCAGGGCGGCGAAGAGCGCTACTCCAAGTGGTATCCTCAGATCCGCGATGCCTTGATCAACCTGCAGAAGCCCGACGGTTCGTGGGTTGAAAAAGAAAACGACTATCCGCACAAGACACCCATGGCGATCATCATCCTTGCGACGCCCAATCGATACATCCCGGTGTATCAGCGGTAGCCACATACGGCATTGGCATGAACCCCCTGTCGAAACGATCTCGAAGCAACACCCGTCTGTGTCCATCGCTGACATTGGCTTTGCTGTTGTTCGTTCTCGCCGGGTGTACAAGCACAGAAAAAACCGGCAAACACCTCTTCATCCTGTCGGGCCAATCGAATATGACCGGCACGGTCAAGAATGCGTTTGAACAGCGCGTCCATGAGGAATTCGGGCAGGAAAATGCTGTCGTTGTCATGAGCTCGCGCGGCGGACGCGGCATCCGCTTCTGGGTCGCGGACTATCGTCAGCCGGGTGACCGCGGCCTGACACCGAAGAAGATGACTTCCAACGGCGAGGAGTACACGCGGTTGATCAAGGCCGTAATGGACGCCGCGCAGGATGAATCCTTTGAGACGGTGGGCTTTATCTGGATGCAGGGCGAATCGGACGCGAACAACCGCCTGTCCGAGGTGTACGAAGAGAGCTTCCACAAGCTCATCGCCCGGCTGGAAAAGGACCTGGGCCGGGATGATGTGTACTACGTGATCGGGCGCATCAACGACTACGCCAAGAGCCGGCCCGACAACGAGCACTGGCAACGCGTCCGCACGGCGCAGGTCAGCCTCGGCAGCACGAAGGGCAACGCCTGGGTCGATACGGACGACCTTAATGGCGGCGATGAGAGCAGGCCCGACGGGGACATCCACTTCCCCCACGAAGGAGCAGGCAATCTCGGCCAACGATTTGCAGAATCGGCCATCCTGCTCATCAACAAACGATAAAGAGAGAAAACATAGATTTTCCAGACTTTTCGGCGATAATTACAAAACAGACTCCGTCACGCGACGCTTCAGAAAGAAACATCATGCCAACAGTACAACGATCGGTGAGATCCCATCTCGGCATCCTGCTCGGGTGCCTCATGCTCTGCCTGGCACTGCCTGCCACCGCGAAGAAAGCCTCCGAGCCAGAACTCCTCGCGAACGGCGAGCAGATCCGCCAGGCATACGCCCAGATGCTTGAGACACTGAGCAAAGAGGTCGCTGAGGAACTGCCTGAGATCGACGCACAGAAGAAAGAGGCGTTCCTGACAGCCCGCGCTGATGAAGGCTCACTGAAGGCACCCGCCGAAGACGCCGGGCCCGACGCACATAAGGCATACCAAGCCAATAAAGCTGCCGCTGAAGCGAAGGTGCTCGAAACCTCCCGTGCCCTGCTGTCCGATGCGGTGCCGCTGCTGACCAGCGACAAGCTCGATGCAAAGCTGATGAAGATCGCGATCCTGCGACACGGCACGCCCGCAGGACTGGCCGAGTTCGCACAGCAGAGCGACAAGCACAAGAAGCTTATCGATGACCTCCTTGCCGACGAAGCGCTGATGAAGCAGGTCCTCCTGGCCGGCGGTGCGAACGGCGGAGAGTACGGCGAGGCCATGCAGGTCTATCACCTGATCCTCGAAGCAAGCGAGAAGGCACGCGAGCGTGGAACGATCCTCCATAACCTAGCGCTGGGTACCGCCTTGCAGCAGCCCTGGCTCGACCTTGAAGACAAGGGCAGTGTCAACGCCCCGGTGTTTACCGACCACACCAACCCCGACGGCCAAGTCGAGCGCTACCTGCACTACGAAAAGGCCTACCTCAACAACGAACTCGACCCCGCATTTAAAGACTTCACTGCGTGGGAGTGCAAGTACATCACCAACGATCCGTACACCAACGAGGAACTCGCCTGGGGTCGAGAGATGCTCCGCAACTTCCGCCCCGACCATATCACCAACCCCGACCACTCGTGGCGGTACGTGGCCATGGTGAAGAGTGACTTCCCCTACTGCAGCACGCGCCACGACAAAACGCTTGGATTGCCGCAGCAGGAAGCGCTCGCATTGGGCGGTATTTGCGGACGACGCGCCTTCTTCGGGCGATTCATCACCCGCGCGTTCGGCATCCCCGCACGACGCTCCACCCAGACCGGCCACGCCGCGATGAACATGTGGACGCCCGATGGCTGGGTCACCCGCCTCGGTGCCTGGTGGTCGATGAACTGGTGCGGCCCATGGGGCGGCATGGACTTCTACCTCGAGTCGCAGGCCCGCGCCTTCCCCGATCAGTACATGCAAGTCGCTCGCGCCCAATGGATAGGCGATGCGCTGGGCGAAGAAGACGTCAGCATCCGGCAGTACGGTAAAGGTGGCGGGCTCTGGAATGGTCTGGCGTTCTACAAGAAGCGTACGGTCGTTGCAGACAATGCGGCAGCCAAAGCCGCAGCCGACGCCGAGCTTGCAAACCTCACCGCTGAAGAGGCACGCCTGCTTGGCGAGTCAGACGAGATCCTCGGCGCCGATGGCGAAGTCGAAAAAATTGAGATCCCTGAAGAGGACCGAAAGGTTGTCATCGCAGAGGACGGCACCATCACGGTACCCGCCGTCGCCTGCGCTGGGCCAGACAACAACACCGATAAAGTACTTTTCCTTGATAGCCATGGCGGAGGAATGCAGATCCACTACCTGCGTATGGGCAGCCGCCCGGAAGTCCTGCGCTACTACGTTGAGGCCCCGGCCGCAGGCAAGTATCAGATCAGTGCCTTGGTCTCAACCGTCTCGCCCGAAGGCAGCGATGTGACCTACCGCATCAACCGACGCGCCATCGTCGAAACGAAGATGCCTTACACCAAGGGCAACTGGGATCTGAGCGAGGGCCAGGAAATTGAGCTGCGCGAAGGTCGTAACTCGATCCAGATCACCTTCCGCAAGCCCAACCGCGGCATCAGCATCAAGGCCCTCCAGTTTAAGCCGGTCAAGTGATCCCGAAAGGATGCCCGCGATGAGACGAATTGGTTGGATCTATTGCGCTGCGCTGGCTTTGGCTGCGATGTGCTTGATTTCGAACTCGGCGATTGCTGAACAGACAATTCCCACAGACGAAATCACGGCACTGCAGACACAACTTGGTGAAACCAAAACCTCCAGCTCATCGGCTCGCAAAAAACTTGGCATCCGCCGAGTCATCCGCGAGTGTGAGGGGCTGCTGGAGAAGAATGCCACAGCACCGAACCGTTTCGAAGTGCTGGGCGTGCTGTACCAGGCCCAGCAGGATCAGATCAAACTGGACGACTCGGCTACAAACCGGCGGGCCTTCCTCGCGACCTGCCGAGCACTCCTGGAAGCGCCCAACGAATACGCGGCGCTGCGTCTTGATGCTGACCTGCTTTTGTCTCAGGCCGAGCTCGCCAAGCAAGGTGCCGACCAAAAGACACGTGCCGAAGCGCTCAAGCCACTGGTCCAGCGGTATCTCGGCACGGATGTCGAAACCAAGGTCGTCCGCATCGCCCTCACCATGGCGATCGAGATGGGCGACGCCGGTCTCATCGGCTACCTGCGACAAATCATCGCCGAGAACTTCCCCGGCGACATGGAGATGATCAATTACCAGCGTGACAAGCTCGCCGGCCAGGTCTTTGGCGTGCCTTTCGTTGGTACGTTCGAGGGCGCAGATGGCAAGACCTACCGCTTGCCGATGGACGGCATGGGTAAGACGACCATGCTCTATTTCTGGTCCAAAGAGAACGACGGCGTCCAACTGCTCAAGGACATGCTCGAGGGATGGGAAAAGGTGCCTGCCGAGAGTGACGCTGCGGGGCGCTACCAGTTCATCAGCTTCAACCTCGACGGGCTACCCGATGCTGGCGAAAGCATCCTGCGTGAGGTTGGTGTGGATTGGCCCGCGCTGCATCTGCCCGGCGGACGTGACAACCCGATCTTCAAGACTTACGTGCGTGTTGACCCGAAGTTGATGTCGATGACGCCGACAGGCTATGCCGCCATGGTGATGAGCGGTTCAACCCGACCGGGCAAGGGCTGGGAACGCTCTTTCCAGTCGGGCCTGGCAAGGATGTGGTCGAACGCTCGTTACGTTGGTCAATTGCAAGCACTGTTTGCAGGCGATTTTCTGGTCATCGAGCCGACCGGTGAATTCGATCCCGTTGCCCCACCGGAGTGGAAGGCCGTCCTCGCCGCAGATTCGCAGCTGGCGCCAAAGCTTAAGCGTAGCGCGCAATCGGTCCCGGCCGAAAAACTGGCCGCGATCCAAGCCTGCTTCGTCAAGCCGCCGGTGCGCTACCGCTTGACCTCTGAAGAAGTCCGCTCCAATTACGCAAAGGCCGAAACGCTGTGTCGTCAAGTGATTACCGAGCACGCAAACGCCGACGACCTTTGGATCGTGCGCAACCGCCTGATCGTTGCGTTGATGGGCCGGTGGAAGGCTGAGGGCAAACGCGAGCACTTCGATGCCGCTTTGGAACAAGCCACCGCCGCCATCGCTGCAGGTTATCCCGAAGGCACTGACATCATCGCACGCTTCTGCCTGACCCGCGAAGCGCTTCGCAAAGCCGAGAGCAACCTCCCCGGCGTGATTGATTCCTTCGTCAACGCCGATGGCAACAAGCCCATGCCCGCTTCAACCCATGCCATCGCGGCGATACTCGCACTTGAAATCGGCGAACGAAAACTGCACGAGCAGTACCGACGGGCCTTCCTCGATCAGTACGCCCAGACCCCCGCCCTATGGAACGCGACCGCGTTTTTCATGGACCGCTTTCAACGCTATTGGCTCTACCACCCTCCGTTCACTGCGGGCTGGACCTACGGCCGGCGTCAGGGCTACTTCTTGAATATTGGAACGCCTGAAGACGCCAAGCGATCCGTTCAGTTTGAGCTGAAAACACTCGAAGGCGAAACCGTCCGCATCCCCGAAGATTCAGAAGGCAAGTGGACCATCGTCGAGTTCAAAGCCAACGCCCAGACCAACCCCCACCTTCACCGCTACGCCGCGTTCGCCAAGGACCGCCCCTTTGAAGACATCCGCCTGATCACCGCAGACCTGTCCGATGATGCCGCCGCTGCGAAGGAGGCATTCGCCAAACGGGCGGAAGAACTCGTAAAGCGCAGGCAACCAGCCGACTTCTTTGAAACTACGCTCGTCCCCGGCGGGCTGGACAACCCCATCGTGCAGCAGTTGGGCATCATCAATGAAGACAAGGTCGTCAACATCGCCATGATTCGGCCCGACGGCAGTATTGCCGCTGTGCTCAACGGCTATTCGAGCAACGCGATGCAGAACGTGATCGAGTACCACGACGAGAAAGCTGTTGAAGACGCCATCGCCCGAGGCGACCTCGAAGAAGCCAAGCGGATCGCTTTTGCCCATGCGCCGTTGACGCAGGAACCCCCGCCGGACGCACCGCGGCACTGGAAGCCGAAGAAGATCGGCACAGTCCACATGCGAGCCCGCGCGAAGGTGTATGCCGCCATGGGCGAATGGGAACTGGCCAAGGCTGATGCTCAGGTAGCCTACCTCGCCATCAACAGCAAGGCAGGCCACATCAGCATGCGGACCGAAGACCTCGAAGAAATCGAAGCGCTCAAGGATCTCATCCAGAGCAAACTCGAAGCCACCGGCGGAACGCAGTAACTAAATTCATCAATCTTAAAGAATCGCAGTGTTGTACGCAATCGATTCCAAGGCGATTGAGTGGCTATTCATTTTATCGTTTCACGTATAAGTATCTGAAAGATTTATAAAAGTCTCGAAACAGACTATAGGTAACTTCGTAAGTGATGTAGGCTACTAAAATCCTATTGCCCTTCTCGAGACAAGTGATGTGCAAGCTATTCAATCTTTTCTTCATCCTCGCCGCTTGGTTCACGCTCACTCTTGTATCTCCCGTACAAGCAGAGCATCCCAACATCGTGATCATCCTTACCGACGATTTGGGCTATGGCGATATCGCCTGCTACAGCACAGCATCCAAAGTCCCTACGCCGAACATCGACAAACTTGCCTCACATGGCATGCTGTTCACCAACGCACACAGCCCGGCAACGGTATGTACACCGACACGTTTTTCTATCATGACCGGCGCACTGTGCTTCCGCATCGGCAAATCGCCTGTTTTCACCGGTGTTGGCGGGCCCTGCTTGATCGAAGACAAACGGCTTACGTTGCCCGAGATGCTCAAAGATGCCGGTTACGCGACGGCTTTATTCGGCAAGTGGCACATCGGACTGACCGCATTCGACAAAGAAGGCATACCCATTCACAAAGGGGGCCTCGAAAACGTTAAACGCATCGACTATAGCCGGCAATTTGTCGGCGGGCCAACCGATCATGGCTTTGATCTTTTCTATGGTACGGCCTGCTGCCCGACCACCGACTGGCTATATGCCTACATCGAAAACGACCGCGTACCCATTCCTCCCGTTGATGTGATTGATAAGTCTGATTACCCCAAAAACCCGTACACCAATGACTTTCGACCGGGGGTCGTGGCACCCAACTTTGACGCATCCGAAGTAGACATGGTGTTCTTGGATAAGAGCCTGTCGTTTATTCAAGAACACGTCAATGAGACACCTGACAAGCCTTTCTTCCTGCTACATTCGATGCAGGCGGTGCACCTGCCCTCGATCCCTGCCAAGCGATTTCGGGGTAAGACCCATGCTGGGCCGCACGGCGACTTTATTTTCCAAATGGACTGGATCGTCGGTGAACTGACAAAAGAACTCGACAGGCTTGAGATTGCGGATAACACGCTCGTCGTATTCTGCTCAGACAATGGGCCCGAGGTACCGACGGTCATCCACATGCGTAAGGACCACGATCACGACGGGGCCAACCCCTGGCGAGGCGTGAAACGCGATGGCTGGGAAGGCGGCCACCGAACACCATTTATCGTTAAGTGGCCGGCAAAGATCAAGGCGGGCACCACCAGCGACCAACCCCTTTCACTGACCGACCTGTTCGCGACCTGCGCTGCAATCGTGGACCAACAATTGCCCAACGACTCGGCTGAAGACTCCTTCAATATGCTCCCTGCCTTCATGAGTGAAGCACAAGAAACAATCCGCCCATACCTGCTGCAACAGACACACTGGGACCAGAAGCTCTCGATCCATAAAGGCGATTGGAAATATATGGACTACAAGGGATCCGGGGGAAACAACTACAACCGTGAGGGTGACTGGGGGATGAGACCCTACATTCTGCCAGAGAAAGATCCTGATGCGATTGGTCAGTTGTACAACCTCAAAAAAGATCCGGGTGAAACGACAAACCTGTACAGCAAGCATCCTGAAATTGTCTCTGAACTCAAAGCAATACTTGACGCCACCGTTGAGACTGGTCGAAGCGCTCCGAAGCGATAAGCGACCCAACGAATTTTCAAAAGAAGATGAGACGCCGTATTGATAAAGTTCATTTATTGAATCGATTCGCAGTAACATTCCAATTCAAAGATAGACGTAACAAATTGAATCTATCATTAAATGACGAGGTTAAGATGGCGAATCAACAATGTCATGCTCCTGGAATCTCCCGCCGTACCGCCTTACGCGCAATAGGCGCGATTACCGCGACAGCAGTCTTGCCCAGCATCGCTGCCTGTAAGGCCAGATGCGACAACGTTGCATTAAACAAAAGTCTGAAGGGGCGCATCAAACAAGTCCCAGCCAACTGGTGTTTTACTGGTCAAGCCAGTTCTCAACCATGGACGCTCACTGAACTACTCGACAACACCGAAAAACTCGGCATGCCCGGTGTCGAACTCCTCCCGCCAGATAAGTGGCACCTGCTCAAAGAGCGTGGCATGGTCTGTGCCGCGACGCCTTCGCACCCGTTTAAGCACGGCATGAATAACCTAGGCCTGCACGAGGAAACCACCGCCAAACTCAAGACGGCGATCAAGGCCTCCGCCGATGCAGGCTTTCCGTGCGTGATGACCTTCACGGGCATGGCAGACACTTCCAAAAACAGTGAGTTCCCTCATGCGAAAGGCAGCAAGGTGTCTGCCGATGAAGGCATGGCCAACTGTATCGCGGGCTACAAAAAGGTCGCCCCCTATGCCGCCGACCTCGGCGTCTCGATGGTGCTTGAGCCGCTCAACTCACGTGACCCCGCAAACATGAAGGGGCACCCAGGCTATCAGGGTGACAACGTCGACTACTGCGCAAAGATTGTCCGTGAGGTCGATTCGCCAGGGCTCAAGCTTCTGTTCGATGTCTACCACGTTCAGATCATGCATGGCGATTTGGTCCGACGAATTCACGAGAATAAGGACATCATCGGACACGTCCAGATCGCCGGGAACCCGGGCCGGGGCCCACTCGGCTTAGATCAGGAAATCAATTATCGTGCCGTCATGCAGGCATTCCTCGACATCGGGTACGACGGGTACGTTGGCCACGAGTGGATCCCCACCGGCAACCCATTCGAACAACTCAAACAGGGAGTCGCCATCTGTGATGTTTAAGTGCAACCAAACCACGACACTGATTGCGGCGCTGTTGACGCTCGTCTTGATTCAGACCGGCTGCTCTTCAAAACCCGTTGCTGGCAGCCAGCCCAATATCATCTTCATCCTCTCCGACGATGTCGGCTGGAACGAGCCCAGCTTCAACGGCGGCACAGCTGAGATCACGCCGAACCTGGGCGCACTCGCAGGCGAAGGACTCAAGCTCACGCAGTTCTACGTCCATGCCGTCTGCGCACCAACGCGTTCGGCTTTCCTCACCGGACGCTACTCGTTCCGGACCTGGACAGACTGGCGCAGCGAAGACTACGGCAAGCCCACCTATCTCGCGAAGCTTGGCATGGAGTTGGCAGAGAACAAAGCTGGCGAAAAGACCCGCCGCATCGTCGGCATGGACACCGATGAGCGTACCATTGCCGAGGCGCTCAAAGAGGCAGGCTACACCACCGCGATCATGGGCAAGTGGCACTTGGGCGAGTGGCTCGACGAACACCTGCCGATGGGGCAGGGCTTTGACCACCAGTACGGCCACTACGGATGGGGTATCGACTACACCAACTTTACAATCCCGCATAACGCGCCGGCCACCTTCGCGGTATACGACTGGCACCGCGATCAGCAGCCAGTCTTCGAAAACGGTTATGCGACCGACCTGATCGCGAACGAGGTCGTCCGCCATATTGCTGAGCACAAAAAACAGGAACAAGCGTCCGGCGAACGAACGCCCTTCTTTTACTACGTGCCGTTCAACGCGATCCATGGCCCCCTCGAGTCGATCCCACGCTATACCGACAAACTCGACAAACGGATGGCCGCACTCAAGTGCCTGGACGATGCCGTCGGGCAAATCGTGGGGGCTGTTGATCAGCATGGCTACGGGCAGGACACGCTGATCGTGTTCGTCAATGACAACGGCGGCCTGCGTCCTGATCAGAACGCACCCTACCGTGGCACCAAGAACACAACCTATGAGGGCGGCGTACGTGTCCCCTGCGTGCTGCGGTGGACCGGCACGATCGATCCGAATACCGCCAATGACGAGATGATGTTCGTCGCTGATTTCTACAACACTTTCATTTCTCTTGGTGGAGCAAGCCATGACCAGGAGCGTCCTGTGGACGGCATCGACATGACCGACGTCATCTTCGCCGATGCTGCGAGCACACGTGACGAAATCATCTTTGATGTCGCGGGCTGTGTCCGCCTTCCCACGATTCGTAAGGGCGACTACAAGCTGGTGAACAACGAGCTGTACAATATCAAGGAAGACCCGTCAGAGAAGAAGGACATCGCAAAGCAGCACCCAGAACTCGTAGCCACACTCAAAAAGCGGTTGGCCGAAGTCGCTGCCGAGCGGCCGCCCATGCCGCGGATGGACCTGCTGATGACACCGGCCCAGCCATGGGTCTATGGCGAGAAAGAAAACTTCAATGCCCCGCAGTGGGTCAAAGACGCAGTGCTGGAAGTCCGCAAGACACAACCCAAGGAGTGGGCCGAGGGCAAGACGCCCTGGCCACAGGCTCCGAAGGACGGCAAGATCATTTACACCGGCGATGGGCGATAAGGATGCCCCCCGCCATCACCAAACTCTTTCCGACGGATTGCCAGCCAGGCGAAGAAACAATCACACCGCTGTTGTCGGGCAAGCAGTTCTCACTGGAGCAAATCGCTTCTTACGGACAACCCAGCGCCGAGGGGTTCTGGTATGACCAGGACACAGAGGAGTGGGTCGCCCTGATTCAAGGCAAGGCGACACTCGTCTTTGAAGATGGCAGGTTGCGCCTCGCCGCCGGTGACGCCGTCCTGATCCCGCCGCATACCAAGCACCGTGTCGATCAAGTCAGTATTGACGCGGTATGGATCGCGTTACACTTCGCTTCATAGACGACACCGTCTTAGAAGTAGAACCGGTCCCGCCCCGCTCGGACGTAGTTGCTCTTATGCCCGATCGAGAGATCGAAATCGTGCAGACTCTTCCACTGGATACTGCCATCGATGAAGCCCTGATTCAAACCTTCCATTTCCGGGATTTCATTTTGGTCGATGACGTAAGTGCCACCCCCGGGGATGTTGGTCTCAAAAGACCACTGGCCACCGAGTCCATGGTTGTACCGCCAACCGCCGGGATTGGAATCCTTGTATAGCGTGTCACTGACGATCAGTCCGTTCGCATCCCCAAGGTCGCCGTCCATCGACTCGCCCTTGATCAGCATGCGTTCTGAGTCCCACTGACTGCTGAACCAGGCATCGTTGCTCGGCACCCAATAAGAATAGCTGTACTCGGTCCAGTCTCTTTCGTTGCTTGTCCCGGTCTTATGAATCTTTTTGACCCATGCATTGATCGCGTTGGCATCGATGCTTGGACACATTGCGGAGCGATCAACAGGGCGATCAGCGGTGCTGTTGAAGTTAAAACTGGTGATATAGGGCTGGATCGCCTCGACCGAGAATGGGTTCTTGTTCGGGTCAGGGCTGTTTTTGATATTGATCGCGTTGACGTAGTTCTTGCCTCGGACGTCCCAATAGTTCTGTAGCCTGCCGTCGTCATCGGTGGCATGCCCAATCGTACCAATCGCGTATTGCTTGAGGTTGTTAGCACACATGATCCTGTGAGTACTCTCACGTGCCTTGCTCAGTGCAGGCAACAGCAGCGCGATGAGTAGTGCGATGATGCTGATCACGACGAGGAGTTCGATGAGGGTGAAGGCGCATAGACGTCGCATGGGAGACTGCTCTCTTGTTTCGTGAAGCGGGCAAGTGACATCTCCAATCATACGATTCAGTTGTGATCGCAAAATACCTTTACGCGCATGTTCTATTCCACATCGCGCATGCGTCGAAAGCTGTTTGCAGGGTAGCGGAGCTGTTTAAGAGCCAGAGGCCAGCGAAACCGCCTGCTTGGCCGCGTCACAAACCGCCGCAAAGTCGCGATGTTCCAGCATGCGTTGGCTCACCATCCAACTGCCGCCACAGGCCAGAACATTGGGCAGCGCGAGATAGTCGGCAAGGTTGCGGGGCGAAATGCCACCCGTTGGAATGAAACGGAGTCCTGCGAAAGGCCCGGCGATCGCCTTGAGTGCGGCGGGTCCGCCCATCGTCTCTGCAGGAAAGAACTTGAGCGTACTCAGACCCATACGCATTGCCAACAGGATATCGGTCGGCGTAGCAACCCCTGGAATGATGTCTGCGTGATTGGCCTGGCACCATTGGATCAGGGTCGGGTCGGTCCCGGGTGACAGCAGACAACGCGCACCTGCATCGAGCGCACGTTGCGCCTGATCACGATGCAATACCGTACCGGCTGCGACAAAGAGATCGCTACGTCTGGCGAGCAGGCGGATGGCTTTCTCGGCCGCTTCAGTTCGGAAGGTGATCTCGACACAAGGCAAGCCGGCCTCGACCAGCGCATCGCCTAGAGGCTCAGCAAGCTCGGCACTTGGCAGGCTCACTACGGGGACGACGCGTAATCGACCGAGCGTCTCACTTGTGGCGGTCTTAAGATCAGCCATGCCTAGCCCTCCTTGATCCATTGCGTCTTAAGCCGACGCACCGAGCCGACTTCAATCGGCTGGCCGCCCTCCTCTGCCGAGGCGATTGCTGCAAAAGCGATCTCCAGTGAGTGGAGATTATGTCTTGCGCTATTCCTTGGGGACCTTCCCTCTTCTATCGCACAGAGCAGTTCACCCATTGCGCCGGCAAAACCATCGTTAAACCACTGCCCGGTCAACTCAGCGGTCAGTACCTCATCGTCGCGGTACAGCGTCAACGCTTGTTCGTTCAGGTTTGGTCCAATGGACTGTATCGTGGCGTCTGAACCCACGATCAACGAGCGGTCGACCGGGCCAGCGCACGTATTGCCGTTAAAGCTGAGTGTTGCCAGCGTGTCTTGAGCCTGAATGATCGCATGGCCGCCCAGCGGGGGGATCGCCTTCTGCCCCGCGATACGCTGGACCTGAGCAGACACGGTCTTCGCCTGTTGGCCTGCCAGGTAGCAGTTGGCCATATCAAACCAATGGATCGCGAAATCGTACAGCAACAGGTGCGGTATCTTGTCGAAGGGTGTCCCGGCCGTCCAGTTATGGTCCCAGTGCACCGACAAATCGATCGAGCCAACTTGTCCAAGCAGACCACGTTCGATGGCGGCACGAGTGTACGCGACGTGCGGTGCGAACCGACCGTTCTGATTCACTGCGAGATACAGACCACGCGCCTCGGCCAGGTCGACCAACCGCTCGGCAACATCGAGATCAATCGCGAACGGTTTTTGGCTGAGCACATGCTTTTCCGCGTTCAGTGCCGCTTCCACAGCCGACGCCCGAGGTTCGGGGTGCAGCGCCACATCAATCACATCGATATCGTCCCGGTCCAGCACATCACTGAGCTCAGTGTAAACATCCGCATCGGGGTAGAACTCGTCACGCCGAGCCTGCGCGGCTTCTTCGCGCAGGTCCATCATGGCGACAACGTCCCAGCCATAGTCACGGTAGGCCGCCAGATGTAGCGCCGTAATCCCCCCGCAACCGATCAGTGCGATCCGCGGCTTGTAAGCCTGCGGCATCGGCGGTCGGCAAGGCAGGTCCGGCGCCTTGCCGGCCCTGAGCGCAGCATTACCACGCAAGGCGTAATCGTCATCGGTAGGTTCAGACATAAGTGGTTGAGAAGGGAAAGCTTTTCGTTCTAAGCCAAGGATACCGTACGTCCCTCCTTGGCACTGAGTGCGGCGGCATCAACGATCTCCTGACCGACACGAGAGATTGCAGGCGATAAAGGCCCTTCAATCGGCCGATCGTTTTCGATGCAATCAAGGAAATAAGTGATCCCATCAGTATGCGGTGGCGTGAGTGGATCAACAGGGACTGCCTCGCCGTCAGGGTTGTCATGTGTCTGAAGCCGTATCGTTGACTCAAAGTCATAACTTGAGATCGTTCCCGCGTCGCCACACAAAACAAACCCACACTTGGGCTGAGGCTGCAATGTCCATGGATCTGTAAAGGTCCCCCAACGTGTTTCAAACTTGGATAGACCTACATCGTAGCGCGCGATGGTCACGCTATGCTCATCGACCTCCAGGCCTTCGGGACGGTCGGCCATACATGTCACTTCGGTCGGGCGTTTGCCGTTGTGATACCACGTTGCGAGCGTCGTGCCATAACCGAGATAGTCCTGCAGTGAGCCGCCAGCATGCTCAGCCTTGTAGAACCAGGACTCCTGCTTTTCACGAAGCAGTTGTTGCGGGTCGGTGACCTCGATCTTGTCCATCTTGTGCATGGCCGGTCCACGATTACCGTCGTAGTAGTGAACATTCAGAAGGTTGCCGATTCTTCCCTCGTCGAGCAGTCGCTTGGCGGTGCGGTGCGCGGGATACCACGCCAAGGGCCAGTTGATGGCAAGCCTTCTGCCTCGACCTTCGACCGCCTCGATCATCGCATCTGCATCTGCGACACTTGCCGCAAAGGGCTTTTCAGCGAGGATATCCAACGCATACTCTGCAACGTTGCACACCCACTCCCGGTGCCCACCCGTCGAAGGGCAAACCACCGCGGCGGTCGGTTTCGTTTGCTCGATGCACTGCCGCCAATCATCGAAACGCAGCGTTTGTGGCAAGCCCAGTCGCTCGAGCACTTCCGTTGGCTTGCTCGGCTCATCGTGCCAGACGCCGACCACTTCCGCGTCTGGATGATCCACAACAAGGCGTAGCAGATCGCCCATATGCATATGGTCAAAGTTGATCCCAACGATGCGATGCCTGGCCATGATGCGCTCCGATGGAAGCTTAAGAACCTGTCATGATATCGACTCGCTCGCCGAGCTTCGGCACGCGGTACGGCTGACCAAGCGACTCACAAGTCTCTGCAAACAAGTCCGGCGACGCGGTGTTAAACGCGAACAAATCGTAATGGCAAGGCAGCACGAGGTCGGCACCAATGTCCTTGGCCAACTGCGCCGCTTCGTCGCCAAAAAGATTGCCCGCCACGCGTCGCTCAGGCTTATTGCCATTAATCGGCAGTAGTGCCAAATCAATCGGCCACTGCTTCAGTGTCTCAGCCATCCCTTCGTACCGAAGCGTATCACCGCTGTGATAGACAAAGCATCTCCGGCCTCCGGCTTCAAACTCTGCGACAAAACCAAGGTACTTGTGCCGACCCTGATCATCCGTATCCAAATCATTGTGTGCAGCAGGCACAGCATGTAGCGTGAACGCACCGAATGTCGCTGATTGACCTGCATCGAGCACTACAACCTCATCTGCATTCATCTGCAATCGATCCGCGGCAAATGCACGGTTCGCCTCGGGCACGAGGATCACCAACGACTCGTTCGCCTCGCGCAGCGGATTCAGCGTGAATGCATCCAGGTGATCGGTGTGGTTATGGCTCGATGTCACAACATCAACCATATCGAGCAGGCCGGGCTCAACCACCAACTCACTCAAACGAACGTGCGGCTTATCGGTTTCGGCATACTTCTTCGTCAGCGAATCCGACAGGTAAGGATCAAACAGCAGGACACCGCTGGAAGTCTTTATCAAGAAACCGCTCTGGCCAAGCCACCAAACAGCAAAGCCACTACTGACGTCCGCTGTACGGATGTCATCGACAACCGCCTGACCCGATTGAACCGGCTGGATCAGCTTATCCGTCAAGGCCAAGCTCCTTGCGAACGATGCGACAGCCTTCGACCAGGCTTTGCAGTTTCTTGCGTGCTGCCCATCGTGCCGTCTGACTCAGGCCACAGTCTGGCGCAAAGACCAGTTTGTCGGCTGGGGCGTACTGGGTTGCTTCACGCACACGCGAGGCAACTTCCTCGGCTGACTCTACGTGGTAACTCTTCACATCAATCACGCCGACCGCTGCGTCAATACCCGCCTCGACCACCTGCTTGATCAGCGGGAGCGCGGTGAAGTTCAGCGTCGTCATTTCCATGTGCATCTCGTCGACTGTGAGCTTAAGGAAATCGGGGAACATCGCTTCGGGTTCACGCTTGCCGACCGCTCTGGCCTTGAAGTTGCCAAAGCACATGTGCATATCGATCCGCGCCTTGCCCACAATGGGTGCGACGGTTCGGTTGAAAATATCAACAAAACGCTCGGTCTCGCCACGCCAGGCGTAGCAACTCATACTCGGCTCATCGACACAGATCTCCGTGCAACCTGCCTGGACAAGGTCTTCCAACTCCTTGCTGACCAGCGGCAACATCGCTTCGGTAATCACCCATCGATCGGGGTACTGCTCATTGGGTAACAGGCGACCGCTGAGGGTGTAAGGCCCCGGGATCGAAGCCTTCAATGCTGGTGGTTTGGCCAGGCCCAGCGAATCAACGACTTTGACAAGTCGCTCGTACTCTTCAACAACGCCAAGCCCTTTCGGTGCAGTCAGTGTGTCGGTAATCGCATGCTTGCCACGCTGATCGTGCGCGGGCGGGCCGAAACGACGTGGCGGTGCGGACTCAAGGTCGATCCCGCGCAGGTAACCATAGAACGAGAGGTTGAAGTCAAGACGCGACACCTCGCCGTCGGTGATGACGTCGAGCCCGGCAGCAACTTGATCACGCACCGCAGCGACAACGGCGTCTTCCTGCGTTTCGGTGATGTCGTCAGGACCAAACTGGTCCAGGTGTTGGGAGGCGAATTCCAGCCAGCCCGGGAAGGGGTAGCTGCCGATCACACTGGTACGGAGGGGTCTGTCTTTCATCTGTAGAGCCTTGGGTGTTAATGTCTTATTTATGCCTTACCAACATTCGCAAAGAGTTTGGCCAGGCGATTTGCATGTTCGTCATAGGCCGCTTCAAACACTTCAGCAGCTCGTTCGCTCCCGAGCACCGCGCCCGCGGCAAGCGCTTTGGGGGGTTGGCCCGCATCAATCAATCGCTTGGCGACCTCGGCCTTGATGCAGTTAACCACCAGGCACCCGCCGACCGTGCTGCCTGGAGCGACCGGCTGTTCAAGCCCATCCAGCTTGACCATGGCATCGCCCACTGGAGAGCCTGTATCAAGCACGATGTCAGCAAAGTCCTGCAGCTTTTTGCCATCAGCCCGCTTACTTGTGCTCGCTTCGCTATGGTCTTTACTGATCAAAGCGACGACCTTGATCCCACGTTTCTGGAAGCCCTCGGCGATCTCAATAGGCACAATGTTGCAGCCGCTGGAGCTGACGACGAGTGCAGAGTCTTCGGTTGAGAAGTCATAATTCCGCAGGATGCGCTCGGCGAAACCCTCGACATTTTCGAGGTACATCGCCTGGCGCTGGCCATTGCTGCCGACGACGGGGTGGTGGAAGCTCAGCGAGAGTTCAACCATCGGATGGAAGCCCGGGAACGAGCCATAGCGTGGCCACATCTCCTCGACCATGATGCGACTGTGCCCGCTGCCAAAGACGTGCACCATCCGGCCCGCGAGGATCGTGTTTGCAAAGAGATCTGCGGCCTGCTGCATCGGCTCGATTTGCTCAACGACACGGTCGTACAAGCTTCGAGCGTGCTCAAGATAAGCCATCGCAGGTTCGGTCGTTGATGTAGTCATATTCATGGTCGTAACTCCGGGTGGCAGGCAAACAGAGCGGCGCCTAACGCACCGGCCTGTACCCCAAGCGCGGCGGGCAGAATCGGTACCGCCTCACCCAGCGGACGCCACTCCACGCGGTCCAACGCTTTTGCCAAGGGTTCAAAAAGAACAGGTCCCGCCGCCGCAATCCCGCCACCGATCACAACAGCCTCCGGGTCGAACACGTTGACGAGCGAGGCCACAGTCACCGCCAGCGCATCAATCGATTGCTGCCAGATTGATGCTGCGCCCGCGTCGCCTGAACGAACAGCATCAATCAGTTCGCGTGTGCTTGCAAACTGTCCGCCGCTGCGGGCCTGTACGCTGTGATTGCCAATCGCGTCCTCGATCGAACCGGGCATGTTGCAGATATCCGGTGAACCTGCAGCGTTTACGGTCATGTGCCCGAGGTGTCCCGCCCTGCCATGGGCGCCGATAAACAATCGGCCGTCGATCACCACCCCGCCGCCGACGCCCGTACCGAGCGTCAACATGACGACGGTTTTTTTGCCTGCTGCTGCGCCTGATACGACTTCACCAATCGTCGCGGCATGAGCATCGTTGAGGACAAACGTCTCACGCCCAATCGCGTCACGAAAGGCAAGACCTTCAAGCCCCGCCATCCGGCCCGGCATACGCGCGATGGCCTGGTGGTCCCGCTGAGCTAAGCCCGGGCAGGAAATCCCGACAGGCAACGCAGCGCCAACCTCAAGGTCGGCGAGAATCGATTTAACCAACGTAATAAATGCTTCAGAACCTTCCACGCTGTCGCGCTCGTCATCACAAAGGATCGCACCCTCATGATCGATGAGGACAGATTTGACGCGTGTCCCACCGATGTCGACGCCGACGGCGCTGGGTGATGCCTTGCTCATGACTGGCCCTCACTCACGGTCCACCCACCATCGACGGCGAGTACTTGGCCAGTCACAAATCGCGACTGATCAGAGAGCAGATAAATCACCGCGGCGTCGAGGTCCTCCGGCTTTCCAATACGGCCGCCGTCCAGAGGCTGCTTGGTCTTGATGAAAGACATGATCTCATCATTGTTCGCAGCACGTTGCGCCATCGGTGTTTCGACCAGTGCCGGGGCAATGACGTTGAAACGAAAGCCTTGTGCGGCATAATACGAGGCACAACTCTTGGTGAAGCCAACTATCGCGCTCTTCGCCGCCGCGTAAACGTGCGTGGCAAAAAATGCTGGCGAGGGCGACCACCCCAACACGCTGCCCATATTCAACACCACGCCCTGCGAAGCAGTGCCGGCCCGCCCTTCAAGCCAGGCCTGCACCGCTTCACGATTACTCTTGATCATCGACGAAAGGTTCAGCGACAAGGTCGCATCAATCCCCTCATCGGTCACTTCATGCAACTTGCCATCGCCCATCCGTCGACCGCTTCCACCGGCCACGTGGTAGAGCCCATCAAACCGACCAAAGCGCTCGACACACAACGCGATCGCTGCACGCGTGCTCGCCGCGTCTTGTGCATCGCCACAAAAGGACGCAGACGGCCCGATCGCCTCGAGCTCTGACATCGCCGCTTCAGCCGACGCTTCAGAGCGCCCCGTCACGACCACCGAACCCCCCGCGTGGAGGATCGCCCGGCCGCCGGACAAACCCAGCCCCGTCGTCCCCCCGATGACGACGTACGCCTTGCCAGCCATTGGTTTTACCGCTTCGGCCATGGCTCAATCCTATCACAGATCAGATCAATTACTTCATATCAAATGATTATCTGATATGATTTGAGCGTGCCTTTCCGCTCCAAACGCGTCCAAAGTGTTCTTCTCGATTTAAAAGCACGGCTCTCGAGCCGGCTGCATCGCCCGGGCGATCGCTTTGCCACGGCTCGCGAGATCGCGGATCAATACAACGTGAGCTATCAGACCGCACATCGCGTGCTTGCAGACCTAGCCGAGCAGGGCCTGATCGAACGCCGCCCCCGCAGCGGCAGTTTCATCGCAGGCTCCACTCCCCGCCCCACCCACGTCCAACTCGTGATGCATGCACGAGCCGACAACCCGCACGGGTTCGGCGGCAAGTTGTGCGACTATCTGATCAAGGCGCTGGGTAGCGCCGCCATCGAATGCAAGCAGACCAACGATACGACATCGCTCGATCCAAACGCACTGCCGGTGATCTGGGAGAGCCCCCAAGCCGTGGATGCATGCGTCGCTCAGCATCGCCCCGGCATCCTCGTCAACGAACGTCCCAAACCAAGTTGGGGAAGTTCACTGCTGGACAGTATTTGTACGGATGACTTCGCCGGCGGCGCACTTGCTGCAGACACGCTTCTTCGCGGCAGCGAACCGCCTTACCGTTTCGCCATCCTTGCAGGCCCCAAGGAAGATCGACGTAGTGATGAGCGCATCGCAGGCTTTCTCTCACGTATCGATCACGCGATGATTGAGCATGCAGATAACTGGCACCGTGACGCTGGCCGACGCGCTGCATGCAAACTCATCGACACAAACCCCACCGGCATCTTTGCAGCCAACGATCGCCTCGCTCAAGGCATCACGCTCGCTTGTCGCGATCGGAAACAACGCATCCCACGCCTGGTCGGGTATGACGATGCGCCGATTGCCAATCAGCTTGGCCTGACAACCATCGCGTTGCCGTGGCAGGCGATTGCCGACGCAGTCGTCCAACGAACGCAACGCCGCCTTCAGGGCGACCTCGACCCGGCCTGCACCTTCCTGTTTCAACCCTCCGTCGTTTTTCATGACGAAGCAACCCATACAGGCCTGCTGAACGAGGGTGCTTTAAATTAAGCCATCAACTGCTGGATTGATCCCGACTGGTCCAGCTTCAGGCGAGACATTGTCAAGTCCAGATCGCCATAGTGCTCGATCGGATTACCATGAGCATTCAGCAGCGTGGTGTACCAGTTGCCGAGTGTCTTGTGCCCCTCGGTTCCATGGTAAGGCAGACGGATATACCGGCCGGCGATATTGAGCTTGCAGTTGCGGCCGGACATAATCAGGAACGGCGACTCGCTGCCAACACCGTGGTGGGTCTCGCCGTTCTCAGGAAAGTACATGATCATGGTGTTGTCGAACATCGAGCCCGTTCCCTCTGGGATCTGCTTGAGCTTTTCGATAATCGTCTTGACCTGATTGACATGGCTGATACGGATCTGTTCACGGGTCTTCCAGGCGGGGACGCCGCCGAATGCCTCGTCGTGACCCAGTGGGTGGATTCCGATGCGGTCCGTCTCGTTGCCGGGCAGACCCGTGACGGGCGTCCCCAGATCGTCGATAGTGTAGGTCACAACGTTCGTCAGACCCGAACGCATCGCAGCGATGAGGATGTCGGTCATTGCTGCCTGTTTCTGAGGCGTTGTCGCGTTTGGGCCGCCGTCGGAGTGAATCGGATCGAGCTCGGGCAAATACTTGGCCAACTCATCGGCCATCTCGACGAGTTTCTTGTTCCGCTCGCGTATGGCCTCAATCGAATTGACGTGTGATTCCTGCCGACGCTTTTCATGGCCCTTGATGCCGGTGATCTCCAAGCCCTCTCGGCCGCGCAGAAAGTCCAGCATGTCGTTGTCGGAATTCACCGCGTCGGGATTCAGGACCGACTTGAATAACTCGTTGCGCGCGGTCTCCGGGTCGGCGTAGCAATAATTACGTGTATGTGGCGCGGGAGCGGAGAAGCCATCAACAATACCGGTCCGCCCGCCGGCGAACGAAAGCTCGACATGCCCGAACGGCGACGGGAACAGCTTGGCCAGTTCGTAGTCGATCGTGGCCCGCTTGATGGCACTGAGTGTATTGCGTTGCGACTTGAAGCAGCCCATCACAGAAGAGAATGACCAGTGCACGTTCTCACTCATCTTCGCGGACAAGCCCTGCAGGATGGTCATGTGCTCTTTGTATGCATCGAGCCCACGAAGCCACTTAGGCAGCTCGTGTGTATCGAGGTCAACTTCAATCGCCTCTTTCTTCTCGTCCATCTTCTTGTGCATGTCAGAGAAGTTGACCAGCGCGGTCTCGAGCGGTCGGATGCCGCTGGACTTACGGATAAAGATAAAACGGCGCGGCCCCATCTCGCTTGCCGCAGCCATGGCCTGGTCCATCGTGAACGGCATGACCAATGCACCGGCTCCGATGGCCGTGGTCTGTAAAAACTGTCTTCTATTCAAGTTCATCGATCAGTCCTCGATCGCTTTGCGATAGATAAAGGAATCGGAAGTCAGCAGGGAGAGTATGACCGCATCAAAGCTTCCGCCGCTATCGACGTATGCCTTCTCAGCATCGATCAGTGTCTTCGAGTCATTAAGTGTTTCATTACGACCCATAAAGTAACGGAAGGCGTGGCGGATGATCGACTGACGTACGCGGCGGGACTTGCCGAGTCGTTCTGCGAGATCGATCGCGCCGGCCAACTCGCCATCGAGTGCCGGGTCGCCGGTTCCTTCCAGATACCCCGTTGCATCGACAGGCAGGGTCTCGAAAGTATCGCGCATATCCACAAGGTGATCGCCCTTCTGCTCGGGCCCTTCTTTGATGAGCTTACCCTGATACTCAAGCGATTCTTCCGTCCGGAATCGGCCAAAGTCGTCGTACATTTCAAACGAGTTACCCAGCGGATTCATGTGGACGTGGCATCGCCAGCAGCTCTCGACCTCGGTGACACTCGCAAGCCGTTGACGCAGCGTCTTGTCGTGATCCTCGGGGATCTGGGCGTCCACGGTGATCGGCACGTCGGGGATCGTCCCGGCCAAGAGCTTCTCGCGAACCCATTTGCCACGATGGATCGGATCGGTCTCGGTGTTAAACGCATGGGCGATCAGCCATGCAGGGTGGGTGAGAATGCCCTTTCGGTTGGGCACCTTCGCGGGCTGGATCGGCTCGTAGTGCCAGTTGTCCAGATCGTGATTCCAGAACTTGCCGACGTTGTAACCGGGCATAAAGTCGTTGCCATAGCCACGATAGAGATCAAACGGTGCCGGGTGTTTCTGCCCATCATCCATACGATTGGTGATCGACCGCATCGACTTCTTAAAGAGCTGCAGCATGTTGCCCGATCGGTTGCCCGAAACCTTGTCGGGATCGATCGTACGCATGTTGGCAGTGCGGAGAAACTCGGCATGCGTCTGCGTCAGATCCTCCATCTTGAAGTTCTGCCAGTCTTCGTCTTTGAAGTAATGGTAGATGCGCTTGATCTCATCGGACCGCGTTAACATCCGCTCGTCGTTTCCGTCGTGATAAACGATGAACTCTTCAGTCGTGAGCAACTTTTCAAAGACGTCCTGATCCTCTTCGAGGATGTGAGCAACCATGCGATCGGCTTCTTCGATCAGGCGATTGGTTGCGCTGCCGATCCGATCGCCACCAAACCGCTTCTCATCCTTGAAGATCGTGAGTGCCTTGGGGTAACCGAAGAACTCGCGCCAGAACCGCTGCTCTCGGACAGGCATATTCGTGACGTTGCCACGCCGCCAGCGGTCCGCAAGCTTCTTGTCAATCTGATAGAAGCGATCGCGTTGATTCAAAATGCGCGTCACTTCGCGTCGGTAATCTTCACGTGTGTTCAGCTTGCCAGTCTCGACCGCGTTAATCAACTCAGCGTCCGGGCTCTGGTCGGTCAGGGCATAGGCGATGGCGTAACTCGCTTCACGCGGGGAAAGCATCCGTCGGCCGTGCTCGTCAGACTCACCTGTTCCGAACTCGCTGCGATAAACAAACTCACTAGTCAGTAAAAGAGTCTGAATCAGTTTCTGGACAGACTTACGCAGGCCAAGCTTGTCGGTGTAGCCCTTCACCAACGTGAGATACTCGTCAGCCTCGTCACTTGCAGGCTCGCGCTCGAGGATCTGCAAGAACAACTCGTCAATCATCTGGCCATACAACTCGTCCGAGGGAGGCCCGGCGGCAATGCGCTCCTGAACGAACTGATGCTTCCAGTCCGTCATGCACTTCTCAAGCACCTGGTTGTATCGATCCCCTGCAGTGCGGTGCTCGCGAATAGCCTCGTTTATGACCCGCATCTCGCCTTCGTCCAAAGGCTTATATTCAATCCGCTTCGCACGCTTGTCGTTGGCGATCAGTTCGCGGAAGTCCGTGATGTAGTCCTGCAGGAGCGCGACTCGACCCTGAATATCCAGCTCATAATCGCCGTAGTAAAACCAGGTCCGCTCGCAGATTTCAATCATGGCCTGATCAGACTTGCCTTCATTCGCAGGATCGAGCATGGCCTGCTGAAAGGTATCCCAGCCCCCCGACTTGCTCAGCGTTCCTCGTGCAACAGGGACCGGCAGTCGCTTATCTTTCTTATGGTCTTCTTCGCTGTACTCTTTCTTCTCTTTGAGCTTGACCGGAACAAACGCGGGCAACAGTTCCGAGTTGTTCGCACCATAGATTTCCTCGCAGACGCGCGCGATGTGCTGCTCCAAGAATGCACGCCTGGCAATCAACGTCGCGTCATGCTGATCTTCAAGCGAAAGCACCTCACGGGTCACAGGAAAGAGTTTCTTGTTTCGCCCAATTTTGATGATGTTCTCAGTGATGAAGATCGATGTCTTCTGCGCATTGCTGAGCATCGTTGACAGGTGTCCGCCGGTCAGGTCTTCATTGGCGTAGTACCGGACGCCCGACTTCTCGGGCAGCAGAAAGGGATTCGCCAGACCAAGGTCTCTGATGTTGTGCCCACCCAAGACGTCGACTCGTTTACCCTGAAATGTGGCAGTCGTGCGGTTCGTGACGATCCGCTGCATCTTCGCATCGAAGATAAACTCGCTGATCAGCCACCGGCGGTCGTTGGTGTAGCCGGGCAGGTCGGCATACTCACCCGAGAACAGGTCTTCATGATTGACATAGTTGCCGTACTCCGGCTTCTTCATCTTCTCGGCCAGCTTCTTCGCAGCCTCACCACTGAGCTGACTCGTCAACCAATCCACCAGCAATGCGCGTTCGGCTTCGCTCGGTTGCTGTGCCTTGGGCGGCGGCATCTCCTCGAAGTGCACCGCCTCCTTCACATTACTGAATAGCGCCTGCAAGTCGGCCTGATCGATCTGATCCAGGGCATCCAGACGAACCTTGCCCTTCTGCTTCTCAGAGCCGTGGCAGGACACGCAATAGGTATCCATGACCTGAGTCGCCTTGGCCTTGAGCTCGACCGGATCGAGCGAGGATTTCTGCCTGGCAGACTCAGCCGAGACGGGCTGCTGCACGTAAAAAAACGCAGCTGCCAAGGCGGCGATGCCTAGACCAACCCAGGAAAAACGCGCAGACGGATACCTCATAATGTCCGAGACGCGACACTGGCGTCGCTCGTTACGACAGGCAAATCAGAAAACGACCGCATTGCGGTCATACTCCCTGAATTTCTCAATTTTTCAGAGGCGGAAGGGGAAGGCCCCGGATCAGGACTTGCTTTCTTTATCTGACGGGGTCTTCGAGCCCATCAGCGAATTGGCCTGATCAGACACCTTGATCTGCAAATTTGGCTGCGACCCACCGAATCGGCAAGCCTGCCAAGGGGGAAGCTCTGAGCCATTGGACTTGATCGTGTCGCGGTACCAATCGTACGAGTCCTTGGGGATACGCTTGCCCGTCGCGTAGTCAACATAGATCAAACCGAAGCGGTCTTTATATCCCTCGGCCCACTCGAAGTTGTCCATGACCGACCACTGGAAATAGCCTTCGACCGGGATCCCTTCATCACAGGCTCGCCTGACAAAGGAGAGATAGCGCGTCAGGAAGTCGATCCGATTCGGGTCATGGACCTTTCCATCGACACTGACCCAGTCGTGGCAACTCAAGCCGTTCTCCGTAATCAGGAGCGGGCTCTTGTATCGCTCGTGGAAAAAGCGGCAGGCCCAGTACAGGCCCTCGGGCGTCACGGGCCACTCCATCGCGGTCACCGCGTGGCCCTCAGGGTAAGGCACGTGCTCGACTTCGCCGTTAGCACCAGCGCGAACGACACCTGCCTGGTAGAGGTTAAAGGCACAGAAGTCGACCGGCTCACTGATCAGCTTCATGTCTTCCGCAGTAACGCGCGGCATCTTTTCGAGGCGTTTCGCCACCGCGGCCTCGGGGTAGCGGCCACGGTAGACAGGGTCGAGCCACCAGGTCGTATTGAAGAGCGACTCGGTCGCACCGCCAACAGTTGCGTTGTACGCCGCTTCGATATCAACGACACGCTCGGTCTCCGGGATAGAGACCGTCGCGACCGGTGCAATCCCGACGCGGGCAGGCTGCTTGCTGTGTTCACGGATGACCTGCACCGATCGGCCGTGCGCCTTCAGTGCGTTGTGCCCGATCTGCAGGATGTCACTCTCGGGAAGTTGCAGACCCGGGGCGTGCGTGCCCTGCTCGTGGCCGAGCAAGATAAAGCACTGTGGCTCATTGAGCGTGATCCAGTGCTTCACACGATCCGAATAGCGGTCCACAACAATCCTGGTGTAGTCCGCAAACCAATCCACAATGTCCGGGTTCATCCATCCGCCGCGCTGATGCAGTCGCAACGGAAGATCCCAGTGGAAGAGTGTTACATAAGGCTCAATGCCTGCGTTAAGTAGCTTATCAATCAACCCATCGTAGAACGCCAGGCCTGCCTCGTTCACATCACCCGTCCCATCGGGCAGAATCCTCGGCCAGGCAAGCGATAAACGATACGCCTTCAGGCCAAGATCTTTCATTAACGAAACATCTTCACGCCAGCGCGTGATATGCATGCAGGCGCGTCGGCCATCGTGACCTTGATACACCTTGCCCGGCGTCGCGCAGAACATGTCCCACACACTGTCACCCCGCGGAACATCCTCACATGTTCCTTCGATCTGGAAAGAGGCTGCTGCTGCACCCCAAACGAATTGTTCTGGAAAAGCCATGAGTCAAAAAACCTGTCTTTACTAATCCACCCTCAAAACTGCCTTTATTTCTCCGCCTCAGCGACGTAACGAATGTCGTCGAGATAAAAAGTGATCGGCTTGCCTATACCTGCAAGGCTCCAAAAGAAACCGGTTTTAATACGCTTCAGGTCTACATCTTCTCCCAACTCGATGCGATACTTCTTCCACTCATTGGTCAGGCGGACATCCTTGAGTTCACCCGAACCCGAATCGGGGTGCTTCTTGTCGGCACCCAAGACGCCGAAGCCGAAGTTGACGACTTCGCCCCCCGCATCGCCACGGGCCCAGAACTCCAGTGCTTTGGCACCACTCACATCGAAGCCACCATCTTCATCGCCCCAGTCGTTCACCGGGTCCTGCCATACGACACCCGCCCAATCACCCGGCGCGAGGTACTGCGCCTTGATGCAGGTCTTGCCAGCTTGCACGTTTTGTGCGTGATCGAGTTCAAGTTTGATCTGCTCTGCATTGCCCATGTAGCCCGAAGGCGTCCATGGCTGCTTATCGTCTGCATCGGTATAGACCGCGAACGGCAGGCCAACCGATTGACCGGGCTTAACTTCGGCCTTCTCGATCTTTTCGCCAGGCTTGCCTGCATAAAGCGGAACATTCGCCACCGCCGCATGACCCGCAGGATCCTTCACGATCGCATACACCCGGTAGATGCCCGGCTTGTCAGGCAGCGTCAGCGTGCAATGCTGCTCACTCGCAGAGGTAATCAGCTTCGGGAACGATGGCGGCTCGTCCATCTTGTCACCGCCGGTGAAGTACTCGGAAGACTCCGCCAGAAGCTTCCATTGCACGTCCAGTACCTTGCCCTCGGGGTCTTTCGCTTTAAGCGAGATCTTGACCTGAGCGCCGGGCTGTGTCTCGTAGTCTTCCAAGATCGCGATCGATTCAATCGCTGGCGACAGGTCCTCGGGCAGCTTGCCCGTCCACGCCAGGGTCATCGCATCGACTGCAGCGACTTTGCTGCCGTCTTTGAGGAACATGCCGAACCATGTGGTTGTGGCTTCGACTTTTGCACCCCAGAGGAACACATAGCTGCCCAGACAATTCTTGTGATCGGCCTTCAGAGCGCTGTAGACCTTTGCATAGATCGGGGCCTTTTGGGTGCTCGTCAATTCTTCAGGCGCCCCAAAGATGTTTGCGCCGACTTCCCAGGTCCCGGGCGGTCCAAACTCTGTCACGATGTAAGGCTTGGTGATGTGAGCATTACCGTAGCGCTCAGGTAGAGACGCAGCTCCGCCGTAACTGTTGATGCCGACAATATCGATCGATGGGCAGAGCTTCTGGATCGACTCAAGTTTACGGCCACCAATTTCAGCGATCACGGTCATGGTCGGGTGGCTAGGGTCAAGACGCTTGATCATCGCGGCGACAGCTTCGACGTGCGACCAGATCGCCGCGTTGTCGCCCGCCTCGTAACCCTCCATCTCGTTGCCGACGCCCCAAGCCAGCACGGCCGGGTGATCCTTGAACTTCAAAACCGCCTGTCGGACCTTTTCTTTCTGCTCCGCGACCTGGTCGAGATCGTTGTAGTTGAAGCCATGGCGTTCGTGACCGAGCCAGAGGCCGAGCGTAACAGTCAGGCCCAGTTCGTGAGCAAGATCGAGCAACTGCTCTGTCTCTTCACCGACGCCCCAGGTACGGATGGAGTTGCCACCAGCCTTAGCGAGCCGTTCGAGATCTCGCCGCCCGCCATCACTGGCCAGGTGCCAGTCGCCGCCGGCCCCTTTAAGGTCGTACAGCTTGCCGTCACGGATCAGTTGCCAACCCTTGTCAGATTGCTTGACCTCAGTATGAACAGGCTCAGCCTGGACAAGGAAGGAAGCCATCAGGGCGACAATTGCGATTACCGAGAGGCAGACGATCTTGTAGGAACGGGCGCGACGCATCGGTTGAACTCCAAGTTCAATGAAAGAGAGCGTGTATAGGTCGGCTGATGCAGCCGTCGGCCGGCATCTCGTGGCGAGGAACGTATCCACGAGATACCGAACGAGCTGGCCACAAAAGGGGGTTAGTCAATCGATACGGATATTGCGTTGCTTCGCTGCCGTCGGAGCGACTGCCTCAGCATGGCCGTCGAGGAACAACATATTGGCAGCTTGATCACTGCTGTGACGCCAGCGGATTGTGCCCGCACCAGAAGCGTCATCTGCATTCGGACCAACATAGATCTCATCGTCTGCCACAGAGGCGTCGTAGTACCACTTGTTGGGGTTGGCGAGGTTGTCATAGTCGTAAATATTGCGAGCGTTCGCCTCGGCGTCACCATTAAGTGTTGGCAATTGTGAGCCATCGGTACTGATCATGATTTCTGTTGTTCGCTTTTGCGACGCAACTTTGATGCGGTTGTCCGGAGGTCCAAATCCCAGGGTAGGAACTAAAACGGGGTGAGCTGAGTAATGCTTGGTTCCTTCTGGCAAACCTGCTTCAGGACAAGAAAAAGTCTCAACCGCTTCAGTATTGTTTTGATAAGTCGCATTTTCACCAGTCATGTATCCGGTGATTGTGATCATCCAGTCGGCCTGTCGGAATCCAGTAGGCTCGCTGGCATCTTCAATAGAGTAATAGCCGTAAGGGAGTAAATCTTTATTTTCCAGTGAAAAACCAATGAACCCGACGCCGAAACCACGCTGGTTGGATAGGCACTGCATAGCACGTGCACTACGTCTTGCCGCACCAAGAGCAGGTAAAAGTATGGCAATCAGCAGCGCGATAATGCTGATAACAACCAACAATTCGATAAGGGTAAATGCTTGCTTACGTTTCATGGCCGCGGCTCCTATGCGCAGTTGTTCTGATCGAGAAGAAAGTGCAGGCCTGTAGCATCCCACAGACCTGCAGAAAAAATATTTACCTGATTAGGCTTGACGACGACGGCGCATCAGTGCCAAACCACCAAGTCCGAGCAGGGCCAGCGAACTTGGCTCCGGGACGGCGATAACTTCAAGAAAAGCGTCGTCGTAGAACGGCGCGCCACCTGGACCACCGGGGAGGAAATCACCAGTGATCAGTGTCAGGCGTGCGGTTGCCGCATCTGAGGGAGCGACGCCAGTGATTGTTTGCAGTGTCCATTGATCGACTGGTGCATCGGCAGCGGTAAAGGTACCGTTGCTGATAAAAGGCGTGATGGCTGAAGCCGAACCATCGCCCTGCTTCCATTCAATGTTAATCGCGGCGACTTGGCCATTGGCCATTTGATCACCACTGAAGTTGAGCATCACAACATTTGCATTCACCGTATCGCCGGGGTTCACGGCGACTTCTTGAAAGACACCACTTGCGCTTCCGAACATCTTGAAAGCATGGTCGCCAGAGTTAGCGCCAACAGCGCCCAAGACCGAAGTGTGCACGGTAAAGGTGCCACCGCCAAAGGCGGTCCAGCCATTGGCGCCGAATGTATCGCCACCGGTCAGGCCGGCATCTTCGAATCCAGCATTCGTAAGAAGGTTTGCCTCTGCATCTGGGGCAGAAAAGCCTAAGGTAGCAGCTGCAACTACAGCGATCAGAGAGGTTGAACGAGAAATGTACGACATGGTGGGGTTCCTCCAGTAGGTACTGAGGGGTCTATTTGAGTAGGCCCGAGAACGTCTCGGTGCCCAGTCGCAAGGCGGTGTTAGTCCACATTGGCCGAGGCACTGGCATTTACTTCAAACCAGGCCTTGAGCGGCGTCTCTTCAGTGGGTTCAATATCGTGGCCGCGATCAGCGATGCGGCTGATCACGCGTCGTAGTGCTTCTTCGCCAAGTTGGCGTGCGTCCTGACAGACCGCAGAAAGCGTTGGCGAAACCGAGAATCGCATATCCGAGTCGTCAAAGCCGACAACGGAAAGCTCTTCGGGGATTCGCAGGCCAAGCCGACGAGACTCGTTGAGCACGCCGACACAGGTATCCGGGTCTGCGACAAAAATCGCCGACGGCGGGTTATGCATGGTGTTCAGACGACGGGCCAACTGCTCGCCGCCCTGCCGAGAGGCGGGCACACGGAATAGCAGCTTCGGGTCCGCTTGCAGGCCGGCCTGCTGGTGTGCGTCCATGAAACCACCGAGGCGGTCTTCATGATCTTTGTCGTCAATAATGTTGGTGCAGAAAGCGATTCGCTCGTGTTCGAGCTCGATCAGGTGCTCAACCGCTTCCCGGCTGGCCTGACGCGAGTCAACATCGACACACTGGTCTTCAGCGTCTTCAATCTGATCGCCGACGACCACAACGGGAACATTGGATTCAAGCAATGCCCGGCAAAGCATGCGTGACGAAAACGTCGTACGAACGATCGCGCCACACACACCCTTGCGACGAAAAACATCATCAAAAGTCTCGCCATTTTGCCGGCAGGTATTCGCGTTGAGAATCAACAGGTCCAACGCGTTGTGTTCTAGACCGGAGCTCAGCCCCGCCAGGATGCCCGCGTCGTAAGGCGAGCCCAGCGTTGTCGAGTCCGTAAAGATGTAGGCCAGATTAGAAACCGAAATCTTGCCAATCTTTGGCGTGTAGCTCCTGTCATTGATCGCACTGAGCACCTTCTGACGGGCCACTTCGCTCACCTTCGCGCTGTTGTTGATCACGCGGGAAACGGTTGCGGTGGACACGCCGGCTTGCTTCGCGATTTCTCTGACTGAGGCCATTTGTTACGCCTTATGTAACTGTTTCAGTAACTGACACTCAGGGTATAGTAACAGGGGCCTGCTGAGAGTCAAGGCATTTTGCAAGAATTTTTAATTTTTTCTTGGACTGTGCCTATTATTCATGCATAAATACGCTAATATACCCCCTCTCGACCCATGAAAGCCATTTCGCGTGTTCCATGAATGTAACTTTGTGTAACAAATCACGCCTGCGTAACACTCGCGGCAGCGTGCCCACTGGGCCGCTGGTCATCCTTGTCATCGCAGCCCTTTCAAGCGTTGCGATCGCGATCTGGCCCACCGAAGAAAAAGAAGGCCTGGTCTTCTGGACCTTTGCGCAGCACCACGCTCGCATGTACGGCCCCGCCATTGAGGACTGGAACGAACAGGCCAACACAGCCGATGCGGAGCCGATCCAGATGCACGTCCTGTCCATGGGCGCGTTGAACCGGCGGACCCAGTCGGGCATGTGGGCCAACACACCGACTTCTGACCTAGTTGAGATCGAGCAGCCCTCGGTCGCACGATTCATGGCCGGCCCTGTCGAGGAGGTCGGCTTCTACGACCTGACCGATCGCCTCAAGGCGGAGGGGATCTACGATCAACTCAACGCACCTTCATTTGCGCCCTGGTCCAGCCGAGGCCGGATTTTTGGCCTGCCACACGATGTACACCCTGTGCTGCTCTGCTACCGCGCAGATCTTGTTGAAGAAGCCGGTATCGACGTCGATCAGATCAAGACGTGGGACGACTTTGAACGCCTGATGAAGCCTTTGATCAAAGACCTCGATGGTGACGGCGACATTGACCGCTACCTGCTAGGCCTCTGGTACACCTCACAGCGTGATGTCGAAGGCCTGCTCCTGCAAGCCGGCGGCGGCACGTTCGATGCAGACGGCAAGTCCATCATCGCCAGCGCGGCCAATGCGAAAGTGCTCGCCCGTATCACCACCTGGTGCCTTGGACCCAACCGTATCGCGATCGATGCGCCGGAGTTCAGCCCGACCGGCAACCAGCTCAAGCTCGAGGGTCGTGTCGTTGCCGCATTGATGCCCGACTGGCTGGCAGGGGTCTGGAAAAACGCGTTGCCTGACCTCGACGGCAAGCTCAAACTGATGCCACTGCCCGCATGGGAAGCAGGCGGCAGACGGACCTCCGTCATCGGCGGGACCATGATCGCGATTCCGAAAACGACGAGTGACTTCGAATCGGCATGGGCGTTTGCAAAAGAGTTGTACTTGTCACCAACCCTTGCGCAGAAGCTCTACGAGACCAATCACATCATCTCGCCACGTGTCGATCTTTGGGACGAGCCTTATTACGCGGTCAAAGAGCCCTACTTCTCCGACCAGCAGTCCGGGCTGATGTTCATCGATCAGGCCCCGTATGTGCCCTACCGCACAAGCTCACCGTTCCACCAGGTCGCGATGCAGCAGATTATGGATGTCGGCGTTGCACTGAGAGCTTACGCTGAGAAGAACGAGATCAACGAAGCAGATGCGTTAATCCCCGAGGCCAAGCGGCTACTCGAGGCAGTCGACGAGCGCATCAAGCAGGAGATGAGTCGCAACGTCTTCATCGCCGGCCCAGCTCAAGAGGGGGGCGACGAATGACCAGCAAAGCAAGGCAATACCCCCAGTGGATGCCCTACTTCTTCCTCGGGCCCTTCCTCGCGATCTTCGTGGTCTTTATCGCGTACCCGATGATCCTGTCCGCATTCATGGCCTTTGAGCAAAACGCTGGCCCAGGTGTCAGCGAGCCGGTCGGTTTCAAGAACTTTACCTGGCTTGCTTCAGACCCCGCCTTCTGGATCGCCGTACGCAACACCACGATCTTCGCCCTCGCCTCGGTCTTTATTCAATTGCCTGCGTCGCTTGGCCTGGCGCTGCTGCTGAACTCCGACAAGATCAAGGGGCGCGGCCTCTGGCGGATGACTTTCTTCGCGCCGGTGCTTGTCGGCCTGCCCTTTGTGGCCATCCTCGCCAGCCTGATCTTTGCAAAAAATAAAGGCCTCTTAAACGTCACACTGCATGCCATGTTCGGCTTCGATATCGAATTCGCGTGGATGCAGGAATACGTCATGCTCTCGCTGGTGATCGCGGCGTTCTGGATGTACGTCGGCTTCAACATGATCTACTTCCTCGCAGCCCTGCAGAATGTCAACAAGGACCTGCTCGAAGCGGCACAAGTCGACGGCGCCAACGCCTGGCAGCGTTTCTGCAATATCACCCTGCCCGCGATCAAGCCTGTCGCAGCATTCGTTGTCCTGTTGTCACTGATCGGAAGCTTCCAGCTGTTCGAGCTGCCCTACCTGATGCTCAACGAGTCAGCTGGGCCCAACAATCAGGGCCTGACGCTGGTGATGTACCTCTATCAGCAGGGCTTTGACCGAGGCGACCTGGGCTATGCCAGTGCGGTGGGCTGGGTCCTCGCGGCGGTGCTCTTTATATTCGCGATTGTCCAGCGCTATATCTCTAAATCCAGCGAGGCCGACCAATGAGCCAGGCCATCCCCACCCACTCCCGTCGCTTCAACGTCAGCATGCTCGTTGTGTATCTGGTGCTGACTGTCTTTGCGATCCTGACGCTCGTGCCGTTCGTCTACCTGATCTTCTCGGCATTCAAGTCAACCGAATCCTTTTTCAGCTTTGTGCTCTGGCCGATCGAGCCAGGCGGCAAGTGGTATGACGTCGATTGGTCCGGCTTTACGCTTTCACACTGGAAGACCCTGCTCTTCGAAGCAGGAATCATCCGCGCGACCATCAACTCCTTCTTTATCTCCTCGGTCACCGCGATCCTTGCAACTCTGTTTAGCGCGATGGGCGGCTACGCACTTGCCAAGTACCGTTTCCCTGGCAGAGCCATCACGACCTACATCGTCCTCGGTGCACTGGTCATTCCTTTCGCACTGCTGATCGCCCCGGGCTACCAACTGCTTTACTGGCTTGGCCTGCTGGACACCTACGCGGGCCTGATCCTTCCCGGTATCGCACCGGCGTTCGGCGTCTACTTGTTCAGACAGGCCTTCATCAGCTCGATGCCCAACGCCCTGATTGAGGCCGCACGCATCGATGGTTGTGGCGACATCCGTATCTTCTTTCAGATCGCCCTGCCGATGGTTCGGCCGATGGTCGGGGCGTTCCTGCTGATCACCTACCTCGCGACCTGGAACAACTTCATCTCGCCACAGATCGTCATCCAATCCGCGGACAAGCTGCCGCTTTCCGTGTTTGTCGCCCAACTGCGTGGGCCCTACGACACGCAGTACGGCCTGATCATGGCGGGAACACTCATCGCCATCTTCCCCGTCCTTGTTCTCTTCCTGCTCCTACAACGCGACTTCATCGCCGGCCTCACCGCGGGCGCCGTCAAAGGTTAAAGACTCATGGCCAATGTCTCCCTCCAATCTATCGTCAAGTCCTACGACGGCCAGACCAACGTTGTTGACGGCATCGATCTCGATATCGGTGACGGCGAGTTTGTTGTCCTCGTCGGTCCCTCGGGATGCGGCAAATCTACGACGCTACGCATGATTGCAGGGCTCGAAGATATCACCGCTGGCACGCTGAAGATCGGCGACCGTGTCGTCAACAACGTCGAACCTAAGAACCGCGACATCGCGATGGTCTTCCAAAGCTATGCGCTGTACCC
>JBMZAP010000007.1:0-46702 GCA_049611445.1 Phycisphaeraceae bacterium | reverse complement strand
GCTACAGCCCCTGCGATGAGCCGCGAATTATAAACGCCGCCGGCCGATGTCGCAACCAGTCCAAAGGTTCCGTAAAGCCCAGCTCAAAGCCATAAGGTGTTATGGTATAGTCGTCTAAATGAACAGGAGCGACACCGCTTTGCCGCTACAAGACCAACTCTACAACTACTTCGAACTGGACCAGCGTGTCCGAGCAATGCGATCGCGTCTAGATGCCGCGACCCGTCGCCGGGATGCCCAGCAGCGCAAGCTTGATCAACTCAAGCAGGCTGCCGCTGAACTCGATCAGCAGCTCAAAACAGCGAAGGCCCACGCGGCAACGCTGGAGAACGAGGCCAACGCGATCGACACGCGCATCAATGCACAGCGTGACAAGATGAACAGCGCGACGAGTAACAAGGAGTACTCCGCCCTGCTCGTTGAAGTCAATACGCTGAAGGCTGACAAGTCGAAGCTGGATGACGAGCAACTTGAATCGATGAGCAAGGCCGACGCGCTCGGCGCCGAGATGCAAGAGCTTGATGCCAAGGTTGAGGCGCAAGACAAACTCGTCGCCAACGCAACCAAAGAAGTTGAAGAAGCCAAGACCGAAGTCGGAGACAAGCTCAAGGAACTTGAGACCGAGCGTGATGCTGCGGGTGATCCTTTGAGCGATGATATCCGCAAAACGTTTGATCGCCTCGCTCACACTTACGACGGCGAGGCCATGGCCGAGATCAGTGAACAGGATCGCAGGCGCATGGAATACACCTGTGGCGGCTGCTTTACGCTGCTTCCCGTCGAGTCGGTCAACGCCTTGATTACGAAGACCGACCAGTTGACGACCTGCGGCACATGTAACCGCATCCTCTACGTCAGCGCAGAGCTGCGTGAATCACTCGCGGCGTCCAAGTAAGTAAGCGAACGATGCAAGCTCTGATCCACATCGATGGCGGCGCCCGTGGCAACCCTGGCCCCGCCGCGGCGGGTGTCTGCATTACGACGCCGGATGGCAGTGAAGCCCTGCACGAAGCAGGCTACTGGCTTGGCGAACTGACGAATAACGAGGCGGAATACCAAGGCCTGTTACACGCACTCAAAGCAGCAGCTGAACTGGGATTTGAATCAATTCACATCCGTAGTGACTCTGAGCTGATGGTCAAGCAGATCAAGGGGGAGTACCGTGTGAAGGCTGCAAATCTTCAGCCTCTCTTTGCTACAGCTCGCGAAGGCCTGGCAGGTTTCAATGAGTGGTCGATCGAGCACGTCCGACGTGAGAAAAATAAACGGGCCGACCAACTCGCGAACCTATCCATGGATGCAAAACGCGACGTTATTGAGACGAATTCAACCCCCGATTGATCGCCACGGGAAATCGTGGCAGACTATTGTTTTCAACCCGTCTGAATTAAACCCCAGGAGGCCTGTATGCCACGCCCAGTCACCCTCTTCACCGGCCAATGGGCCGACCTGCCCTTCGAAGTCATCTGCCAGAAGGCCGCCTCTTTTGGTTACGACGGCCTGGAACTCGCATGTTGGGGCGATCACTTCGACGTCGATCAGGCGGCTAAATCAGACAAGTACTGCAAGGGCCGGTGGGAGGTGCTCGCCGACAATGGCCTGACCAGCTACGCCATCTCGATGCACCTGGTCGGCCAGGCGGTCTGCGACCATATCGATGAGCGGCACAAGTCGATCCTGCCTGAAGATGTCTGGGGCGACGGCGATCCGGAGGGTGTCCGCAAGCGTGCCGCTAAGAAACTGGCGAAGTCGGCCAAGGCATGTCGTCGTTTCCTGAACAATAAGCCCGGCCGTGGCAAGAAGGCTGGTGCCAAGGGTGACGACTTCCCTGCTGTGGTCAACGGCTTTACCGGCAGCTCGATCTGGCACTCGATCTACGCCTTCCCTCCTACGGACCAAGCTTACTGGGACAAGGGCTTCAAGGACTTCGCCAAGCGTTTCGGCCCCATCCTCAATGCGTTTGATAAGGAAGATGTGAACTTCGCACTGGAAGTGCACCCCACCGAGATCGCGTTTGACATCGCTTCGGCTGAGCGTGCGATCAAAGCGGTTAACGGCCACAAGCGATTCGGCTTTAACTACGACCCGTCGCACCTGGGTTATCAGGGTGTTGACTACGTCAAGTTCATCTATAACTTTGGTGACCGCATCTACCATGCCCACATGAAAGATGCCTGGTGGGGCCACGGCGACGGCACGGTCGGCGTCTTTGGCGGGCATACGACCTTTGCGGACCCACGCCGCTACTGGGACTTCCGTTCGCTGGGCCACGGCGACGTCAACTTCGAAGAAATCATTGTCGCGCTCAACGATGTCGGTTATGCGGGCCCGCTCTCTGTCGAATGGGAAGACAGCCGAATGGATCGTGAGCACGGCGCGACTGAAGCTGCCGAGTTCACCCGTGCGGTGGACTTCCCCTCCAGTTCGCTGGAGTTTGACGCGCAGTTTGATAACTGATCCTCTGTAATAGCCTCTGCTCAAGCACGATCATTCTTTGCAGCACGTGTGATGGCGTGCTGCTTTACATTCATCAGACCCGAAGGACCACCATGCTCAACCGCCTCCTGATCGCTCTGCTCCTCCTGCCCGCCCTGACGGCCTGCACCACTACTGGCACCAGCGAATGTACTGAGTGTAAGACATGTGAGGACGGCTTTGTCGAACTCTTCAATGGCAAGGACCTGACAGGCTGGAAGACCGAGGGCAACTGGGTGCCGCAGGAAGATGGCACCCTTGCCATCCAACCCCGCGAGGGCGAGAGCGGCTGGAAGCGATACAAGTCTTACCTCTACACCGAGAAGCAGTACGAGAACTTCGTCTTCTCTGTGGAGTACAAGCTGCCAAAGAAGGGCAACTCCGGCCTGCACTTCCGCATCGCCGACCCCGGCGACGACTGGAATGCGATCGATCCGGTCGCCAAGGGCATCGAGGTTCAGATTCTGGACAGCTTCGGCAAGCCCGACGACAAAATGGGACACCACGACCATGGCGGCATCATCCGAACGCAAGGTGCAAGCAAAAACATGTCCAAGCCTGCCGGTGAATGGCAAAAGATGGTTCTGACCTGCAAAGGTCAAAGCATCAAGGTTGAACTCAACGGCGAAGTGATTAACAGTGTCCAACAGGACCAAGGCGCCATGAAGGATCGTCCACTGAAGGGCTATATCGCCCTGCAGGACCACGGACAGCTCTCTTGGTTTCGGAATATCGAAATCAAAGAATTAGACTGAGCAACCAATTCAATAGACTCAATCTTTTTGACGATAATTCGCAGCACTCCGTCACCCGGCGGAGTTTTTCTTTGGCTTGATGAACATCACCCTGCCCCGCTTGATCCATCGTTCACGCAGATCGACACGGAACCAGCCATCGTCATTCTTTTTATGAAAGCGCGTCGGGGACCACTTGCCCAGGCCCTTCAGGTCGTATTGAGCCCACGTCTTGCCAAGATCCGGCGAATAGATAATGCCAAGCGTATAGGGCGAAACCGGCGTGTAGTGGCCCGAGAGGATCACGCCGTCTTCGATCAGCATGTTGGCGATCTCGTACTCGGGGTTGAAGAGCATCTCGTGCTTGGACTTATCTGCCAGATCTTGCGGGTCGCAGCGAAAGATGCCGCGGTCGTGTGGCTTGGGGCCATTCGCGTCCGAGCACCAGTAAAGCTTGCCGTCCACGAAGTTAATCCCGCCAGACTTATAGCGGGTGTTCATGCTGTCCGATACGAGGACTTGCCAGTCCCACTTGTCGGCCGCCCGGTCGTAGGTACCACGCAGCCAGTGACACTCGTGCTGGAGTTTGCCATCGACCTTCTCGTTATGATCGCCCGTGCAAGCATAGAAGGCGTTCTCGTCGGGGTTGTAGGTAACGCTATGGATATGTCGAGCGATGATCGGGTTGTTGGGGTTACCCAGTAGTTCCTCTGGCCCTGCATTCTTCTGCTGCCATCGTGGGCTGACGCCAAAAGCGTATGCGAGCTTGACCGTTTGCCCCTGGTCGGTCGAATAGTAGATGTTGACCGGTACCGCACCGCCCAGGACATTGCAGTAGTTGCCCCAGACAAGCATCTCCTGACCATCGACTTGCCAGACATGCTCACCATCCAGCGGGTGGAAATACCATCCGGGCAACGCAGGGTTCACCGGTTTGTGAGGGAGGTAATCACTTCCATCCGGTGCCTTGGCACGGATCTGTTTAATGGTCTTGAGGTTGTCCGTACTAAGGTAAAGGCGTGTCCGGGTTGCAAAGAGGATATTGCCGTTGTTGAAGATCTGGCTGAAGGTGATCTTGGATGCATCTTTGAACGCGAGTTTGTGTGGCCAGGTCTTCGCATTGTCCTCTGAGAGAAAGACAGAATCGTCAGAGAACGCAAACGCCTTGCTGCCACGCTGGGAGTCGACATACGGCGATTCGGGCCCAAGCCGCCACCAGAAATGATCGGTCTCGCCACTGACCGCGTCTGCCGCGGCGGACATATCGATTGGAAACCTGAGGGCAAGCGTTGTGCCCGCAGCAGCAGCAATGAAAGTGCGTCGTGTCGGCATGGCTAAGCGATCAGTTTATCAATCACCTCGCCGCCAAACTGACTGAGCTGCTTGTATCGGCCTGCGTGATAATAGGTCAGCTTGTTATCGTCCAAGCCAAGCAAACGGAGCAGCGTCACATGGAAGTCGCGAACGTGGTGGACGTCTTCCACAGCGGTCATCCCTGTTTCATCCGTTGACCCGATGGTATGCCCCGCGTTGCAGCCGCCTCCCGCCATCCAGATCGTCATTGCCTTGGGGTTATGGTCACGGCCATACTGTGTGCCGCCGCGGATCCCGTTGTCTGGCGTTCGACCGAATTCCCCGCACCAGACGACAAGCGTGCTTTCCAGGAGGCCGCGCTGCTTGAGGTCGGTGAGGAGTGCCGCGATCGGCTGGTCTACCCCTTGCACAAGGTTGCCGTGGGCTCGGGCGATATAGTCGTGACTGTCCCATGTGCCGTTATAGAGTTGCACGAATCGGACCCCCTTTTCAACGAGTTTGCGTGCAAGCAGGCACTTTCGCCCAAACGAGTCGGTGGTTTTTTCGCCGATGCCATACAGCTCTCGTGTCTTCTCATCCTCGTCTGAGATGTCCAGCGCCTCGGGGACCTCCATCTGCATCCGGTAGGCCAACTCATAGCTCGCCTGACGCGCGAGGAGTTCCTCATGTTCAGGGTGCTGCTCAGCATGACGTTGATTCATGCGTGCGAGCAGGTCCAGGTTCTTTCGCTGCCGCTCGCCTGAGACGCCCTTGGGCGGACGAAGGTCCAGAATTGGCGATCCCTTGGAACGCAGGGCTGTGCCCTGATAGAACGCGGGCAGGAAGCCGTTGCTCCAGTTTGCTGGCCCACCTTGTGGGAACGCAACTTCCGGCAATACCACGAAACCAGGCAGGTTCTGATTGCTTGATCCCAGTCCATAGGTGACCCATGCCCCGATACCGGGGTCGCCGCCGAAGCGGTTGCCGCTGTTCATCTGATACATCGCGGTTGGGTGGTTGACGCTATCAACCTGGCAGCCACGGAAGAAGCACAGGTCATCAGCAAGCTTGGAAAGGTGTTTCCAGTTATCTGCGATATCCGCCCCGCTCTGGCCGTGCTTGCCAAACGTAAAAGGACTGCGCACGTAGTAGCGTTTGCCACTCTCCATTGCTGATTTATCTTTGCCTGTTCGTACAAATTCCTTGAGATGCAGGCGGTCCAGCGTGGGCTTGGGATCAAACGTATCAATATGCGAAGGGCCTCCCTCCATCATCAGAAAGATGCAGTTCTTGGCTTTCGCGGGCAGATGCGGAGGGCGCGGCGTAAGAGGTCCCGGTTGATTGGAAGCGAGCAGGTCATCGGCCATCAGCGACGAGAACGCAATGCCCCCCAAGGATGCCCCCAGCCTCAACATAAAGTCTCTTCGATCAAGCATCGCCGCACCTCAATTCATTCTCAATAGACATAAACAAATTCATTGGCGTTAAACAGCAGGTGGCACAGATCAGCAAAAGCCCGAGTTCGACGATCCACGTCTACAGGTTGAAGATCAGGTACAAAATCTTCGTTCGAATAAAGCTTCTCAACAAACGTCATGGCTTCGCCTGTGTTTTCATCGATATCCTCACGCACGACGACGGTTGGCGGAAGAGAACGCTCGGGCGCTTGCGCGGGCATCTCAGCCTCGATCATTTCCCAATGCGCCAGGAATTCCTTAATCTCTTGAGCAGAAGGGTCTCTTGAAAGAACTAATTGGAAGGATCGTTTGATCGCGGCCTGATCCGTGTCCGTCTCTTTCAAGATGCGAGCCGCCATAGCAAGCGCCCTGTCGTGGGTGTTCTGTCCGTTGAACAGGCTGAAGACCTGCGGAGTGACCGTTGATGCGGTGCGCCGCTCGCACGAGAAATCCGGTGGCGGCGCATTGAAGACTTCCAGCATCGGATCGACGAGCCCACGCAGTTTCAAGGCATATAGCGATCGGCGGTGTCGCTGTTCCGGAAGCGGGTTCGGGGTCCATGCCGAGGCGATGGTCCCCATTACCTGCCGGGGTTGAAGCGCGATTTCCTGGTTGATCTCGGGACGGCATGGTATCCCGCCGAGAGTGCGGTTCAATTCACCAGAGAGTGCCAGCATTGAGTCTCGCAACTCCTCTGCGCTGAGGCGGCGGGGTTTGAAGGCGGTGTAACTCGTGCCCTTCGGGTCGTGCTTGCGGAGCAAAGTTGGGTCTGGGTGCTTTGTTGAACGGCAGTATGTATCGGAAGTCAGGATAAGTTTGTGAATGGCCTTGACCGACCAGTCTTGATCAATCAGTTGACCCGCGAGGTAGTCCAGCAATTGAGGATGGGTTGGCTGCTTGCCGGTCGAGCCGAAGTTATTGGGATTGCCTGCGATTGCATCGCCGAAGTGCCAGAGCCAGATACGATTCGCCATCACGCGCGCGGTCAGCGGGTTGTCTGGGCTAGCGACCCAGTCTGCGAAAGCAGTTCGTCGGCCTTCAATCTCTCGAGGGATGCTTGCAGCCACCTGTTTCGATACAACACTTAAGACCCCTGGCTGCACAGGCTTGTCCGGTGAAAATGGATCCCCCCCGATCAGGATGGCCGTCTGTTCGAGTTCACCGACTTTGAGTCGATTCTCAGGTATACGGATCGGCGCGAATACTCTATTCATCTGCGGTGTCCGGCCGTTGTAGACTGACAGCGCATAGGGCTGATAGCGATCCATCACCCAAGCCAAACGCTGCAGCCCCTTTTCTGCGACACGCTCCTGACCGAACTGATCCGCTGTAAAGCCTACTTTTTTAGGTGGATAATCCGCCTCCTTTACCCCGTTGCGGCGCATCACATTACGTGTCGCAGCAAAACGCTTCCCGGGGCCGGCCTTGATTT
Source organism: Phycisphaeraceae bacterium (assembly GCA_049611445.1). Lineage (GTDB taxonomy): Bacteria > Planctomycetota > Phycisphaerae > Phycisphaerales > Phycisphaeraceae > JAHQVV01. The sequence goes on along the minus strand of JBMZAP010000007.1, from coordinate 39,311 downwards.
CTGCCAACGTAGCGTTCCACGTCTCAGGCGAAAGGCCCTTTTCTCGATACCAGTCCTGAGCGTTTTTGAGCATCACCTCATCTAGCTCTGCAAGCTTTTCCTGATGTGCCAGACGTTGCTTGTTCAAGTAGCCCTGTTCTTCAAAGCCGGTCTTGTTTTCAGTATCAAGGAAGGCAGCCTTGCGCTCGGCCAACTGGGTAGTCGCAAAGACCGCCTGTACCGCGTAATAGTCCTGCGTGGGGATCGGATCAAACTTGTGATCATGACACCGGGCGCATTGGAGCGAGTGAGCGAGAAACGTTTCGCCGACGCTATTGGTGACATCATCGAGGAATCGCTGACGCGCAATTTTGGAGACTTCCATACCGGTCAATTCCCAAGGCCCCATCCGCAGGAACCCCGCCGCAATTATTGACTCGGGATTGTCCGGAGCGATCTCGTCTCCCGCAATCTGCTCGCGGATGAACTGGTCGTACGGCTTGTCATTGTTGAATGCCCGGACGACGTAATCTCTGAATCGCCAGGCGTTTCCTCTTTCAAAATCGTTAGCGAAGCCCGACGAATCCGCATAGCGTGTAACGTCCAACCAGTGCTGCGCCATGCGCTCCCCGTAGTGTGGCGAATCGAGGAGTCGATCGACGACCGCAGAGAATGCAGCGTGATCCGATTGCGGGTCTTCCAGGAATGCTTTGATCTCCTCGGGGGTCGGTGGGAGCCCGGTCAGGTTATAGGTGACGCGACGGATGAGGGTCCGGCGGTCCGCACGCGGCGCAGGATCCAGGTCAGATGGCATCGCTTGATTGATCAGGGCATCAACAGGATTCTGGTTACCAGCAGCCTGCCATCTCTTGATCGGCTGATACGCCCACAGACCGCTGGGATCATATTTGCGATTGGTCCATTGCTTGTCCTGGCCGCCTGAAGTAAGGACCGGGATGCCATCTTCGACAGACCATTGTTGCTGATACTTTTCTTCGATTGCCTTCCTGCGAGCATCGTCGGGCCAGGACGCCCCTGTCGCGATCCACCGCTCTAGCCATGCCAGTTCTTTATCTGAAAGTTTTTCAGCCTCCTTGGGTGGCATCGCGGACCATTCCTCGCTCTTACGCGTGGCCGCCAGATAGAGCGGACTTTGCTTCGGCTTGCCCGGAACAATGGATGGTTCCCCGCTGACGCCTCCAGCGATCAGGCCTTCCAGATGCCGCATATCCAGTTTGCCTTTGAGTTTCTCGGGGTCTTTGCCATGACATCCGAGACAGGACTCATTGAAAAGCGGCACGATATAGCGCGTAAATAAAATTTCCGACTCGTTCCAATCCTTGTCTTCTGCGTACGAAGCCACGCTTACGAGGAGGACCAGTATTGAAAAGATGAAGGCGCGACACCAACTACCGGCGACAACGACTAGATGAGATACAGGACCTGACATGCATCATTCAGTCTATCAGACGCATACAGTTGAATCGATGGTCAAGACGTCGATTGGGCTTGAATCTTGCGAGCGCATGATCGGTTGATTGCCCATACATAAAAAACAGCCCCGTCTTTCGAGGGGGCTGCTCGATACGTTTGCTTATGACTTCGTGTCAGGCTGCGCTGACTTCAACAAAGCTCTCGACGCTCTTGAGGTCTGTCAGGACGTCAGGCGAAGCGAGGATGGTGCCGGCTTCGCCAACCTTGCCCTCAACAGGGTGCTGCTTGGGGAGGCGGCCCTCCCAGACACGCCAGCGGCCGCCACGGGGCGAGTGGGTCTGGTTGGTCTTGCGGACCTTCTTGAGACGCTTGTTTTCTGCGACAATATCGGCGTCCTTGGAGAGGATGCGGACCAGTGTCTTGCGGGCCGACGCATTGGTCGGAGTTTTGACGATCTTGACGCTAACCGTGCTACCGGGGGTAATGTCTGCCATAGGGCACCTCGGGGGTGTCTGGGGTGGTTCAATCGAGCCGCACATTGTTGCAAAAAACGGCCATCAGGTCAAGTTGGCGAAGATTGCTCCTCTTCGGAGGTGTCCGAGGGGTCCTCCGCAGGCATATCCGGCTGGTCCTGAAGGTCAAACAGGCGACGCAGGGCCGCCGCGTAGAAGCCCATGGGGGCGTCCGGGTCCGATCGGTCCAGCTGGCTCAGCGGCAGGTGGAGGATCTTGTTGACCAGCCGGTGGTTGTGCTGGGCAAGTAACTCTTCGATGGACTGCTCTGTGCTCTGGCCGTTCAGGGAAGCGAGTTTCCTGGCCGTCCTGCCCTGCTCTTCCTCAGCGATATCGTGCAGGCGTTGACGCAACTGCTTGACCAGTCGGCCAACATCGCGGTGGCGGATCTCGCCCATGCAGCGGTCGATATGCCCTTTCAACAGTTCTTCGCATTCCATGACGAGTTCGCGGCGTCCGGAGGCGGTTTCCTCGACGGCCTTCTGCAGGTCGTCAAGGTTATAGAGGTACACGTTCCTCAAGGCCCCGATCGCGGGATCGAGGTCTCTAGGCACCGCAAGGTCGAGCATGAACAGCGGCCTGCCCCGTCGCTTCTTCAGCAATGGCCTGAATCGATCAGCGGTGAGAATTGGCTCGGTCGCGCCGGTGCAACTCACAACAATGTCCGCTTCCACCAGCAACCCATCCATGTCTTCCCATGCACGAGCACCGTGGTCGCTGCCCGTAAGCTCCAACTGGCTTGCCAGGTCGATCGCGCGTTGGTGTGTTCGGTTGATCAGCAACAAGCGGTTGGGGTTTTCTCGCCGCAAGGAAGCGAGCGCGGCCTTGACCATTTCACCGGCCCCAATCGCCAGGACGGTTTTGTCGCCGAAGTTGTCGAAGATATTCTTGGCAAAGGCCACGGCGACAGAACTGACGGAAGTGCGCCCTTGGTCGATTCCGGTCTTACGCCGAACACTCTTGGATGCGGTGATCGCGCCCTGGAACAAACGGTGCAGAACCGGGCCAATAGCCTCACAGTCATCTGCGAGTTCGTAAGCACGTTTAACCTGGCCGAGGACTTGTGGTTCGCCAAGCACCATCGAGTCAAGGCCTGCACTGACATGAAACAGGTGCGTTGCAGCTTCGTCCTGCTCGCGATGAATCGAAGCACTGCGGACGGCATCGCCTTCTACACCGGTCTGCTGCATCACGAAATCACGCAGATCCTCAATCGTCGGCGGGTCGTGGATCGGCCTGGCGAGATAAAACTCTGTTCGGTTGCAGGTGGAGATCAACGCGCATTCGCTGGCGGGGTAGGCCTCCCGCAGATCGCGGATCGCTTTCGCTGCCCGATCATTGTCGAAGGCCAGTGCTTCACGTAGTTCGAGCGGAGCAGTGCGGTGGTTAAAACCAAGCATCAGGAGGCGCATCAGTTGACCTCCATTGCGTGGGCTTCATCGGAAGGCTCATTCTGTTGGGCTTGGTCCAGAGCCTCAACCGCCCCATAGGTCGCCAGGACAAGCACCAAGCCACCGATCGCTAACCATGCGGCACGACGCCCCCGAACGGTACTGAACGAGCGGACATTGATGAGGATCGCATAGACGACCCACGCGGCTGCGGCGAGCCAGACCTTCGGCGAACTCCACCATGCCTTGCCAAGCGAGGTGGCCTGATCCGACTGCGTCACCATGACCAGCCCACTGATCAGCGAAAGCGTCAGCAAGACAAACCCCAGCGTCGCAGCGCGAATGATCAGCGTCTCAAGCGTCTCGAGACTTGCCATGGGATTGACCTGCCCCAGACCAGCCTTTGCCTTGAGTCGCCCCTGCACGAACAGGTACATCGCCCCGGCAGCCGCTCCGATCGCGCAGCCAAGCAGGCCGAGGTACGTCGCGGCAAGGTGGAATACCATCCAGGCGGGCGTGAAACTGTCGAGTGAAAACGGGCGATACGTCCACAGCGTGGCGCACACGCCCCAAGCCAGAATCAGCGTCAGCAGGGGCAACGCAAAGATGGTCAGGCCAAAGAGCCTGGGACGGCTCTGGACATAAAGAATCGCGGGGGCCAACAGCAACGCAATAAGCAGTAGGCCATCGACGTGGGCCTGAACAGGGACCCAGGCCTTGTGAATTACAACGATGCGATAGACAAAGGCACCAAGGCACAGCAGTGTGACCAGACTGAGCAGTGCATGGAACGGCCAAAGCGGCTTCTCATCTTTGCCGGGTTGCCGCACGCGCTGGACAGCGAGCACCACCGCCGCGATGGAAGCGATCGAAGCAAGAATGAGCGGGATGCTGGTTGCCGGTTCGGGCATGGTTTCCTGAAGGTTGATCGCGGGCCGGGATCGGCTTAGTCCAAGTCCTTCATGATATCGTCGTAAAGGGCCAAAAGACCCGATTCTCCGTGCTCCAGAAGCGTCGAAATTGCCTGATCGTCGGTCAGACGTCTCAGCAACCCGGTCCGTTTCGCCGTATCGCTGACTGAGGCCTGAATTCTTTGGCGAACAGGTAATGCCAGCGTCAGCAACGGGCCCCAGTAGGGATCGAGCGAACCCGTCAGCAAGTCCCGGATCCTTGTCGCGGCACTGGCAGACGCTCCGCCCGTGTGGACGGCTACGGTCAAAGGCCCATCGCGATGGCAACTCATAAACGTCAGATCGCCCGCGGCGGCCTGATCCGAGCGGTTGACCAGCACACCGCGCTCTTGGGCGGCCTCTGAGACAAGCTGATTAATTGCTGCATCACTCGTGGCGGCTACTGCGATCAGCATCCCGTCCACGTCGCCCGGCTCGAATGATCGCTCGTGGATGTTCGCGCCAAGGAGACGGGCCGAAGGATGAACCTGCGGTGCAACAATAGTGACGTGAGCCCCCGCCTCTGCCAACAGCTTCGCACGCCTGACCCCAACGCCACCAGCTCCGACAACCAGGCAGCGCTTCCCACGCACCGTCAGCATTACCGGCAAATCAGAAACGGGCTCGCTCATTGCACCAGTCTACAATGATCTGGATGAGCGACCTCTGGCAGGAAAAACGTGACGAGAAAGTCAGCCGGGCCCAGCCGCTGGCCGCCCGGATGCGCCCACGAACGCTCGACGAGTTCGCGGGCCAGACACACTTCCTTGGTCAAGGCAAGCTGTTGCGTCGCATGCTCGAAGCAGATCAATTGACCTCTGTATTGTTCTACGGCCCGCCTGGCACCGGGAAAACCACGCTCGCCGAACTGATCGCGGGCTATACGAAACGACACTTTGATCGCGGCAATGCGGCTGCGGTCGGTGTCAAAGATGTCCGACACGTCCTGGATCAAGCTCGTAAGCGACTGGAGCACGAGGGCAAACGCACGATCTTCTTTCTCGATGAAATCCACCGCTTCAATCGCGCTCAGCAGGATGTCCTGTTAGGAGATGTCGAGCGTGGCATCGTGACACTGATTGGTGCAACAACAGAAAATCCGTTCTTTGCCGTCAATAATGCGCTGGTCAGCCGCAGTCAGATTTTTCAGTTTGAGCCTTTAAGTGAAGACGACATCGCCGAGCTCATCAAGCGGGCGATCAGCGATGAAGATCGCGGCTATGGCAGGTTAAACGTGGCGATCTCGGATGACGCCATTGCGCACTGGGCAACAATGTGTGATGGCGATGCGCGGCGGGCTTTGTCAGCTCTGGAAATTGCTGTGCTCAGCGAGCAGCGTGCTGGAGAGGCTGATGGGCCGATCCATATTGATCTGAATACGGCCGAGCAATCGATCCAGCAGAAAGCGATCGCCTATGACCGCGACGGCGATGCGCATCACGACGCAATCAGCGCGTACATCAAGTCCGTACGTGGCAGTGACCCGGACGCCGCGATCTACTGGCTCGCCAAGATGCTGCATGCCGGGGAAGACCCGATGTTCATCGCGCGGCGGATTGCCATCCTTGCCAGTGAAGACATCGGCAACGCAGACCCGCGTGCTATTTCTGTCGCTGCCAGTTGCTATGAGATCGTCCACCGCATCGGCCTGCCTGAAGCACGGATCACCCTCGCCCAGGCCACGACCTACCTCGCCACGGCACCCAAATCCAATGCGAGCTATATGGCCATTAATCAGGCAATGTCGGATGTCAAGGCCGGCCGAACCGTTCCTGTCCCCCGTCACCTCCGCAGCGGCGCCTATGCCGGGGCCAAGGAATTGGGCAACGCGACCGACTACAAATACGCCCACAACAGCGAGACAGGGTTTGTAGATCAGACTTATCTGGGTGTGGATAAGCACTATTACATGCCCGTCGATCGGGGCTATGAGAAAAGGATCAGAGATTATCTGGCCTGGATCAAGAGCCAGAAAGAACGCCATTCAACGCCGGGCAGCTGATTTGTTTCACATCTTGTGATGTGGCGTCTAATATGTTGTCTCGGCACACGTTTGCATGCCGATGAACATCGTGGGGATATGACATCGCATGAAGCGATGCGCCCCATTTAAAACCCACCCTGAACACGAGGACGCAAAGGATGGCGCTCCAATCACAGGCACCGCGGTCCGGGGGAACCCGGCGGTACGCTTCAAACAGTAGACGCAAAAAAGGCCTGGGCCCATGGCTTGCCCTGCTGGGCCTCGTTGTCATCGTGGCTGGGCTGATCGTGCTCTTCTCCGATCCGGAGGATCCGACCGCGCCAGCCAATGCGAACGCCGCAGCCCCCGAACAGGCTGGGCCTGAAATCACTGGCCCATCCACCGAGACGCAGCTACCGCCCGATCGAGTCACTCCGCCCGCCGTGACAGATGAGGGCACACCCGACCGCAACACGGATACTGGCAGCGCTGCATCGAGGCCTGATCCGCGACTGGAAAGCATTGCCACCAGCGAGACCCAGCAACTGATTGGTGCGGCGAAGGACCAGTACGAGACCGGCATGCAGCGTCTTGAGTCGGGCGACATCCCCGTCGGCCGGGCCCTGCTCAGTGAGCTGCTCTTCCGCGAAGGCGCACTGCCCCGGCACGAGGCACAAGCCGTCCGCGAACGCTTGGCCTTTCTGAACGAAAATACCGTCTTCAGCAAGAAGCGTAACGGTGAGCAGATCGCCAAAGACCCGATTGTCTCGCTCCACAAGGTCCAGTCGGGCGAGTACCTCTCCACCATCGGCAACACCTATCGCATCCCCTACCAGCTGATCGAACGTATCAACAACATTGATGCTCGCCGACTTCAGGCCGGCCAAGGCATCCAGGTAATCAAGGGACCGGTCCACGCTCAGATTGACAAATCTGACTATCGCATGGACCTCTTCGTGGAAGACCCCGATGGGATTCGGATTTACCTGAAGTCCTACACCGTTGGGCTTGGAGAGTTTGATTCGACTCCGGTGGGCAAGTGGATCGTCAAGCCCGGATCAAAAGTGGGCCCGGCCAACGGTGGCCCGTCCTGGGTCAACCCCCGCACCGGCGAGCGCTACGACCGCAACGACCCGAACATCCCCATCGGCGAGTACTGGATGGCGTTGGAAGGCATCGATGACAACACCCGTGACAGGAAGGGTTACGGCATCCACGCAACCAATGACCCCGAGTCCATCGGCCGACAGGAATCGATGGGCTGCATCCGCATGCGAGACGATGATGTCGACCAAGTCTTCTATACGCTTTTCGAGGGTTCAAGCATCGTTGAGATTGTGCCCTGATTGAAAATTCAATTGCTTAGATTTCCAATTAGCACATCAGGCTTTTTATGGCGATCTTTGTCACTTAACCAGGCACGCAGGCGATCTGCGTTATCGACGAGCCATTGTTGACCTGCCTCTTTCCCACCCTCGTTCACTGCTTGTTCGTATTCAGATCGATCGAAGCCCAAGTAATCGATTATGAGATTTACGCGGTGCTGATATCTGCCTGAACCATTTTCGCGATGCAAAGATTTCGAGAGAGAAACCAAGCTCAGAACAGTACTATCTAGTTCTTGCTCCAGCATGCTTAGATATAACCACCTGCACTCATCGTCCACATTCAAAATTGAATTTAATGCAAAAACAAGCTCATAGCTAATAGAGCCTGATTCTTGTAGCCTTACAAGTGCATGACGAGTCAATTCCAGATCATTCTCTTGATCTGCATAAACGAACTGCTGTCCGAGAATTTCATATCCAAACGGCTGATCAATCAGTACATCAATCTGATGAGCGCTTGTTACTTCAGTAACACCCTGATCAAACCAAAGATAGAAGCCGATTAGTAGGCCAATTGCCAAGCACGCAAATGCAAAAGCAATTTGCTTAATCTATCTCGTCATCTTAGTTGCCATGAATACACCCCGATTGAATCAAAGCCCCGACGAACCCAAGCTCTCGTTTTCTGCTTCGGTCTGCGGCATATGAATCCCGCATTCTTGCGCGAACCCACCGAAGCGACCCGCACGCTCGTCTTCGCCTTCTGCGATGGGGCGGGACGAATGCGTGTCGCCGATCGACGCGTAGCCCTTCTCAACCAGCGGATGGTAAGGCAGTTCATACTCGCTCATGTACTGGCCAATGTCCTTACGCGACCAACTCAGAATCGGATGGATCTTATACAGCCCGTTCTGCTGCTCCACTGTACGCAGCGAAGCGCGATGGTCCGTCTGGTCTGCACGCAGTCCCGCGAGCCAGGCGGTCACATTGAGTTCTTCCAATGCCCGCTGCAAAGGTTCAACCTTGAAGACGTCGTGGTAGTGGCTCAGGCCCTCGGCATATTCCCATGTCTTGCCATGCAGCGCCTCGTACCGGGCTGGCGTGACGCGGGCGGTATACACCTTGAGGTTCAGTTTGAACCGCTCGGTGAAGTCCTGGATCAGTTTGTAGGTCTCAGGAAACAGGTAGCCGGTGTCGACCAGGATGACCGGCAGGTCGGGGACAACCCTTGTGACCAGGTGCAGCATCACCGCAGACTGAGCGCCAAAACTGGAAGTCATCGCCAGCCCATCCCCGAAGGTCTCTCCGGCCCAGCGGACAATCTCCGGCGCGGATTTGCCGTCGAGCAGGCTATTAGCCGAGTCGAGTTGGAGGGTTGCACTGGCAGTCAAAGGGGGCTTCCGGTGGATCAAGCCCAATATTGTATCCGGTAAAGGCTGTATGAGGCGATTCGGTGAAAGCATGCGTGTCTAAGCATCTACAATACCTCCATGCATGACGTCTTCCTCGGCTTGGGCAGTAATCTCGGCGACCGCGAGGCGATGCTGCGCGGCGCGGTGGATGCCATTGACAACCTGCCGGGCACCGAGGTCGTGGCAGTCTCTCCGCTTTACGAGACACCGCCTATGGGGCCACAGGACCAGGGTTCGTATCTCAATGCGGCGGCGCACATCCGAACACAACTTGAACCGCTTGAGTTCGTCGAGTGCCTGCAACAGATCGAGGCAGCACTGGGCCGAGCCGAGCCCGGTCGTCGCAAACACTGGGGGCCACGGGAGATCGATATCGATGTGCTGCTTTATGGGGATCGTGTGATTGACGAGCCGAACCTTTCGGTGCCGCATGCTGGCATGCATGAGCGATGGTTCGTGCTGAAGCCGCTTACGGACATCGCGCCAAACGTGTTACACCCTGTTTCTGGTCTAACTGCCTCACAGCTTCTTGAGCAGGTGCAGGCATCGGAGGCGATCTCGTGAGCGAGCGAACGCTCTACATCAACGAACTGTTTTATTCACTTCAGGGCGAATCGACTTATGCCGGCCTTCCTTGTGTATTCATTCGCCTGCGCGGCTGCCACCTGCGCTGCAACTACTGCGACACCGAGTACGCCTTCCACGAGGGCGACAAGCGCACGATCGATGCCATCCTCGATGAATGCTTCCGGCTCACCGGCGGCCAAGACGGCTGCGACCTCTACGAGATCACCGGCGGCGAGCCGCTGTTGCAACGCAACGTGCACCCGCTGATGGCCATGCTCTGCGACATGGGCAAGACCGTGCTGATCGAGACCAGCGGCGCCTGCGATATCGGCACCTGCGACCCGCGCGTCATCCGCATCATGGACCTCAAGACACCCGGCAGCGGTGAGGTTGAACGCAACGACTGGGCCAACATCGACAAGCTCAACGGGCGTGACGAGGTGAAGTTCGTCCTGACCTCGCGCGAAGACTACGACTGGATGGTGGAGGTTATGGAGAAGTACGAACTCCACGAGCGGGTCAACAGCGTGCTGGTCAGCGCCGTGAATGAGGTGCAGCCGGGCCTGGAGATCGCGGGCGTACCGGGCCTGCCCGTGCGTGATCTGGCCGAGTGGCTACTCGCCGACAAATTACCCGTACGATTCCAGACGCAACTGCACAAACTCGTCTGGGACCCGATGTCCAGAGGCGTTTGACAAGCTGCTGCTTTAAAATGATGCCCCATGAAAATCGCTTTGACAAAAACCTTTGGCTTCGAAGCTGCCCACTTCCTGCCCTGCTTCCCGGAAGGACATAAGTGCCGGCGGATGCACGGCCACTCATTTAAGATCGACGTCGTCGTAGAGGGTGAAGTCGATCCCGAGAAGGGCTACCTGATTGACTTCGCTGAAGTCAAAGCCGCAACCAGGCCCGTTGAAGAGGCATTGGACCACCGTGTGCTCAACGAGATCGAGGGCCTAGAAAACCCCACGGCTGAGCTACTTAGCAAATGGGTATGGGATCAACTCGCGCCATCGCTGCCACTCTTGTCTTGTGTCCGCGTGCACGAGACATGCACCAGTTCTGCCGAGTATCGCGGCGGGTGAACAAGGTGTTCAGATCGCTGAGAAGCCAGCGGCATGAAGTTGGTCCACCAGATCTGCTTCCAGAACACTCGGGCTTGCACTCCTAGGCATTGCAAGCTCTTTCAGCAACCGATTCGTCAAGACGGACTCCAGCGTATGCGCGACCGTTGCGTCATAGCTCTCTATTGTTTCAAGCATGACGTCATGTGCGATGTAAAGCATGGCCATCAGGGACGGATCGGACAAACGCCCGTGGTCCGATTGTTGGCGAAGGACGATTGAGAGCGCGATGGGTAGCATCACAGCGATCACCTCGCCGCGGGCGCGGTTGAACCTGGCATACAGATGATCAAATTCATCCATCAGACTCGCTTTCGGACTTGCTGCCGCAATCCGACCCTGCGTCAGTCTCGCGCGATATTTAAGAAAGTTGTATCGCACCACCAGTGAGCGTACGACATCGTCTGACTCAATCGACCGGTCATACAAAGGCTTGAGCAAGGCAGGCAGTGACGCAATCACCGCGGGCGGCAGATCCCTCTGCTTCGTTTTGCGTGCGATTGGCTGCATCAGGACTTCGTCCGCGTCCTCACGTTCGAAGACAGGTGAATGAATCACCTCGATGGGCATTGCCTTAATCCGTTCTGCACGTGCTTCGTGGAGTACGCGATAGATCGTGGATCGCGTCTTCCCATACGCCTCGCACAAGGCAGAAACGGTCATGCCCTGCTGATAGGACTGGTCAATTGCAACCTTCTGTTCGCCAGACAGCGGCGCTGTGCGGTCTGTGAAGACCGGCTGATCGGGGCGCGCCGCGTCGTGACGGTGTGTCAGTTGCCGCAGCGCCTCGACACTGCGGCCGGTGCGCTTTGACAGGTGCCGCAGGATGGCTTGTGGCAGCACTTCAGTTGCCTGTGCCAGACGACGGGCCCGCCCGATGAGACGCGCCTTCTCAGAGTCAGAAAAACGTTGAAATGCGGCGGCAGTGGACAGGCGCTCAGGGTGTTCATCCTCAAAAGCCTGAAGGGCTGACTGAGTGATAAGCACGGTCGGCTTACCCGCACGCATCCCCCACCGCCAACGCAATCCCTCATTACGCCATCGCATAATTGTTTTTGTGCTGACGCCAAGCGACTCGGCCAACTCGGCCGTCGTCTTTGCTGGGTCGCCGTCGACCTCGATGATCTCGGTGGACCTGCTGAGGGTATCGATCAATAGACGCAGGTCCGGCATGATCGCCTCGCCAACCAGCATGACACTGTCGCTTGCCGGTACGCGACGAGCAGTCAGGCGATACACCAGAAAATCAAAAGGGTAGTTCTTCTCTGCTTCTAACTCGTCGTGCAGCTGCTCTGCACGGCGGACAACCTCTGCCCGTTTTTCCGCAGGAGAATAAAGCAGCTGCCGAACGAGTTCTGCCAGTTCACTGCTTCGATAAGCTTGCTTGCGTGGCCGACTCACGTCTTTGTTGCCTTGGAATAGAGACGGACTTTGCGGGCGTGCCCGGTCAGCCCCAACTCATGAACAAGTTGCCCGAATCGCTCGATGGCCTGCAGTTCATCCTCGCCGACTTCATAGCGCAGGACATCAATCAGATAGTGCTCAGCAAGATCGCTGGGCCAGCCATGCTGGGTCGCATATCGTTCTGCGATGATCATGCGCTGTGGGAGATTCGCGGTAAGTCTCGCCGTTAATTTCTCCGGTAGATCGAGTAGATGGGTGTCGGCCCGTGCCATCCAGATCGCAAACACAAAAGGTAGCCCCGTCAGGTCATGCCAGCCCTCGCCGAGATCCATCTGATACGGGTACTGCACCGCCAGCGGCGAACCCGTGACGACTTTGTCGCCAATCAGAAGCATGGCTTGCGGCGATTCATGGATGCGGCCCTCGGCGGTCTGCTCACGCGCGTCATAATCAATCATCTCAGGGCGAACACTAAATAGCTGATCCAGCAGGACCTGAGCCAGTGCGACACTCGTATGGCTGTCCGTATCCGCATACAGCGTTGTAATCTGGTCGATCGGCACCTGGCTGTACAGGCGAACGGTCAGGGTCGGCCCCTTGCAACCGATCGCGCCGACCGGTAGAAGGACTAAATCTTGCGAAGAAGTAAAAAAATCGAACACTGGACATAACGCCACATCGACTTCGCCGGACTCCAACTCGGCCAGCAGTCGTGCGGGGACATCTGTTCGGACATGAATCCCCGGCTCCTCGTCCAGCCCGGAAATCAATGGCCGGGCATTGAGATAGCTGACGCAGCCAACACGCTGCAGCGCTGTCTCATTGTCTGCAGGGTTTCCGGGGCGAGTTGTTGGATCCATTTGGTCCATTATTGGATTATAGGTGAGTGCTCGTGCGAGATCGCGTTTGACCATTTGCGAGCGGGAAAGGATCATGGCACGTTCATGAGTACAGATGCTACTGCTACCGAATTACCCACCGCCCAGGTCCTGATCGTGGATGACGAACCGGACCACGCGGAGGTTATGGCCGAGGTCCTCCGTCGGCTTGGGCATGTCTGCACCCTCGTGCATGACCTGCCCGGGGCGCTCGATGAACTGAAGCATGGACAGTTTGACCTGATCGTCACAGATCTGAAGATGCAAGGCGAGTCCGATGGGATGGAGGTTCTCGCTGCGGCTCGTCAGTCCCAGCAGGCGGCCGAGACCATCATGGTGACCGCCCACGGCGACATCCCAACTGCAAAGCAGGCGATCAAGGGCGGGGCCTACGAATTCATCGAGAAGCCCATCGACTTGGATGTGCTGCGAACGCTGTGTACCCGCGCCCTTGAGACGGTGTTCCTCCGGGCTCAGAACACGGAACTGCGCAGCCGGGTCGATGAGCAATTTGGATTCGAGGGCATCATTGGCCAGTCCCCCGCCATGCGCGACGTAATTGCCAAACTCAAGCAGGCTGCCCCCGCCAACATCCCCGTCCTGATCACCGGCGAATCAGGAACCGGCAAAGAACTCTTCGCACAGGCGATTCACAACAACTCGCCACGCGCGAAAAAACGCTTTGTTCCTCTGAACTGTGCCGGGCTCACAGAGAACCTGCTCGAAGACGAACTCTTCGGTCACGTCCGCGGCGCGTTTACCGATGCAGCCAAGGACCGCGAGGGTCGCTTCGAATATGCCAACGGTGGGACGCTCTTCCTTGATGAAATCGGCGACATGCCATTGACGATGCAGCCCAAGCTACTGCGTGTCCTTGAGTCGGGCGAGGTCATCCGTGTGGGTGCCAACGAGTCCAAGCATGTCGATGTCCGCCTCGTCAGCGCCACCAACCACAACCTCGAAGACCTGGTCAAGGAAGGCAAGTTCCGCAGTGACCTGTTCTATCGCATTGGCGGGATGGAGATCAGACTGCCTGCACTGCGCGAACGTCGCGACGATATCCCGCTGCTCGTCCAGCACTATGCCACCAAATTTGCCGAGCAGATGAACAAGCCCGGCCTGACTGTTGCGGAAGACGCGATGACCGCATTGATGCAGTACGACTGGCCCGGCAATGTCCGCCAACTAATCAATGCCGTGCAGAACGCCGTGATCGTCTGCGATGCCGAGAAGGTCGAGCCGCGGCACTTGCCGCCGGAAATTGGTGCAGGCGAAGGTGGCGAACCCGGCAGTGTCGATACCGCCGGCTTGTCGCTTGACCAGCTCGAAAAACAGGCCATCCGAAACGCCCTGCAGGTCACGGCGGGCAATCGCGAGAAGGCCGCGAAGATGCTGGGTATCGGCGAACGGACGCTGTATCGTAAACTTAATGAGTACGGGCTGAAATGAAAGCTTACCACCAAGAAAGCTTGACTAGTGATTACAAGCCTGCTCCGGTTGTCTCATTCCACGGGACCACTACAGAACTTCGCCAACTTGCACGTTTTATTACCGAGTTTGTGGATCAAGTGGACGAACTCGGTGCCGAAGCGGGCGACGCCCCACACAGCCACTTTATTGATTGGCACAAAAAGAAGATGTCAGACCTCGGGTTGGACGTGATTTGTGTGGCCGAGATGAGCAACCAATCATGAAGACATTTCCAAGGATCGGCCACGGCTTTGACCTGCACCGGCTTGAGTCCGGACACGACCTGATCGTTGGTGGTGTTAAGCTCGAACACGACCGCGGCTGTGTTGCGCACTCGGATGGCGACGTGCTTTACCACGCCGTGACCGATGCGGTGCTGGGGGCGCTCGGTCTCGATGACATCGGTCAGCTCTTTCCCGACAACGACCCGGCGTGGGGCGGTGCCGACTCAGCGATCTTTCTCCGCGAAGCCTACATGCGGATGTCCGCAGCGGGCTATGCGCTTGGGAACCTTGATTGCACGATCATCCTGCAACGCCCCAAGCTCGGCCCGCACAAGGATGCGATTAAGACCAATCTCGCCCAGCTGTTGGGCTGTGATGCGTGCCGGGTCAATGTCAAAGCCAAAACGCACGAAGAAGTCGATGCACTCGGTGAGAACCGCGCTATCGCCTGCCATGCGGTCGTGCTGCTCGTCTCGGCTTGATCCTGTTTGACTGTGATACCATTGCCCTATGAGCAAATTCATTTCCTGCCTCGTTCTTCTCGTTGCCGCGCTGAGCGCCTCTGCCGCTGAAAAGCCCAACATCCTGTTCATCTTTGCCGACGACTGGGGCTGGGGTGACCTGAGTTGTCATGACCACCCTTACATCCTGACGCCGAATATCGATCGCCTCGCCAAGGAGGGAACCGACTTTCAGCGTTTCACCGTCGCCAGCGGCGTCTGTTCGCCCAGCCGAACCGCGGTGATGACCGGTCACTTCCCTGCTCGGTACAACATCAACGGCCACTTTGCCTGGGTGCCCAGTAATGCCAAGCGCGGCATGCCCGACTGGCTGGATACTGACGCCCCCCTGCTCTCGCACATGCTTCGCAAGGCCGGCTATCGCACGGCCCACTACGGCAAGTGGCACCTGGCCAACGACATGATCCCCGATTCTCCCACGCCCGCGGCTTATGGCTTTGATGATTACGGTGCGTTCAACTGCTCCGGCGAACAGATGCCCTGGCACGAAGATGCGGAGCGAGCTTCTGCCTTCATTGCCGAGAGCGTCAAGCAGAACAAGCCTTTCTTCATCAATGTCTGGATGCACGAGCCGCATACGCCTTTTCACACGGTTCCCAAGTACGAGTGGCGGTTCCGCCATCTGGAGCGACCGGATCAGATCTATGCCTCGGTCCTCTCGCACGCGGACGACCGTATCGGTGAACTGCTGGATACGCTTGATCAGCTTGAGATCGCAGACAACACGCTTGTGATTTTCAGCTCAGACAACGGCCCGGCACGTGCGTCCAGGCCAACCGAACTGGCTCTCCAATATGACACTGCAACCGGCGCAGGCTGGGGCATCGCAGGCGCCAAGGGGATTACCGGCGGCCGCAAGGGTTACAAGGGGCATCTTCACGAAGGTGGGATCGGCGTGCCGTTCATTGCGCGCTGGCCCGGGAAGATTGCTGCGGGCAAGGTCGATGAAGCTTCGTTGATCTCTGCGGTCGACCTGCTGCCGACTTTTTGTGAGATGGCGGGCGCGTCATTCCCTGATGGCTATGCTCCGGACGGGGTCAGTATGATCGATGTGCTCAAGGGTAAGCCCATGGCGACACGGCAGAAGCCACTGTTCTGGAAGCGATCGGGCTCCCCGTCATTGGCAGTGGTGCACGAGCAGTGGAAGCTCCTGGCAAACAAGGACCTGTCTAGTGTCGAGCTCTACAACATCGCTGGGGATGTCGGCGAGACGACCAACCTCGCACAGGACAAGCCTGACGTGGTCAAGACGATGCTGGACAAGCTCAAGGCCTGGCAGGCAACGCTGCCCGAGAAACCGACCGGGAATGTGTTCTCTGAACTGCGCAAGACACCGGGCGCGGGTGCCCAGCCCTAAGTTCAGCGTTGCGTGTCACATCTTCGCTGTCTCATCAGGCACCCGGCCGAACGCGATCTTGTCCTGCATCTCTTTGTCGGCGATGTCGTGCATCCCGCCGAGGTAGACGCTGTGATTGCCGAATTTCTGATTGATCGTGTCGATGATCTGGCCCAGGCCTCTGCGATGATCAACGTTGTCGAAAAGCCGGCCGGTAGCGCAGTGATACGGCTCGAGTTGACCGACGCCGATGGAGACCTTGACAGGTTTACCGAAAGTCCGCTTGCGTTTCCAGATGCGCTCAAAGTGTTCGATGATGGTGACGGTGTCCTGGCAGGCAGGCAGCGGGATCTCGTCGCCCCAGCGTGTATCGTCGTCGTAGCTCATGCCGGCCCAGAGCGTGTGCGCGACATAACCGTGGCAGCGTAGGCGCGCAGCGGCCTTGTGCAACAGCCTGGTCATCACGCTGTGAGCGCCGTGCTCGGTGCGGAGATCGGGAGCGAGGACGTTGGCGTGGGTGAACATCCGGCGATGCTCGGGCAAGAGCGCGGGCTCCTGGCCGTGTAGCGCCATCCAGTAACGCTGGCCTTCGATCGATCCCCATGCTTCCTGCGCTTGCGTGGCGGAGAGGTTCCAGAGATCTCGGATGGTGCAGACGCCCTTGCGGTGCAGTCGGCCGCGGATGCCGACATTGATACCGGGCAGGTCAGTCAGGTCCAGTTGCTCGATTCTGCCTGGAAGCGACTCAAGCGGCAAGGCCTCAAGGCCGTTGGGCTTACCCAGCTCGCAAGCAACTTTCGCAAGCAACCGTGTCGGTGCCAGGCCCACGCTGCAGGTCAGGCATTCGCCGACCGCCTCGGCTACCGCGACCTTCACCCGCCGACCAATGTCTAAGGCGACCTGAGGCTGCCGCTCTTTGCCCAGCAGTCGGACCGCCATCTCGTCGATTGACCAGACCTTATCAATGGGCACGACCGTCTCCACCGCCTTGAGGATCTGTTTGTGGACCTGTACATAATGGTCCGGCCGGGCCGCGACAAACTCGATCTCCGGACAGATCCGGCGGGCTTCGTAGACCCGCGTGCCGGTTTTGATCCCCCGTCGCTTGGCGTGGTAGCTCGCGGCGATACAGCAAGACCCTTCGCTGATGACCGGGAGAATGCCCACGGGCTTGCCGCGCAACTCCGGCCGAGCCTGCTGCTCAACCGAGGCAAAATAGTTGTCCATGTCCAGGAAGAGCCAATCCAGCATCCACGGCCTCCAATACCCAACCATTATCCTAACTTACAATAAGGAAGCAAGCCCTCTCGTTTTGGTGCAAAATGACTCCATGCTCGATTTCTGCGACGAGCCATACCGGGACTATCCGCCTAAAGACATCGCCCTGTGGCGGTGGGCATTGAGCTGGTACAACCGCCGGCGCTACCTGCCCTCCGCCAAAAGGATCGCGGATCTGACCGTGCACGGGGCCGATACGCTGCAGCAGACCCTTAAGCCGGGCGATCGCATCGTGCTGATGCCGAACCATCCGACACACGCCGACGCATCGATCATGCTGGAGGCCTGTCGACGCGCCAGACTCAGCACGCAGATGATGGCGGCATACGACGTATTTCTTCGATCACGCCTCGATGCGTTCGTCATGCAACGACTCGGAGCGTTCTCCGTTGACCGGGAGGGTTCAGATCCACGTGCGATGAAGACGGCCTTGAGTGTGCTCGAAAAGGGCAAGCATGCGCTGGTGGTTTTTCCCGAGGGCAATGTCTATCTCGAAAACGACCGGGTCACGCCATTCAGCGAGGGCGCAGCATTCCTCGCGTTGCGGGCAGCGAAGCAGCTCAAAGAGCAGGGCCGCCGTGTTCTGGCAGTACCCGTGTCAATCAAGGCGACCCATCTGACGGACTGTAAACCGCAGATTGCCGATCGTATCAAGCAGCTGGCCAAGGCGGTCGACGTCGATTTACCCAGTGGAGTCGAACCGGTGATCGCGATGCGATTGATCGGCGTCGCGCTGCTGCACCGCAACCTGAAGCTGCGCGGGCTGGACACGCCGCAGGCAGATGACTTTCACACGTTGATCAGTCACGGGGGCGGCGTAGTCATGGACAAACTCGAGGCTAAACTCGAGATCGAGGCAAAGCCCGACTCGTCACTGATCGACCGTGTGCGGAAGGCTCGGCAGGTGATCCATGAGGTGCGGACCGATCCAGAACGCGTTGTGGATCACGCCGCCGCAACGACCTGGGCCGATGAAGCGATGCTCGCACTGCGTCTGGCCAGCTACTCGGACAGTTATGCCGCATCGAACCCGACGTTGGACCGCATCGAAGAGACGAGTGAAAAGCTCGCAGAGGACCTGCACCGCAAGATGATGCCGCCCATTGCAGACCGAGCGGCCTATGTTCGTTTCAACGAGCCGATCCCACTGTGCGAATACGTCGCCGAGAAACGCGCGGGGAGAAAGCAGGTGCGTGAATTGACGGCCAAATGCGAATCGGCGGTACAGCACGGCGTTGATCTGGTTAACGAAACCAACCCACACCGAGGCAGCTCGATGTGGGCTGGGGCGTTGTAAACATTTCAATGCTTGTATGTGCGTCGCGAATTCACTTCGTCCGGCGCTGACGCTGATCGAATTCAAATTCTTCTTTCAGGGCCTCATCGACTTCGCTGGTCAGGCCGAAGTTCCGATCAAACTCGATGGTGTAGCGGAAGGCCACCTCGGCCGTCTCCTCACCGGTTGCGCCGGCATCGACAGTGATATCCCAGCGCAAGATGCCATTGGGCCGATCCTTACGGAGATATAGCTTGTCTTTGCTGAGGTTCTCGAATCCACTGTCAAGCGTGAGCTTGACGTCATCACCGTTGCCGAAGTTTGGCAGGCGATCATAAACGCGAACTTCCGCAGGCTTTTCGCCGAAGTTTTCAACCGTCAATCGGTAATCGAAGGAGACCAGCGTATTGCCCCCCTGCTGACTTTGTTCACGCGAAACCAGTTGACGTGCAGCCTTGAGCTGGGGGTCGGCACCGAACCCGAGCACGAATGTCTGCGAGCGAGTCACGCTGACCATCTCGGTGCGGCCAACAAACAGGCCATCGAGGTACACGTTGACCGGGCCTGCAAGCAGGTCCTGGCCGCTGGCGTTCACGATTTCGGCTTCACGGTAGACGTATGGTGTCAGCACGGGGTTGGCGACGTGATAGAACGTGCCATCCAATTCCGACTGCATGATCCGCGTCATCTGCTGGTCTGCCCGGCTCTGCAGGCTGACCTTGCCATCGATCACATAGCTGATACTCAGGCCCTGATTGGGCGTCGCGATGAGTTGGACTGGCATCAGCTTGTCGACCGGCTCGCAGAGCTCAATGAGTTGCCTGCGGTTGGCGATGACGTTGCTGGACCAGGCGATTTCCGTGTTCCGATCCAGCGTTGCCTCGATATTGAATAGCGATTGCTGGGCAATCTGTTGCTCGGCCAGTTCGTTGTAGCGTTGACCAACCTGCGACCTGCCACCGGAAGAGGTATTGGAGAGTGCTTCGTTGAGATCAAACCCATTGACCTTGTTGCCACCCTTACTCAACAGTTCGAGCGACACGGGGAAGCCCGCGATTGCCGGGCCTGAAGCAGTGATCATCGGCGACGCGGTGGAGAGCGTCAGTTCGACGCCTTCCCAGTCCTCACCCGTCATCTGTCGGATCAGGGCGTTGTACTCCATGCGGACCTTGCCCTGTGCCAGCTGGCCTCGAGCGTTATAACTTGGCGACCAGCCGCAGTTGCCAACGAGGTAGGTGAGCTTGACTGAGTCGGCTGCGGCATCACGCCGATCGAGGAAGAGCACTGCCTCTCGGACGACCGCCTGAGACTTGCCTGCGATCTGTGCACGCTCACGTTGCAGGACCTCAAGCCTTTTGCGAGCCTCGCGTTCCAGCTTGGTTTGCTCAAGCTGTTCGTTGACGGCCTTGGCCCGCTCCTCGAAGACGAACAGCGTTGTCTCGGTTAACTGCTTCGCATCAAGCACGCCTTTTGCCAGATCTTCCTTGCCCGTCGCTGCAGTAAAATTTTCGAGTTTATCGAGATATGCGACACGTTTGGCAGTCAACTGCCTCATGGCAGAGATACGCTGCAGTTCATCCTGCACCTCCATGATTTTCTCGTCCAACTCGCGGATCTCTTCCCGGGGCTCCTGCCCGACGACACGCTCGCGGTATCGCACCGCACGAACATCAATCTGCTCACCACCCTCAGCGAAGAGAGTGGTGGAGCGAAGCTGATCGGGCAGACCAGTGACAACCAACTCGATCGCTCCCTTGCCCTTCGGTACCGCGACCTTACGCGTAATCTGCGCCTGGTCACGGTACAACGTTACCTGGGTCAGTTCACTCTTCGCGGCCACGGCTTCAGCACGGGCCGCATCCGCTAGAGGGATTAAAAAGAGGGCCATTACCGCCAACCATCGCATCGCTCTTTCACTTGTTCGCATCACAGGCTCCTAGTTATCGCCAGAGTATGGGCGAGCGACAGCCGCTCGGCACGCAGTAATAGACGGCCCACAACTCGTAAGGTTCCAAATTGGCAAGCCACCCTTATCGCCCGAGCATAACCGCCCGAGCGAAGAAATACAGCTATCGAATCGATTACTTACCCGTGGCGGCAGCTTGATCGAGATACCACGTGAGTTCGCCATCGTGCTGCGATAGGTCAATACCGGTGATTGGCAATTCCCGGATGTCCGGGCCGCCAGTGGCAAATTGAGCCTCGATCTTCTTAAGCGTCTCGTGCTTGCCAGAACCGACGAGCAGAACAACAACCTCCCTGCCGTGGTTGATCAGCGGATAAGTCATGGTCACCCGAGGCGGCGGAACGACACGATCGCCATCATTCGTGGCGATCCATCGGTCGGTGATCTGAAGAGCAGGTGATTCGGGGAACAGGCTGGCCGTGTGGGCATCACCACCCATTCCAAGAAGAATAAAGTCGATATGCGGGAAGTCGGGTAATGCTACGCCGGGGAACGCCGCAGCGAACTCGTCTTCGTAAGCCTTTGCCGGGTCATCTGCCAAGACGGGCATCGGGTGGACCGAGCTTCGCTTGATCGGTACATGGTCGGCCATCGCCTCGCGGATCATCTTGATATTCGACTTCTCGTGATCTTCGGGCACGCAACGCTCGTCCACGATCCACAGGTGGGTCTGCTCCCATGGGAAGGCACGAAACTTCGGATCCGTGACCATTCGGATATAGAACGGCTCAGGCGTGCCGCCTCCCGAGAGCGCCATGTGAAAGACGCCTCGCTCCTGTACGGCGCGTTGGGCATTGCCCAGCAGTGCGCTGCCTAGATCGTCGAAGAGTTGTTCGGTGTCGGGTGCGACGTGGACATGGCCAGGTAACTTCAGAGACATTTAGCCGTTCCTCCAGTAGCGTCCATCGCGCTGCATCATCAGGTCAGATGCGGGTGGACCCCATGTGCCAGCCGCGTAGTTAGGCAGGTCATCCTGCGGGTGGTCCGCCCAGTAGTCGAGGACCGGCTGGACCGCGTCCCATGCAGACTGGATCTCATCACGGTGCTTATACAGCGTCTGATCACCTTTGATCGCATCGTGCAGCAGCGTCGCGTAACCATCAGGCGGGTTGGTCTGCCACTGCTCGACATAGTCGAAGTCCATCACGACTTCTTTCATTTTCAAGCCTGAGCCGGGCACTTTGCCTTCGAACCTCAGTCGGATACCTTCGTCCGGCTGGACGTTAATGACGATCTGATTGGGCTTGGTCCTTCGTGCTTTATCTCGGAACAGGCAGTGTGGCGTGGGCTTGAAATAAATCACGATCTCGGTCTTCTTCGCAGCCATCGCTTTGCCTGATCGCAGATAGAACGGAACGCCGCCCCATCGCCAGGTATCGACAGAGAACTGCATCGCGGCAAACGTGTCCGTCTGGCTATGCGGGTCAACACCATCGGTGTCGCGATATCCGATGACAGGCGTGCCATTGACTGCGCCTGGACCATACTGGCCACGCACCGCAATCTTTGGGACATCTTCTGCCTTGGGCACACGGAGCGCTTTGAACACCTTGATTTTCTCGGTTCGGATATCTGCCGCGTCCATGGAAACCGGCGGCTCCATCGCGACAACGGATAGCACTTGGAGCAGGTGGCTCTGCACCATGTCGCGCATGGCGCCCCCTGCCGGGCTGTCGTAATAGCTGCCACGCTGCTCTACGCCAACCGTTTCACTCGCCGTGATCTGAATATGGTCGACGTAGCGCTGGTTCCACAACGGTTCAAAGATGGCGTTGGCGAACCGAAGCACGAGCATGTTCTGGACAAGTTCTTTGCCAAGATAGTGATCGATCCGATAGATCGCGTCTTCGTCAAAGACCGCTGCGCAGGTTCGGTTGAGCTTGGCCGCAGATTCCGGGTCTGAGCCAAACGGCTTTTCAACCACAATACGCTGCCAGGATTTGTTCCCGTCGATCGAGCAGTACTTGCGCCCCTCGACGACGACTTCCGCGCCGCCGATGTTGTTGATGATCGGCTCGAAGAACTGCGGAGACACCGAGAGGTAGAACAGGATGTTGCCACCGAGGCCGTGCTGTTTGTCCAACGCACAAATACGATCCTTGATCTCGCCCCAGTCGTCGGCCTTGGTCGCATCGCTGGCCTGGTAGTGGATCCGCTCTTTAAAGTCAGCCCACTTTGAATCGTCGTAGTTATCCGGCGAGAACGCGTGCAGGTCGCTGCGCCACTGCTCGTCGGAATACTTGGTTCGACTGACCCCCATAATGGCGATATTCGATGGCAGCATGCCATTGTCCCAGAGGTGGTACAACGCTGGGACGAGCTTGCGCTTGGTCAGGTCACCCGAGGCGCCGAAAATGACAACGAGGCAGCCGGTGTTCTTGGTTTCGTCTGGCATATGTGCAGTAGAACCCGTGAGCGTGATATTGGCAAACCGGTCACGCGGTTTGAGCATGCTTATTCAGAAAAACGCTGATCACCATGAGGTCGGCGGGGTTGACGCCTTCGAGGCGACCGGCCTGCCCCAGCGTCGCGGGCTTGAACTGATTCAGAACAAGTTGTGCCTCGCTCCGGAGGCCGGAGACCGTGGTGTAGTCCAAGTCCGTCGGCAGCGGCTTGGCCTCCTGCTCATTGAGTCGCTGAACCTCGCGTGCCTGACGCTTGATATACCCCGCGTAGTGATAGTCTGCGAGTAACTCGGCGAGCAGGCTGCGTAATTGGATGCCAGACAGCGCGATCGACTCCAAGGCACTCGCGCCTTTCTGCTCGAGCAATCGCATCAATTCATCAGGTGTCATCTGTGATTGTCTGGCGTGATCGATCAGCTGAACGCCCTCGTGCTTCGTCTCCTTTAGCCATGAATCGATTACAGATCGTGCGGAACATCTGGACTCAAACATGGCCCATCGAGCCTCATCAACAAGTCCCAGTTCACGGCCAAGGGGCGTCAATCGTGTCGCGGCGTTGTCAGACCGAAGTTGTAAGCGGTGCTCGGCCCGAGATGTAAACATGCGGTATGGCTCAACAGGCACTTTTGTGACAAGATCGTCCATCATGACACCGATGTAGCCCTGGTCGCGCCCCAGCCGTACCAGTGGTTCGTTGCGTCCGAAACGCACCGCATTGATCCCGGCAACAAGGCCCTGCCCCGCAGCCTCCTCGTATCCAGACGTACCGTTAATCTGGCCCGCGGTGAACAGGCCCGGCACAACCTTGGTCATACAGGTCGCATCGAGTTGATGTGCGAGGATGGTGTCGTACTCCACCGCATAGCCATACTTCAGCACCTCGGCGTTCTCGCAACCCGGCAGCGATCGGATGATCACGTCCTGGACCTCGGCCGGAAGAGACGTGCTGATCCCATTGCAATAGATTTCGTTTGAATCATGTGACTCTGGCTCAAGGTACACGTGATGGGAAGTACGATCGGCGAAACGGACAACCTTGTCCTCAATCGAGGGGCAGTAGCGCGGCCCGGCTGTCGTGATCTGGCCGTTGTACATCGGCGCCTTGTCCAGGTTGTCTCGGATCAACCCATGTGATTGCTCGTTCGTATGGGTAATCCAGCAAGGCGTCTGCGAAATGACCGGGAACTCTCCTGCCGTCATGTCACTGAATGGGACAGGCTGCGCGTCGCCGGGTTGCTGTTCCAGGCTTTCGAGGTCCAGGGATTCTCGGGCAAGCCGAGGCGGCGTACCGGTCTTCAGTCGCCCGAGTTCAAATCCCAATCGTTTGAGCGTCCCGCTGATCCCATCGGCCGTTCCCTCGCCGACGCGCCCGCCTTTGGCCTGACTCACGCCGGTATGCATGATGGCACGCATAAAGGTGCCTGTTGTCAGCACGACAGCTTTGGCCCGCAACGTGATGGGCTTTTCCGCATCATCAATACAGCCGAACTCCCCACAGCATGCATCCGTCGGCTCTTCAGGACCACTGCTCGGTGCAGGCACGTATTTCACGCCGACACATCGCCCATCCTCGATCACGAAGTCGTCTACGAGGCCAGCGATCTCGACGAGATTGGTGCGCGTATGCAGCAGCCGCTGCACCTCACGGGCATACGCATACTTGTCGCTCTGGCAGCGTGGGCCGTGGACTGCAGGGCCCCTGCTCGAATTGAGCACTCGGAACTGGATACCTGTCGCATCTGCCGCCAGCCCCATGAGGCCACCTAGCGCGTCAATCTCACGGACGATCTGCCCCTTGGCCAAGCCACCTATCGCAGGGTTGCAGGACATCGCTCCGGTCTTGCCAGGATCCATGGTTACCAGCGCGACACGCCCCCCGCCGTGCGCCTGAAGCGCATTGGCCGCCGCCCAAGCTGCTTCCGCACCCGCGTGGCCGCCACCAATGACAATGACTTCAAATTCTCTGCGCTTGGAAATCATGAGTCGGGCATTATATGCTGCAAAATAATTGCAATTGCCTGATTTATGAAGCTAACTGTCAGGATTCCCACGATACGTGCGCGCAAAGTGGGCATGCCGGATACTGCCAGCCACAAAATTGTGAGCGAATCTTAAGCCTGCTAAGATCCTGAGCGTAGACAGGTTGACTGCCAGCCTGTCTTTGGGGTGGCTTCATTTCGTTTCTGCAGCCACATGACATTTCACGTCCGCCTATCGCAAGGGAGGCCTGCATGTCCCGTCGCGTTGTCGCGTTTTTTACGCTCTGTCTATCTCTGTTGTTCTGTAGCACGGCCTTCGCCAGCGAGGACGCCGCCGCTGCCCCACCGCCTACGATCGATACCGGCACGACCGCGTGGATGCTTACGGCGACCGCATTGGTGCTGCTGATGGTGCCAGGCCTCGCCCTTTTCTACGGCGGGCTGGTCCGTACCAAAAATGTCCTGGGCACGATGATGCACAGCTTTGTCGCCATGGCCATCATCGGTGTGAGTTGGGCTGTCGTGGGGTACGCCATGTGCTTCGGCGACTCATCGCTCGGCGGCATCATCGGCTGGAACCCGGATTACTTCCTCCTTGCCGGGCTGGACAGCGGCGATGGCCGGTACACGATCATCGATGAAGAGAACAACGTCGCGATCCCTCACTTTGTCTTCGCGATGTTCCAAGGCAAATTCGCGATTATCGCCCCGGCCCTCATCGCCGGAGCCTTCGCCGAACGTGTCAAATTCCGCGGCTATTGCCTGTTCATCCTGCTCTGGTCGCTGCTTGTTTACTGCCCGCTATGCCACATGATCTGGGGCGGAGGCCTGGTCAGCGGTGACGCGATCGATCTGGCCGGCGGCACAGTCATCCACATTGCTGCAGGCACCGCGGGATTGGTTTGTGCCTTCATCCTCGGTGCCCGACGCGGCTATCCCAAGACCGCGATGCATCCGAACAACCTCGTACTGGCACTTCTGGGTGCAGGGATGCTTTGGGTCGGTTGGTTCGGCTTCAACTCCGGCTCGTTTGTCCAATCCAACCTTGACACGGGTCGTGCACTGGCGATGACTCAGATCGCCGCCGCCGCCGCCGCTTTGATGTGGGTCCTCATCGAATCCATGCACCTGAAAAAGGCAACGTCTCTGGGCATGGCCTCGGGCATTATCGCAGGCTTGGTTGCCATTACCCCTGCTGCCGGCCACGTCACCACCATCGGGGCGCTGGCTCTCGGTGCACTCGGTGCCGCCGGTGCCTACGGCGCGATCCTGGTCAAGAACAAGCTCGGCTACGACGACACACTCGATGTCTTTGGCATCCACGGTGTCGCGGGCATCATCGGCGCGATCGGCCTGATGTTCTTCCTGAGAGAAGCACCGGAGAGTTGGGGCGAGCAGATGTCTCACCAACTGATTGGCGTTGCGCTGGCCATCGGTGTGTCAGCGATCGTGACCGCTGTCATTGTCGTGCTCATCGACAAGACTGTCGGGCTCAAGCTCAGTGACCGTGATCAGCAGGCCGGCATGGACCACACCCTCCATGGCGAGCACGGCTACGGCCTGCTCAACCTGAACTGACGAAAGTATTCGACTCTCGAACCCACACACCTATCAACGAGCTAACCATGAAACTCGTCATTGCCATTATTCAACCCGACCGATTAAACGCCGTCCACCAGTCCCTCATTGATGCAGAAATCTTCCGCATCAGCGTCTCACGCGTCACCGGCCACGGGCAGCAGTCCGACAAGGACCTGTACCGCGGCCAGGAAGTCGCACCTGACCTGATCCCCAAGGTCCGCCTGGAGATCGCGGTCAACGACGACTTTGTTGAACCGACGATCAAGGCGATCGTCGCTGCCGCTCGCCATGAAGGCGGAGAGATCGGCGACGGCAAGATCTTTGTCCTGCCTTTGGACGACTGCATTCGTATTCGAACGGGCGAGCGCGGATCGGAAGCGATTTAAGCGACTTGGCCGCGGCGCGGCACCCATTTGGCGGCCAGAATCAGGATCAGGCCGACGCCCAGCATGATGAAACCGCCCTGCCAGATCAGGGCACTGACTTGCCCGCGGGCCGCGCCGAATGTCTGATCGATCCGGTCTTGTTGGACCGCCTGATCCAGGTTGGTGACCAGTTGGTTCAACTGATCGGTCGCTTTGCCCAGTTCGACTGCGGCCAGCGTGTACTCGTTGATGTCAAAAGGCTTGCTCGGCTCATCATCTTCAGATTCGAACTGCCGCGTGAACTGATCAAGGATGGTGATGGTTTCGCCCAGTGTTTTGCTGGTCGCATCCAACTGGGCCAAGGCGGACTCGGTTTCAGGCAGAATCCGCTTCGCGTTTGTCAACGATTCGTCAGCAAGCTTGATCGTTCCATCGATATTGCCCCTTGTCTTATCAAAATTCTCAACTACGCCATCCACATCCGCGACGATCTCTTTTGCGGATTTCGAAGCCTCATTGACCTGATCGACAATCGCCTTAGCCTTGTTCAAGAGTTGACTCAGCGCGCCGTTCTGATCCTCGATTGTTTCGAGCAGTGCCATGCGCTCCTTGGCAATGTCCTTGGGAAGGTTGTCGATGGTTTTAGCAACGCGCTGAATGTCATCCAGCAGACGAACTGTCTCCGGCGCGGCGAGCGTCTGTAAATAGGTCAATTCCACACGCCACTGCACAATGAGGGCTTGGCGGGCCGCAAGCCAGGTCGCTCGTTCTGCAACGTCTGTTGTCGACTCGATCCCGGCAACCGCTTCTCCAACCGGCAGGAAGATGTCAACAACATTGCGGCCCAGGCTCGCGATGCTGAACGTCTCCTTGTATCCACTGAATTCGGCGAACCGTACCCACCAAACATAACGCTCGTCCGGATTGTCTTTGCGATACTGAACGATCAGTTCTCGAAGCTCTTTCATTTCGTCAGCGTCAAGCACCAGCGTTGCGAGTTTCCAAATCTCGTTTTCCATTCTCCTTGTCGCGGCGATGAAGTCCTTGCCGTACTCGCCAAAAGCTTCTTCCGCGCGTTCTTCTGCAACGATCCGCTGCAATGTGAGGACCGTCACCATATTCAGCAGCGCGACCTGCGGGTCAGGGTCGGCCGCAATCGCGATGACCGAGTCGGCGCTGTTGACTCGTATCGAAAGTGCTTTGACACGCTGCTCCAGCGGCAGGTCAGATGCGGCGACCTTTTCGCATACCTCTGGGACGTCGCCCAGATAGGTCATTGCTAGCCGCCGAAGTCTCAGCGACAATTCTTTGCGTGTCAGGCCCCGGTTGTTTTGCCTGAGGCTCTGTCCAACATTGGCATTGTTCGCGCCTGTCGCACTGTCTACCGCTTTGCAGCCGGCATTGGCCAAGGCAAAGACCATCAGGAAGCACAGGATCGTCGAATAATTCTTGGTCATCGCCTCTGACTCAGGGGTTGAAGAATCAGGATACACAGACCCCCTCGGCCTCACTGATCCTGATCAGGTCGCCATGGTACATCCGACACCCCAGCCTTCGCGTTCGCTAGCCGCGCCTGAGCGAAGAGCAGATCAGCAAGCCGGTTCAGGTAGATGGTCGCAATCGGATCCACGGGGTCGGTCTCAGAGAGAGCGACCGTCTGCCGCTCGACCCTGCGGCAGACGGTTCTGGCAACATGCAATCGTGCTGCCAGAAGTGTCCCACCAGGCAGGATAAAGTTCCTCAGAGGCTCTAATTCCGCACTGGCATCGTCAATCGCTGATTCCAGTTCACCGACATGCCCCTCGTTTAAACGGCTCTGAGAGGGTTTTTCACCATTCGGTGTCGCCAAATCTGCCCCCAGATCGAATAAACGGCACTGTACAGTAATAAGACTACGCTCAATGGCGTCAATCTCACAGTCGGCAAGAGCCAGCCCAATCGTGGCATTAAGTTCATCCACGGCCCCATACGCACCGACTCTGAGGTGGTTTTTGGACACCCTGGCCCCGCCGATCAGGTCGGTATGGCCATCGTCACCGCGTTTGGTGTAAAGCTTCATGCCGACATGATAGACCATCCTCCGCTTGGTTAGCGGACCTAGAGACAACGAACTGTTATAATCCCGCCCCCCAATTCGTCGAAAACCTTCGACAGTGCCCGAAATGATCAACCTCTCGCGACTCCTGATACTGCTGCTCATGGTGAGCGCCCTGACTTGCTGGGCCGAGCCTGCAGCTGCGGCGCGCCTGGCGAACGTGTCTGGTCAGGCAGGCGATCAGGAGCAACGCGAAGACGCCAGTTTCAAACTCGGCAGCCACAGCCAGGTCCAGATTCAATACAAGATCAATGCTCTCGATAAAGGTTGCAACGTCTTGGTACGTGTCCACCGCAAGCAGGATAATGGCGATTGGCTGCTCGTCACCACCTCGCTGCGAACCAACAAATCAACCTCCGGCACACGCGATCTCACACTGTCTGCAGGTGATTACAAGATCGAAGTCATCTCCAAGCATGCGAAGTACGACATATCCGTTGATATGTGAGCACGCAAGCACTTCTACTTCATGGATTCGGCTCGTATCATTGTACTGATACGCCCTGTGTAATCGATTAATTGACCTTTAATCCCGGGATTGCGTGCTTCAAGAGCTGATCCGCATCTTTCACAAACTTTATATTCAAACGCTTGCGTACTGCGGGATCGATCTCATCCAGATCCCTGCGATTCAGTTCCGGCAATAAGACAGTCTTGATTCCCAGGCGATCTGCAGCGAGCGTCTTCTCTTTAACACCACCAATCGGCAGGACCTTACCACGCAGCGTGATCTCTCCGGTCATCGCGAGATCTTTCTTGACGGGCAGGCCTGTCAGAAGCGAGGTAATGGCAGTGTACATCGCCCCGCCGGCGGATGGGCCGTCCTTCGGGACCGCGCCTGCGGGAACGTGAATGTGCAGATCACTCTCATGGAGTTCCTTCGGATCGACGCCCAACGCCTCAGCCCGGCTCTTAAAAAGAGAGAGGGCGGCCTGGGCCGACTCTTTCATTACATCGCCGATCTGCCCGGTGAGTTTGACCTGCCCCTTGCCGGAGTAACGGGTCGCCTCAATGAATAGCACCTCGCCACCGACGGAGGTGTAGGCCAGTCCAAGCGCGACACCAGGCACGCCAGTACGCGTGTCCAACTCGCGGACATACTTCGCCGGTCCAAGCAAATCCTCGACGATCGACTCGTCCACGACCGCCTTCTTTGGTGCCCGACGGGCTTGAGCAACCTTCGCAGCGATGGCTCGGCATACGGCTCCAATCTGCCGCTCCAGCTCACGCACGCCCGCCTCCCGGGTATAGGCGTCAATCAGTTTTCGTAACCCCGTCACTCGGAACGAGCAGTGCTTGGCCTTGAGACCATGCTCCTTCATCTGCCGTGGGACAAGGTATTTCTTTGCGATCGCGAGCTTGTCATGATCGGTGTAGCCGGGAATATCAATTACTTCGAGACGATCGCGTAGTGCCGGCGGGATGTTCCCGACATAGTTAGCCGTGCAAATAAACATGACCTTGCTCAGGTCGAATGGCACATCGAGATACCGGTCAACAAAGGCGTGGTTCTGCCTTGGATCAAGGACTTCCAGAAGGGCCGACGAAGGATCGCCACGAAAATCGCTGCCGAGCTTGTCGACTTCGTCGAGCATGATGACCGGGTTGTTGGTACCGCAGCGGCGGATGTCTTGGATCAGCCGCCCCGGCATCGCACCGATATAGGTCCTGCGGTGGCCGCGGACCTCCGCCTCGTCACGCACACCACCCATGGAGATCCGGGCAAACTCGCGTCCAAGCGCCTCCGCGATTGACTTGCCAAGCGACGTTTTACCAACGCCGGGCGGGCCGCTGAGACAAAGGATCGCCCCGCGTCCACTGGGATTGAGCTTACGCACCGCGAGATATTCAATCAGGCGGCGCTTAACTTTGTCCAGATCAAAGTGGTCTCGATCGAGGATTGCCCGCGCGTGCTTCAAATCGAGGCGGTCCTTGCTGGACTTGTTCCAAGGCAATTCTGCGATAAGCTCGACATAGCTCATAATCACGGAGTACTCGGGGCTGGCAGGCGGAATCATTTCCAGCCGCGAGAGTTCACGCTCGGCCTCTTCCATGACTTTTTCGGGCGGAGCCGCTTCAACCAACCGCTTGTGCAGATCATCGATCACCTCAGCGGAACCGTCCCCCTCACCGAGTTCTTCCTGGATCGCCCGCATCTGCTCGCGGAGATAGAGCCTGCGTTGGCCCTCGCCGATATTCGCCTCGACATCCTGCTGAATCTTGTCTTGGAGCCTGGCGAGCTGAAGCTGTTGGCTGAGCAGGTGATGCACCGCCTTAGCCCTTTTGCTGACACTGAGTTCTTCAAGCATGGCCTGCTTGTCAGGGATATCGATATCCAGATTGGCTGCGAGATAGTCGACCAAACCCGAGGGCGACTCGACGTTCATCAAGACGTTGCGCGCCTGCTCGGGCGCGTTCGGCGTGAGCTCGATTAATTCGAGCGCGAGATCACGGAGCTGATTGATTGTCGCCTTGAATGATTGGCCTCTGCCGGGCCTCTCACGGAGAGTCGAGACTCTAGCACGCAAATATGGCTTGGACCTCACAGGCTTATCGAGACGGATGCGCGACAGGCCGTGCACGATCAGTGTCATCGTGTCGTCCTGCTGCCGGATGAGCTTCAAAGCCAGCGCCGCGGTACCAACCTTGTGGATGCCAGCAAAACCCGGGTCTTCCTGTTCCTCATCGATCTGCGCGGCCAGACCGATTACATTTGACTTAGCGAGTGATTCCTCAAGGAGCTGGCGACTTGAAGGGCGTCCGATCCCAAGGGGAATAATCGTCCCCGGGAAAACCAATGTGCCACGCACGGGCAGGATAGGCAACTGCTCGGGGATCTCCGGTTGGCCAAACATCTCGCTGAGCTCATTGACGCTCGTTCGTGTCGTCGCAGGAGCAGGCTTACGCTTTGTTCGCTTCGAGGTCGATTTTTTCTTCTTTTTCTTCACGTTACTGCCATGAAAAGCGGTTTTTGTAACAGGCCAGGCACCCCTGGCATCTTTCCACCCCGCGTTTTATCGCTTTGGATTGTCCATGGGTGTTGGCGGGCCTACAATGGTCCGTTTGCTACTCGTGAAAGCATAGTATGAAAGCAACACTCATGACCGCAGATGACCAAGCTTCGACTGAAATCAGCAAATCGGCAATGCCCGACGTGCAGGGCAGTGAGGACCGCAGGCAGGTGCCGATCAACAAGGTCGGCGTGAAGGACATCCGCTACCCCATCGCCCTGATGAAGCCTGAGACTGATGAGAGGCAGCACACCGTCGCGATGGTGAATATGTACGTTGCCCTGCCACACTATCAGAAGGGCACACACATGAGTCGGTTCCTCGAAGTGCTCAACAAGCACCATCAGGGCATCAATTCCAGTGATGTGATGGAAATCGCCCGAGATATGAAGGTCCGCCTCGAGGCCGAGGAAGCCCATCTGCAGATGACCTTCCCCTACTTCATCGACAAGAAGGCGCCTGTTACGGGTCAGGCTGGAAAGCTTGATATCGAAGTCACGTTTGAAGCGGTGTCAAATGGGACTGAAGACTTCATCCTTGGCATCAAAGTACCGGCAACATCGCTATGCCCCTGCTCGAAGGAGATCTCCGAGTACGGTGCCCACAACCAGCGATGCGAGATGGAAGCGAGGGTTCGCTTTGCTCCCGGCCAGTCGATGTGGATCGAAGAGTTGTTTGAGCTTGTCGAGAAGTGTGCCAGCACGCAAGTCTTTGCCGTGCTTAAGCGACCCGACGAAAAATTCGTCACTGAAGATGCGTATGACAATCCAAAGTTCGTCGAAGACATCGTCCGAGATCTGGCGATTGCACTCGATGGCGAAGACCGCATTGCCTGGTACCAGGTTGCCAGTGAAAACTTCGAATCGATCCACAACCACAACGCATATGCGGTTGTAGAGCGAGACAAGCGCGAAGACTAGCCTTTTGATGACATCTCACGATCTCACGACTCTGGCAGTACTACATTGATACACAGCAATCACTGTATGCTTGAATCACTGAGAAAGACGGATACTGACTAAATCGAATAGGGCGCCGCCGCCAGTGCGGCCACTACGCTCAAGGCCAATCCGGTTGTATTCGCCGAGTTGTTGATCTGTAACAGTCAACCGCTTATTAAATGGACGCTTGCCGTCCTCATCCCTGACGGTGATATCGACCTCAGCCCCGGATGCTGTTTTCTGAACCCGTACAACCATCTCCTGCATCACGCCAGTTACAGGAGCAAAAGTGAGGTCCTCGTTTGAGGTGATATATTCGTGCGTATCGGTTTGCTCAACACGGAAATACCCCTTGCTCTCTCCGGGGTGATACAGCACCTTGATTTTTCCGACCGAAACCCCCATGTGCCATCCATAGTTGCCGCCTTTCTCCCCGCCGAGTTTGGCACTAACCTCGACCACATCCGACCAGCGGTCACTGCCAATCATCCGCTGCGACGTGATGAAGAGTCGCTGATCGCCTTCCTTGCTTGCTCCGTCGATTCGTAATTTGCCGTCTGTGACGCTCGCCTTGCCTTGATTGGTCGACTCGTACTCAAATTGGCCATAGCCATCGGCCAACGAATCTTTATTCACTTTAAAGCTCTCATCCAGCCAATTACGACCCGCCTTGAGATTGAGCCGACGCTGCCCGAGTTTGCCACTGAGGTCGGCGTTCTGAAGGCTCGTTTCGCCCCACTGCTTCCAAGCGTCACCAAGTGATTGGGAGTCCGTGAGCTGCATGCTGGCGCCAGTCTTCATGGACAGCAATGCATCTGCTTTCCATGCGACTTCCTGATTCGCTTCAGATGTCAACTGAACAAGAACTTTGATAACCTCTGTCGGCTGGTGGTCGAGCAGTGCTCTCGCTGCTGCGAGGCGAATTCTCGCAGATTGATCCCCGAGCAGCGCTTCAATTTTTTTCAGTGTCTGACTCCGGACCTTCGGTCCCGCTTCTGCGGTCGCAATCTCCAACGCAACAACGGAGGGAGCCCGCGCAGCATCGCTCTCATCATCGATACTCAATATTAAAGATGTAGCCAACGACGCATCGACGCTTGCCCACAGTGCCTCACTTGCTGCGTTACGCACAACCTCGTCATCCACAAAGAGAGTGAATACGTTAATGATCGCTTCTACCGATCTTGGATCACCAAGAGATTTTAAGACTCCAAGGGCGGCCAGCGCCAGGGAACGACGAATATAAGATTCGTTATTTGCATCCAATGAATCCAGAGCTCGCCGTGCTCGCCATCGGACTTCGGCGTCAGAGGATTCAAGCGCCTGCTCGAGTTTGTCCTGGGCACGCTGACCGATCCTGATCAGGTTCTTTGTCGCAGCCTCTCGCTGTTGCCATTGATCGCTCGAAAGGTCTGCGATCAGTGCATCGATCTGTTCTTCTAACTTGGTATCGGTCTGCAAGTCATCAAGAAACTTGATGAGTGTCTCAACCTCTGGCTGCACGCCGTGTTGAAGCAGTAACCTGCGCTGCGAGCTCAGATCATCTGCATAAGCGGGAAACGCCAACGATGCACACAAAACAAACAGAGTCACCAGAAGCACATGGTGACGAGCGAAAAAGAAGAACTCACTTGCGATGGTCATGGCCAACACTTCCCTGCAAGCTCAGGGCTGACCGCCCCAGGCTTTGCTCAGTGTATCCACGCGATAAGGCTGGCCGCAACAATCTTTATGCGATGATGTCCTTGACCACGCGTGCGGGCTCAACACCGGTCAGTTTGACGTCCAGCCCCTGATACTTCACGGTCAGGCGGTGGTGATCGATGCCAAGCAGATGCAGCATTGTCGCGTGCAAGTCACGGACATGGACCACATTATCGACGGCGTGGTAGCCAAGATCGTCGGTGTCGCCATAGGACGTTCCCCCCTTGACGCCTCCGCCGGCCATGAACATCGAGAAGCCCTTGATGTGGTGATCACGGCCTATACCACGCTGGCTCATTGGAGTTCGGCCAAATTCCCCACCCCAAACAATAAGTGTGTCGTCAAGCATGCCACGTTGCTTAAGGTCCTTGATGAGTGCTGCGGTCGGCTGGTCTGCGGTTTTACAGCAGTTGGTCATGTGCTTGACCAGACCATCGTGGTGGTCCCAGCCGCGGTGATAGAGGTGGATAAATCGAACGCCACGTTCCGCCAATCGCCTAGCCATCAGGCAGTTACTGGCAAACGTGCCATCACCCGGTGTAGCCCCGTACATCTCCAGCACTTCCTTGGGCTCATCGGACAAGTCGGTCAATTCCGGGACGGCCATCTGCATCTTGAAGGCGAGTTCATATTGCGAAATTCGCGACTCGATTTCAGGGTCGTAGTGATCCTTATCACGCAGACGATTCAGGTCCTTCACCGCACTGATCAGGTGCTCCTGCTGCGTTCGGTTGATGCCAGGCGGGTTCTTGACGTAGTGGACCGGATCACCAATCGAGTTGAGTTCAACGCCGGAATATTTACTGGCCAAGAAACCCGAGGACCACTGCCGCGATGCGATCGGCTGCGGGTTACGTGACTTGGCATCCGAAACAAGTACGCAGAAGCCGGGCAGGTCCTCGGTCATCGAGCCGAGCCCGTAATTGACCCATGACCCCATCGAGGGACGTCCGCTGATCGCGGTGCCGGTATTCATAAAGGTGTGAGCAGGGTCGTGGTTGATCTGTTCGGTCATCATCGACTTCACGACGCAGATGTCATCCGCAACCGAGCCGATGTGTGGCAGCCAGTCACTGATCAGGAGACCGCCCTTGCCATGCCTGCTGAAATTCTTTTGCGGGCCCAGCGCCTTAAGCTCTTTGCCTTGGAGCTGTGCGATGGGCTGGCCCTTCGTGTAAGACTCGGGCATCGGTTTGCCATCCATCTTCGCGAGGGTCGGCTTGTAGTCGAACGTCTCCAGGTGACTGGGACCACCTGCCATGCAGAGGAAGATCACACGCTTGGCCTTAGGCGCAAAGTGCAGTGGATCAATTGCGCCCTCAAGCGGGCTCAGTGTCGATTGAGAAGCTGCAGCAAAAGCCTTCTCAGCAGACATCAACGACCCGAGCGCCGCAGTACCGAGGCCCAGCGAGACCTGGCCCAGGAACTGGCGTCGGCTGACACGCGATAGCTGCTCGTATTGCTGGTGGACCTGATCGGCAATTTTGCTTTGTGTGGACATATCTATTTACCTCGGCATCAAGGCCGTGTCATCGTCTCGTGAAGGTTCAACAATACACGGCAAACTTCCGTCCATGCGGCGTGCTCGACCTTGTCGAGTGTCTCGTCACGCGGCGAGAGGCCAACCGAAAGTAATTGTTCAGCATTGGCCGGGCTGACTTCAAATGCCTTTCGGTTCTCTTTCAGAAGCTCGAGGATCAACCCCGCCTCTTTGTCGGATGGCTGGCGTGAAAGCGCTTGCATCATTGCCCAGTCCAGTTTCGCCCGATCACTGCCCTTCGCCTCGGCTAAAACGCGCTGCGCAAAATTGCGCGATGCTTCAACAAACGTCGGGTCATTAAGCATCACCAGTGCTGCCAACGGCGTATTAGACACGGGGCGCTTCGCGGTGCATTCCTCACGCGACGGCGCATCGAAAGCCTTGAGCATCGGATGTAAGAACTGGCGTTGCCAGTGCACGTAGACGCCACGGCGCCACTGGTTCAGGTCGTCGTGCTGCTTGTACTTACGCTTCGGGAAGTTCAAGTGCATGTAGTAGCCGACGGGCTGGTAAGGCCTTGCCGACTCGCCACCAAGTTGGTCGACGAGTAGTCCGCTGACCAACAATGCATTGTCACGGATCATTTCGGCGGGCAGGCGCTTCTGACTTTGACGAGCAAACAATGTGTTGTTCTGATCGTCTCGGAGCAGCTTCGGCGTCGGCTCGGTCGAGAGCCGATAGGTCCGCGTCATCGCCATCGTCTTGAGGATCTGCTTAACGTCCCAGCCGGACGCCATGAACTCGATCGCCAACCGGTCAAGCAGCTCGGGATGGTTGGGCGGCATCCCCTGGCCGCCGAAGTCGCCTAGCGTGGTGCACAGGCCTTCGCCAAACATGATGTACCAGAGGCGATTCACCATGACGCGTGCGTTGAGTTCGCCGATGCCGCCCTGCTCGATCGGCGTTGTCAGCCACTTTGCAAGGTCAAGACGCGTTGCCACGCCATCAACATCCAGCTTGCCCATGAATGTCGGGATGGCGGGTGGCATGATGTCACCAGTCTCATCAAGCCAGTTGCCACGTGCCAGGTATCGGACAGGACGATATTTGTCCTTTGGCAATTGCTTGCTGATCATGACTTTGCGAGGTTTAATCGCATCAAGCTCGACTTGCAGCGTCTTCTTCAGTTCCGCATCTGATGCCTCGCTGAGCTTAGCCTGCAGGACGGCCTTGCGTCGCTCATCTAAAGGCGAGAGCACGTCCACGGTTGGCTCTCGCCACGTCGGGTTTCGATTCGTGCCTTTTCCGAAATTGCTGCCATCGAGCGGCGGCAGGTGCTCAAGATCGTCCATCTGCCCAAAAAATGCGGCAAGCGCGTAGAAATCTTCGTCTGTATAAGGGTCATACTTGTGATCATGGCACTGAGCACAGCCGATGGTCGCGCCCATGAACGCCTCGCCGAAGTTTCGTACGCGGTCGGCGTCATAGATCGCCTCATATTCTTTGCGTTGGATGCCACCCTCATGCGAGGTCTGGTACAGTCGGTTATATGCACTTGCGATCAGGGCGTTCCCGGACGGGTCTTCGACGAGGTCGCCAGCTACTTGATGCTCTACAAACTGGTCATAGGGGAGGTTTTCATTGAATGCCCAGATGACCCAGTCACGGTATGGCGTGATGCTCTGAGTCTGGTCACCGTGATACCCCACCGAGTCAGCAAATCGCACAACGTCCAACCAGTAAACCGCCATGCGCTCACCAAAGTGCGGGCTGGCAAGCAGACGATCAACCAGCGTCTGGTACGCATCCGGGGATTTGTCATTAACAAACGCTTCGACTTCTGCAGGTGTCGGCGGCAGGCCAACGATGTCAAAGCTCAGTCGGCGGATCAGTGCCACCCGGCCAGCATCCTCGACCGGCTCAAGGCCGTTGTCTTCAAGATTGGCAAGGATGTAGTTATCAATCCAATGGTCAGGCCATCCCTGTGCTTTGACCGCAGGTGTTTGAGTCATTTTCGGCGGGACGTAGGCCCAGTGCGGCTCGTACTCCGCACCTTGTTCGATCCATCGCCTAATCAGGTCCTTTTGCTCATCCGTTAACTTCTTGTGACTGTTCTTGGGCGGCATCGGTTTCTTTTGATCGATGATCCGTAGCCAGACCTCGCTCTCGTCTGCTTCTCCAGGCACGATCAGGAAACCGTCGTGCGCCAGCTTCTTGCTGTGGAGTTGGACATCGGCTTTTGCCTCGTGCGCATCGGGGCCATGGCAGGCAAAGCAGTTCTCCGTAATGATTGGACGGATGTCCCGGTTGAACGACACTTTTTCTTCTGCCGCAGCATTAACAGTCAGCGTGCCAACCTCCGACGCTTGCTGGGTTGAAAAAGGGCGCAGGCCGTGCAGCACCGCTGCAGCGACTACTGCTGAGCCGACAATAGAGAACCCGAGGACGGCCATAAAAGGTTTTGTAGGCATTGCTTGTCGCACCAGATTCTTCATGTCAATGACTTAAGTTGTATCGTTAGCGAAAGCGCAATTTTACCATCGTAAAATGATAGCGCATACACTTCATTCAGACGTCATTTCCAACTTCGTATTTCGATGATTTACTGCTTATCTGTGCAGTTTGAGGGCATTTCTTCCAGAACTATCCCGTATCCATTCCGAAGCTCAAATGCTGCCAAACATGAAGCAAAAAGCGTCATGTTTTTTGCTTCAATCAAACCAATAAACGGTGTTTT
>JBMZAP010000006.1:0-47962 GCA_049611445.1 Phycisphaeraceae bacterium | reverse complement strand
CTGCCATCAAACATGCGGTCTTAAACTTGCTTTGCATCATGCGTCTCCTTGGAAAGATGCATTTGACTCGGAACACCCAAGTCACTTCGGAAGCGGAACCGGCCCGACCGACACACGCCGGCCTGAGGGAGCCATGTCCCGCACTCGTCTCAGGATGCCCGCCCCCGAGCATGCCTTAGACGAAACTTATGCACGCCGCAGATGCGACGGCAACATTACTAACGACGTATCTAAAATCGTCCACCCGATCAAAGTATCTTGAAACCTCATGAACCACCCCTGAGTCTCACTCGTGAAGACGTTATCGAACACGAAACGAGGTAATCAACATTACCAGTATAAAAGATTGAGCACTTATCGGGCCACCTAGGGAAACAGTTCCCAAAGCGGAGAGCGGAGATTAGAACAAATCACCACAAGAGTCACTGACACACACATAGATTGCACATGATTCGAGCGCCGTTGTCAATCAGGCAAAGAATTATCGGATCTTTCCACATTCTGAACCCGGATCAATCTCGCGTAAATACGACCAGGTATAGAGACCCGTACGGTGGCCGTCAGAAAAAATGAGTTGAACAGCGTACCGACCGACCGGCTCGATCCGCTCGGCACGCAGTGGCCCATCCGCCCCTTTCGGCAAAACCGCCAAAGGATTGCTCGCCAGAGCCTCCCGTGTCTGCTGGGCATCCGCTGAGGGCGACATCCGGCGTAAATACGCAATGGGGTACACAGACTCTCTGCCATCGGACCATCGCACCGTCAAAGCCTCGTCACGCTTCAAGTCGAGATGGGTCGGATGGATTGCCATGCTTACAAACCCGGAACAGCGCTCAGTCGCGGCGATTCAGCTCACGCATCTGCTTGGCAAAGTCTACAACTCGCTCCGGATCCGTCTCGCTCGCGGGCACTTTCGGAAGCATCTTCAGGTGCCAGGCAATCTCCACACGCTTGTCGGGCATCGCCTCGGCAATCAGGTCCGGCCCCGGCTTCTCCCACCAGGGCTGCTCGGCAACCTGCTCCGTCTCAAGCGTCTTGTAGCCTTCACGCTCAAGACGGACGTCGTAAGTGCCATACCACGTGAAAGGCACCTCCAATGGCGTCCGCCCAACTTCCTGATCATTTAAAAAGACCAGCGCCCCCGCCGGCTCAGATGTGATCATCAGCCGACGCTCCACACAGCCAAGCGACATCACACAGGCCAAGGCAATCGCGATCAGAGCAGCAGATCGATGCATGGCAGCATTGTAATCATTCGGGCTCATCACGCTTCACCGCTTCGATCGCCGTCCGTATCGTGTCGGGGTCAAAGCCCCGCCGGGCGAGTTGCCCGTAAAGCCGCCGCTCACGTGTCGCTTTGTCCAGCGACGCCATCGAACCGGCTCGCTTGCGCGCAAATGCAATCGCGGCGTCCTGCTGCGCGTCCTGGTCGGCCGTGGCTTCGGCAATCAGCTTGTCCGCCAGCGCACCGCGAATCCCCTTCTGAAAGAGCTTCTGCTTGAGTAGTGCCGGCCCAGCGGGCTTGCGTGCCATCGTGTCACGCACCAGCGCCCGGCCGAACTGCTCATCATTCAGCAGATCAAGCTCCGCCAAGCGCTCCAGCACCGCGTCGATCACCACATGTTCGTGCCCCTGCGTCTTGAGCTTGTCCCGTAGCATCCAACCGCTCATCGACCGCTGGCTGAGCCGACGCATCGCGCTCCGCATCGCCTTGTCCAGGCCCACACCACCCTCGACCTGCCGGGCCAGGTCAGCCGTCCACGCTTGGCCGACATGCAGGCCCATGTCCGCGATGATCCGGCTGGTCAGCGTCGCCACCACCCGCGGCTTCTTCTTGCTGTCTTTGATGCCCACCCGCACCGTCGCACGGTTATCATCCCGCTGCGTTGGGCGGAGTTCAAGGATGACCTCGGCTTGCTCGGATTCGCCAAAAAGATCAGGCATCAGATCAGCTTAACGCACTTTGGTCAGGACACTTGCCCATGCATGAGCCGGGGCCTATCCTGAACCCACTCGCCAGGGGTGCCGCGGTGGTTCGCGGCTGAGACAGTCCCTTGGAACCTGATCGGTCCCGCTTTTTGTTTGCGGGCCGCGTAGGGAGGCGAGCCCGTCACCGACCAAGCCGCTCGCGGCTTCACACGTGTTCTGGCTATTGCCTCCCGACTTGAAAACCTTCAAGCGGAGCTATTGCCATGACCGCCACAGACAAAACCTATACCCTCCCCGTCGTCGGTGCAGACCCCGGCCTTGAGCCTAATACCACCACGCCCGGCTCCTTTGCGAATACGCCAACCATCCTCCCCGGCAGCCGTGGCGCAAAGACCTTCAGCTCGCCCGACACGCCCGGCATGCCGCCTGTCTCAAATAAGACAGCGTGGGACTTCATGCCAGAGGGTTGGGAAACACAAGAGCTTGATCAAGCCGAATCAATTCGAAGCCCACGCCGTGACGGCATGGGCTTGCAGACAATAACCTTCACCCAGGCCGATGGCAGCACACGCTCCGTCACCTATCCCGATGGCTTCACGCCCTCCACCCAACTCGAAAGCGCACGCCTGGGCATCATCACCCCCGAGATGCAGCGCGTTGCCGAGCGAGAGGAACACCTCTCGCCCGAACAGGTCCGCGATGAAGTTGCCGCCGGCCGCATGGTCATCCCTGCCAACAAGGTGGCACTGGGCTACGACCTCGACCCGATGTGTATCGGCCGAGCGTCCAAGACAAAGATCAACGCGAACATGGGCGCCTCACCCGTCTCGTCCTCGACCGATGAAGAAGTCGAGAAGCTCAAGTGGGCCGAGCAGTGGAAGGCCGACACCGTCATGGACCTTTCGACCGGCGGCGACCTCGACGCGACGCGCGTCGCCATCTGCAAGAACGCCACCGTGCCCATCGGCACCGTCCCGATCTACTCCATGATCATTGGCCGCAAGATCGAAGACCTCAACTACGACATCATCATGGAGACCTGCAAACTCCAGGCCGAGCACGGCGTCTCCTACTTCACGATCCATGCTGGCATCTTGAAAGACCACGTCAAGCTCGCCAAGAACCGGCTGATCGGCCTCGTCTCGCGCGGCGGGTCGCTGCTGGCCAAGTGGATGATCCACCACGGCAAGGAAAACCCCTTCAACACTGCATGGGAAGACATCTGCGGCATCATGCGCGAGTACGACATCACCTTCTCCATCGGAGACGGTTGCCGACCGGGTGGATTAGCCGATGCGACGGATGAGTTGCAACTCGCCGAACTCGTTGAGATCGCCAACCTCACCGAGCGCGCCTGGCGCTGCGGCGTACAGGTCATGGTCGAGGGCCCGGGCCACGTGCCTCTGGATCAGATCGAGTTCAATATGAAAGCCCAGCGCACGCTCTGCCACGGCGCGCCGTTCTACGTGCTCGGCCCACTGGTCACCGACGTCTTCCCCGGCTACGACCACATTACTTCGTGCATCGGTGCGACCAACGCCGCCTACCACGGCGCGTCGATGCTCTGCTATGTCACGCCCAAGGAACACCTGGGCCTGCCCAAGAAGAATGACGTGAAGGAAGGCTGCGTCGCCTACAAGATCGCCGCCCACGCCGCGGACGTCGCGCTCGGCATCCCCGGCACGCGTGACTGGGACGACCAACTCACCAAAGCACGTGCCGCACTGAACTGGGAGAAGCACTTCGAACTTGCGTTCGATACCGACACCGCCCGTGCGTACCACGACGAAGACCTCGACGTCGACACCGACTTCTGCGCCATGTGCGGCCACGACTGGTGCTCTGTCCGTATCAGTAAAGAGATTCAGGAGTGGGCATCGGGCAAGGCCGAGGGCTTTGCACGCAACGGCGATGGCAAGACGGTGAAGTCTGCAGCGCTGACCCCCGAGCAGCAACAGATCCTCGAGCAGCGCGGCCACCTATCGCCTGAAGAGATCCACAAACTCGCCGCCAAGAAAAAGAAGAAGGTCGCTGGTGAGGTGGAAGCCGAGGACAAGGATGCCCCATCATGCCACAGCGACTACGTCGACCCGGATGAAGCCGCCAAGCTCCGCGAAGAGGAGCAGCAGCAACTCGTCCAGCTCAACACCGCCGAGGCGCATGGGTTGAGCAAGCATGATTCGGTGATTTGATCCGAGATCTCTCACAATCGTAAAAAGCCATGCCTGTTAGACATGGCTTTT
Organism: Phycisphaeraceae bacterium; assembly: GCA_049611445.1. GTDB lineage: Bacteria > Planctomycetota > Phycisphaerae > Phycisphaerales > Phycisphaeraceae > JAHQVV01. The sequence continues at coordinate 43,790 of JBMZAP010000006.1, read as the reverse complement.
TACAATTCATTGTTACGAACGCCGTCGGGCCTATCCCCGCCGGCGTCGAGCGACCAGAAGACCACCCAAGCCCATCAATGCCAGCGACCCGGGCTCGGGGACCGAGGTAAAGAAGGCGCTGAGCGCATCGCCGCCTTCGCCGCTGGCGAAGGAGTAGATACGAAAGTCATCGATGGCAATGCCCTGCCCGGTTGTGGCTCGGTCCGCGCCCAGTATGGCGTCGTTGCCCCATGAAGCCGCACCATTGGTCGAAGGGGCCTGAGCAATGCCGTTGATGTAGAAGGTTGAGGTCCCACCATCGCGAATGATCGCGAGGTGAGCCCAAACGCCAGCAACTGCGCTGTCTTCAACGCCAAATGCAGGGCCGACCCAGGCAACATTAGAGAGACTCGCTGCCCAACCGTCGTGATCCCCGCCGTTGCCATCCCCGAACAGAAGGTCGGGATGCCCGCTTCCGAATGCGCCGGCACGGAAAAGCGTGACATCGTTTCGAGAAGACAGGATGGTATCGACACGGAACCATCCGCCGACGGCGAAATTATCATCTGGTACTGAGCCAACCGCCGCTCCGGAACTATAGCTCCCTGGTTCATAGAACAGGTACGACGTCGAGCCGGGGGCACCACTGCTTCCAGCGACGACGACTGCCGCATTGCCGTTGACCGTCGCAAAATCAGCCGCGCCTGCGCTATCGGTCGGTAGCGAGCCGGTCTCGCCCATCTCGTAATGGTGTGACAAAACAAGCGCACCTTGTGCGACACCAGCAATCGCAAACGTTGCGGATAGGACGAATGCCAAGGAGAGTCGGGCCGATGTGTTCATAGCAGTTCTTTTCAATGCAGACTAAACGGACGAATTCGTACCGGTTGGCATGCAAGCTGATCGGGTGGCTTATCGGGCCAGTGCCGTTCAGGCGCACGAAGACTCCTGCCAACAGGTACGACCATATCGACGCATCTTCTTAATCAACTATGCAACCCGTCACCCGGCGATTCACGGTCAATACCAGCGATATTATCGGATGATATCTGGGCTCACGACTCAATCATCAACAGAATAAGGTCCGCAATTAAAGGGGCCTACCCCTTCACTCCGCCGCCGGGCTTGTTGCGTTTGGCATTGGGATGGGCCTTGCCTTTTCGGCGTTTGGGTTTGTTGTTGCCGCTGGGCTTGGGTTGGCCGTGCTTCGCATTCGCGTGAGCACTGGGCTTGACGCCTGCTTTCTTTGCAGCGCCGCGTTTGGAGCGACGTTTGCGGGCGTTGCTGGACTGGCCCGGTCGGCCACTTGGCTTCTTACCTCCTGAAGCACCGCCCTGCCGCCGCTTGTTTTGCTGGCCGTTATTGAGGGGCACATCCTTTTTATCCGCCCAGTCGGGCTTGTCGCCGATGACCTCGATCTCGTGGCCGAGCAGTTTCTGGATCGCACGGAGATTGCCCAACTCGTCCGGGGCGCAGAACGCGAGTGCCTGCCCCTCTTCACCGGCCCGTGCCGTGCGGCCAATACGGTGGATATAAGTCTCCGGCTCGTGCGTCACGTCGTAATTAATCACATGGCTGACTTGCTCAACATCGATCCCGCGGGCAGCGATGTCTGTCGCGACCAGTACGGTGAGTTTGCCTTTCTTAAAGTCGCTGAGGGCACGCTCGCGCTGGTTCTGCGTCTTGTTGCCATGGATCGCCTGGCTCTTGATCCCGCGCTGATGCAATTGGCGGACCAGCTTGTCGGCACCATGCTTGGTGCGGGTAAAGGCGATCACGCGGAACATCGCCAGTTTGTTGTAAACATGCTCGAAAAGGTCGGGCTTGTCCTGCTTCTCAACGAAGTAGGCTGTCTGCTTCACGCGTTCGGCGGCAGGGCTTTCCGGGGCGATCTCGATCTTCACCGGGTCCGTCAACATCTGATTGGCGAGCTTCTTGATCTCCTTGGGCATCGTCGCGGAGAAGAACAATGTCTGGTGATCCTCGGGTACCTTCGCAACAACCTTGCGGATGTCATGGATGAACCCCATGTCGAGCATACGGTCGGCCTCGTCGAGGACGAGCACCTCGATCTTTGAAAGGTCAACGTGCCCTTGATTCATGAGGTCGAGAAGCCTGCCGGGTGTGGCGATGAGTACGTCGATGCCGCGACGCAACTTCTTAACCTGTGGGTTCTGATTGACGCCGCCAAAGATCACCGCACCACGGACGGGCAGGTGCTTGCCATAGGTCTGGAAGCCCTCGGCGATCTGGCCGGCCAGTTCACGCGTCGGCGCAAGCACAAGACAACGCGGCTTATTCGTCGGCTTAGCCTTCTTATTCGCAAAAAGGTTGTGCAGGATGGGCAGCGCAAACGCCGCAGTCTTACCCGTGCCGGTCTGGGCACAACCCAATACATCGTTACCCTCGAGCACTGCGGGGATCGCCTGTGCCTGGATCGGGCTGGGGGTTTCATAGCCACTGTCAAAAACCGCACGCAGGACAGGCGCACAGAGGGGGAAGTCACTAAATCGCATAGGGGGTCTTTCTTCGGTACAGCCCAGGCAATAAAAAAGCCTTAAAGCCTTTCTCATCCACATGGATGAGAATTTGCTGGGCTTGGTGACGCACCGAGAAGGACGCGGACGGTCCGCGGGAAAATCAGCCGATGCGCTGCAACTGTCGCTGGGGTCGAAACGCCGGCGGTTGCCGGGGTTGGTATCGACCAAAAGGAGGGAGTCGGGGCGAAGTTATAACGAAACTGCGCCTGATGTTCAATCGGGCACGGCTTTATCGCCGTTACGGGCACGTGAGGTCGGTTTAGCGTGCGTACTTCTCGATGTAGGCAATATCCTCATCGATGAAGGCCCGCTTGCTGTACGAACGCTTTCGGCCGTTCTCCAACTCGAGGACAACCTTGCTGCGCGAGGCCTCGATGAACTTGCCCTGAAACGCCTTGCCATTGGTGCCGGTCCAGGTGCGCATCGCATGATCGATCGGCTCGGCAGGTTCTTCTGGCTTCGCGTCACTCCCGCCAGCAGATGAGCCCTCGTTTTTCTTGAGCAGCTTGACCATCTCTTTACCCATGGCTTGGCCGACGTTCATGTAGTTCACGACGTTGTTGCCATAGTGTCCGCAGGACCCGGCACCGCCGACCAGGGGGTGCGAATAGACGAAGCCAGCCGCACCTTTGAACTCTTCTTCCTTGGTCTGGGCCAGGTCGATCAGGCCCTGCATCATCTTGCCCTCGTTGCCGCCCTTACCCTCCTTGGTTTCACCGATCGAGGCACCGACGAATAAGGCGTTGGGGGCGTCGAAGTCTTTACGCAACGCACGCAAGAGGTAAGCCAGGTGGATGCCATAGCGCTCGGCGTGTGCGGGGTTGCCTTTGTCCTTGCAGCCCTGCCACCATAAGAAGCCCCTGACCTCGTAGTCCTTGGCACCGGGGTAATACTTGTCGAGGTTTTCGAGCACGTGCTTGGCCGAGGCGATGTCGCCGTCGTATTGGCAGCCGGCGTACCAACCCTTGGACATGTCGCCCTTGGTGTCACCCTTGGGGTCGTTTGGAGTGCCTCGGTAGCCGGGGTGGAGTTTGCCACCGTGCTCGTAGGCCTCGACACCCGGGGGCAGCAGGTCCCATCCGAGGCTGCGGTTGCCGATGCAGCTTTTGAGGATCAGAACCGGCTCATCGTGGTAGTGCCCAAGGTGGTAGCCGATGCCGACCTCCGGGCCGATCCGCCCGCGGTCCACTGTCATCCAGTTGTTGTGCTGGATCTTCCCGATGTTGTTGCCCGACGCCATGATGAAGACGTTGCGGACGTCCTTGCAGACGGTGTAGGCACCCGCGTCATCGACAAGGTAGGGGTACTTCTCCTTGGCGATGTTCGCGAGATTATTCGTCTGGCCAAAGCCGACCATGTTCGACTGGCCCATGAGGATGTAGACCTGCACGGGTTTGGACATGTCTGCCTCTTTGCCATCGGGGTCGGGCAGCGTGTCATCGGCTCCAAATACGGGCAGAACCAGCATGGCCAAGGCCAGGCAAAACGGCACCATCAAGCTTACAGGGCGTAAAAAGGGGTTCATCCCGATCTCCTTCTTCAATTTTGCACGGTTTCGTGATTTCAACCTGAATTGTGTCCCTACTCGATTCAGGATGCCACATTTTCGCCAGACTTACACCCGAAACATCAAGTTCTTAACATTGCTCACCATTTGCACACATTTGGGGTCTCAGCGTTATCTTACGTACATGCGATCCATCGCCAAACTATTCGGCCGGTCCCCGTTTGTCCCGATCCAGCACCATATGGAGCGGGTCGGCCGCTGTGTCTCGAAGGGCCAGGCGATGCTGGAAGCCTACCTCGTCGGCGACCAGGAGACGGTCGAACAGCTCGCCAAGGAGATCGACCAGATCGAGGGCGAGGCGGACGAGATCAAGCGAGACGTCGAACAGCAGCTCCGCGGCGGGGTCTTTATGGCGGTCGAGCGCGGTCGCCTCCGGCAGGTCATCATCGTCCAGGATTCGATCGCCGACAAGATGCAGAACCTCGCCCGGCTGACCACGCTTCGTGCGTGTCAAGAGGCGCCGCCATTCGCAGAGACATTCAAGAAATTCGTTGAACTGAACCTGGAGATTTTCCGGGCCATCCGGAAAGTTATTGACGAACTCGATGAACTATTAGAAGCAGGCTTCTCCGGCGGAGAAGCGCAAGCCGTCGTGCAACTGATTCAGCACGTCTCGGTCCTTGAGGACGAGGCGGACGAATTGCAGCACCAGTTGCTGAAAGAGTTGTTTGCTGTCGAAGAGAAAATGAGCCCGGGAGCGTTTTTTCTCTGGACAAAGATTTTCAAACAGGTCGGCGACATCGGCGACCGAAGCAATCGGCTGGGTAACCGCGTGCGCAGCACCCTTCAGATCAAGTAGAACCTTCGACCCTCCCAGATGATTACCCCAATCCTCGCAGATCTGTTTGCCGGGCTTTCCACCGGTCAAATCGTCCTCCTGTTCATGGCACTGGCCTTTGGCTTTTACATGGCATGGAACATCGGCGCGAACGATGTCGCCAACGCCATGGGCACATCCGTCGGCTCAGGCGCACTGACGCTCAAGTGGGCGATCATCCTCGCAGCGGTTTTCGAGTTCGGCGGAGCCTACCTCGTTGGCTCAAACGTCTCAGAGACCGTACGGAAGGGGATTTTTGACCCCATCCAGGTCACCGCACTGGAAGTTCAGGCGACCTTTGAACTCAGCGAGCCTCCCTCTTCAGAACTCGTCTCAGCACTGACCACGCTGTATCAAGGAAAAGAAGACAAGGTTGCTTCGCTTCAGGAAGAATCTCCGGAAGTAGCAGCCGAGGCCCAGGCATTTATCGATCGATATCCCGACTTCCGCACCAAGTATGAGCCCGCCCAGAAAACCGGGTCGATCAACCTTGCCATGGGCATGATTGCGGCCCTGTTGGCCGCGGGCCTGTGGCTGCAGATCGCTTCGTATTTCGGCTGGCCGGTATCGACCACGCACTCGATTGTCGGAGCGGTTGTCGGCTTCGGCAGTGTCGCGCTGGGCATCAGCGCGATCAACTGGGTTGGCGAAGAGGGGCAGTTCGGCGGGGTTGCCAAGATCGCAGCAAGCTGGGTCGTGTCGCCTCTGCTGGCAGGCACGATCGCGTACCTGCTCTTTAATTTCGTACACCGCAGCGTGCTGAACAAACCCGACCCCGTTAACGCCGCGAAGCGTGTCACACCTTTCATTGTTTTCTTTGTCATGCTCGTGCTGGTCGGGATGACCGCTTTCAAGGGCTTGAAAAACTTCTTCAAGCAGGCCGACTGGATACGTGACTACCCCATCATCGACCCCAAGGCCGATGGCAACCACTTCTTGCTGGTGGTCTTTGGTGTCGCGGCAGTGATCGGCATCATCGGAGCCATTGTCACAGCGATACTCGTGCGCCGGGTCAGCAGCGACAATACATCTGATGTCAGCCGGTTCGAGTCAGCGTATGTCACGCGCAGCCTCGATAAGGCACGCAAGCACCTGCGTCGCGTCAGCGACACCGCCGATGGTGAGATGCAGGATAAAGCCTCGCAACTGCTTGCCGAAGTGCGTGAACTGGAGAAACTTGCGGCACAAAAGGTCGACATCAGCGGCACACACTCGCGATACAAGCAGGTTGAGAAGATGTTTGCATACCTGCAGATCCTCAGTGCGTGCTTTGTTGCCTTTGCACACGGCGCCAACGACGTCGCCAATGCCATTGGCCCACTGTCTGCTGCAGTCCAGGCCTTGCGCGAGGGGGCCGTCGCAGCGAAAGCTGCAGTACCTACCTGGGCACTCTTATTAGGTGGTGCAGGCATCGTCTTCGGCCTGGCGACCTGGGGCTGGCGCGTGATGCAGACGATTGGTAAGAAGATTACCGAACTCACGCCGACACGCGGCTTCTGCGCGGAAATGGCCGCGGCCACGACTATCCTCATCGCCTCACTGCCATTCGCATGGGCGAAAGTTCCCATCTCGACCACACACACACTGGTCGGTGCGGTGCTGGGTGTCGGCGTCGCTCGGGGAATCGGAGCGATCAACCTGAGTACGGTCCGTGATATCGCCGCATCATGGGTGATCACGATCCCCGCAGGGGCCGGCCTCTCGATCCTGTTCTACTACATCCTGCAAGCAATCTTTGCCTGACACGACCCGCCGGCCGGCACAAATCTACAGGACGTCGACCACCCGGCTGTCTCCAATGAAGTAGAGCTTTGCCTGGATCGCTTCCGCATCAAGCTGAAGCGCCATGGAGAGCGCCTTTCGATACAGCTGAATCTGTTCGCTGTAACGCTCAACCACGTCGGCAACCGTCCCGTCATCCACGCGATCGGTCTTGTAATCGATCAGCACCGCGCGTATGGGCTTGCCATTTGAATACCACAGGTGGACTCGGTCGTAGCTGCCGGTGACCAAGCGGTCATCGATCCTGACCATAAAACGACGCTCACGCCAGAGCACATCTGCCCCGTTACGTTGCAGCACCTGCAGGGCGGCTGGCGACGACATCGCCTGCCGGATCATACCTGCAGTCTGCTCAAGATCGATCCCTGGCGAATCCACAGGCGAGGCAGCCTGGCAAAGCTCTTGGATGGTCGGCACGCCTTCATCAATAAAGCCGACACATTCAAGCATCGCATGCACAAGGGTTCCGTATCGCTGCCCGCCGGACGCCTGAAGGTTCAACAACTCGCTGGCTTTGACCGTTGCATGGTCATGCATCTGGCTCGGGCTCGACTTAACCCATGAACGCACCTGGGCCTCGGGGCGCTCCACCAATTTGATTGGGGGTGCGACTTGAGTAGACGCGGCGGGCAATGTATCTGGCTGCGTTTCGTCGTCGTGCCAATCACCTCGACCAGCCTCGTAAAGACACTGGCCTCCTTCAAAACCCTCTTCCACATCATCCGATCGCAGCGTCTGTCGAAGGATTGCCGCATAAGACAGGTTGCTGAGCCCGGTCTTCGTCGGCTTACCGTTGGAGCTCAGCTTGAGCGGCCGCACGAGCATGTGCAGCGCCTGGCGTGCCCGGGTCATGGCGACATACAGCAGGCAAAAGTCCTCGGTACGTTTCTCGTGAGCTCTTTGTTCATGCGCCCGCTTCAGCGCCGGGGTCAGACTGGACAAGTCTTTAGGGAGCCTGCGATACAACCCTCGTACGGGCTCGATTGGCGAGTCGCGGTCCAGCACGATGAGGTCACGCGAATCCTGGGCGGACAGCGTACTGTCCAGGTCAGGCAGGACGACCGCGTCGAACTCAAGTCCCTTACTCGCGTGAATCGTCATCACGCGGACCGGTGCGGGCGAGGCATCCTCCACTTTCGCCGCCTGAACCGACTGCACAAAGAAACCGGGCCGAAGTGTCGCGCCTTCTTCGTCGTGCTGCTCTGCAAGTTCGATCAACTGCATGAGCCGGCGCAACGAGATCGCGTTGCAACTCGGAGCGAGCGCGGTGACCCATCCTGCGATCACCGCCGCATAGCCCTGATCAATTAAAGAGCGACGCAAGCCAAGTGCGATGGATTCCGGATGAACCTCCTGATTCATTCCAAGCAATTCCCCTATCGGCGAATTGGCCACATGGAAACGTGCCACTTTGTCCCCGGGGTGATCCGCGAACTGGATCGCTGCAAGCACTGCCGCAACCGCCGGGTCGTGGCCGATGGGGTTACCCCCCTCTTCTGCCGCGTGAACACCGAGCGAACGCAGCGCATGCATGAGGGTGCGTGCCTTGGCGCGCGACCGCATCAGGACGCCGATCGTCTTGCCGGGCAACTGCTCTGTCATCTTGCGGATATAACCCGCGACATAATGGGCGTGCGCATCAGGCGGAGCATCGGCGTCATCTTCCGAATCACTGGCCTGCCCCGAGTCTCCATTCGCGGTCGTGTGCAGAACAGCATGCCCGGGCAAATCCGTCTTGACCGCGTGGTGCAACTCAAAACCCTGCTGCCACCGCTTCGCTGCGCTTGAACAATCCGTCAGTGCCGGGTTGCCGACCAGGCCTGTAAAGACATCGTTGACCGTGTCGAGCACGACCTGCGAAGAGCGGTAGCTGTCGCTCAGGGATGTTGGCTCAACGCCGGGCAAGGCCTCAACCGCATCAAATAACTCCGCACACCCGCCACGCCAGCCGTAGATCGCCTGCTTCGTATCGCCAACACAGAACAGGCTTCGACTGTCCTCAAAGTTGTCCGTGATCTGCTGGGCAAACGGCTCAAGCACATCCCACTGTCGCAGCGAGGTGTCCTGAAACTCATCGAGCAGGAGATGGGTTACCTTCGCGTCCAAGCGGAAACAAAGCTCATCGACCCCTGCCTCACCGAGGCCCGGCAATCCCTCCGCAAGCACATATGTCAGGTCGCTGAACAACAACACCCGCTGAGCATAGCGCGTCGACTGGTAATGGCGGTCAAACAAGGCAAGCAGGTCATAGGTTGCACGCGTCTGGTCGGCCAGTGCGGATAATCGAACAGCCATGGCATGAATCAGCAAGGGCTTGATCACTGACAACCAATCATCCGTAATGGCAATGCGCGAAAATTCACTTTCCTCTGCGATCACCTTTCTGATCAAGCCGTTGGCAAGCAGGTTCTCCCACTGACCGGATCGCGCGTCGGAGAGGATTGCGTCATACGCTTTCTTAAAGGCCTGATTGACTGAGCCCGATTTCGTCAGTGGCAGATGAGGTGCCATCTTTTCGAATGACGCAACGGCCGTATTAAGCTGATCTGCATCAAGCTGACCTGTATCAGGGAACACGCCCCAAAGCGACTGTTCCGGATAATTGCGGTACACCTCGCCGAGATCTTTGACAATGCTGTCGATCGCTTCGGTCACACTGCGTTGGGCGGTGTCGTGGTGCAGACGACGGAGCATTTCGATCAACGTAACGAGGCTGTCGTCATTCTCAGCCTGCTCACCAAGCACGGCCTGGATCGCATCAAACCGCATCTGCTGGGCCAGTGGCGAGCCTTCATCAATGATCCTCGGGTCCGGTGGCAGTCCGAGATCCATCGCCATCGCGCGGGCGGCACGATTGAAAAAGCCATCGATCGTGCCGACTGCGAGCCGGTTGAGCCCATCCGTCAACGAGCGCAGCATGCCCAGACAGTCGCTTTGCGAAAGTTCGGGCTGATTCAAAGCGGCTGCCAATTGTTCACGCTGAGACGGGTCGGCACACGCTGAAGCGAGTCGGCCGAGCACACGGCCAAGCACCTCACCCGCTGCCTTGCGTGTGAACGTTGTCGCAAGAATCTGCTGCGGTGGCTCGCGACGTACGAGCAGGTCGAGGTAACGCGTCGTGAGTTGATAGGTCTTGCCCGCCCCGGCCGATGCGCGGACGACCTGGTGCGGCAGGTTTGGCAGCAAGGATTGTGTCATGCCTCACCCCCTGCCGAGGCACTGATCAAGGCCGCGCGATCCGCGACTTCGTCCCCACAGAGCCCCCCAAGCCCGTCCTCAAATACTGGCGGCTGCTTGGGTGGCCAGAACACGCCCGCTCGTACCTGACGGATCACTTGATCGCGCTGCTCACGTGCCGAGGCCAATGCGTCGGCATCCCACTGAGCGGCGAGAAAGGACGTCTCTGAAACTTTTTTCGGAAGGTTGATGTAACCGATCTGCGATTGCTCATGAACACCCAGCCCCGCCGCCAGATCCAAATACAGCGGCAGTTGCAGATCGACCCACTGCGGCTGCCCGTCGATCGTTTTGAGGTGTGTCTTATTGGGGTGCTTGGCTTTATCACTTGTCTTGTAATCAATGACACGGTGGCCATGCTCGGGGTGTCGATCAATCCGGTCGATCTGCCCACGGATCCTGAACGGCTGGCCATCCACGACCACCTCGGCAGGGCGTGCTTTCTCTTCGTGCTCGATACGCCAGCCCTGAGCCATCATCTCAACATGGGTCGCGGCGTAGGCTTGAAGGCGGTAACGCAGTTGCTCGCACTGCACCCGCGCCGCGACAGGCGGCGCCGCGCCAAAACGTTTGGCAAAGGCGTTATCCAACGCACTGCCGAGCCGCTCCGCAAGATGCCCGCGGTCTGTCGTGCCGCTCAGATCATCCCCCGCCAGCACGCGGAGCGCTTCGTGCGCGACTGTGCCGAACCACCGCGCCGACAGCTCGATCGAACGATCGTTCAAGACCTCAAGCTCGAGCACGTGCTTGAGATAAAAACGATAAGGACAGGCCAGGTAATCCTTGAATGCAGTCACATGTAATGAATCGATCGGTTCGTGCGGCACCACGGGCATCGGCAGCAGGAACCGGCTGTGCTTGCCCGGCGTCAGCATCATTGGCGCAGGCGTTTCATGCGTCTGCTCGACAAACTCCGAGATCCGCTGGACAAGGGTTGGGTCGTCCGTCTTCAACAAGAGCCGACTCGGCAGCAACGGGTCTCCATCGAGAGAACGCTTGCCCGCAATCAGCCTCACCCCCTGCCGCCACGCAAGCATACGGGTCAGTGCATACCCATCGCGAGCCAAGCGGTGCGCATCGTCGGTCAGCCCAAGGCTTCGCCGGACACCTTCTGACAGTAGTGGGCTGGTGCGTGTCGGCTCGGGCACGTGCTGTTCGTTCATCCCGGCGATAAGCAGCCGCGGCGCGTCATCCAACAACAGCTCGAGGTACCCCACCAATTCGATCGCAGCGACCCCGCCCGGGTCCGGGATAACGGTGCTGCTGACCTGACTGACAATCAGTGTGACCGCCTGAGCGAAGCTGCAGTGTGGGCTTAGTCCAGCTTCAACGCCCATCAGAAGTTGCAACGCAGAGGCGAGTTCTTCCAACGCGGCGACGAGCGCGCGGTCACCTTCTGCGTACCGCTGCAAACTGTATTGGCCGTACACCGCACGCAGCGTGTCCGCGATCGGCTCGGCCCACTCGTTGAGCGGCTTAAGCGAACCCGCCTGCTCAGGAATCAAGCTGCAGGCCGCTCGAAAAATCACCTCCATCGACTCGGCCTGCTCACCCAGCCAGCCACCAGCCGGACGAGCGGCAAGGTGATCCGTCGCATACCGATCCAGAAGCGCAAGCCAGGGTGTCGTCACCTCGCCTGTCCGATCGACAACAAACGCCTCGGCATCCGGGTGACGCAAGAGCGTTGCAAGCGTATCGAACTGCATGCCATTGGCAAAAGCGGCGATAGCCTTGAGCAGTTGCACCGGACGAGCCCCACCCATCGGACGACCTGTTGCCGACCGCACCGGCAGACCCGCCAGCGAAAGTGCCCGCTCGATCGGCCCGGCCAATTTCTGATCGCCCAACCCGATCGTGATCTCATCGGCCGAGGTTGGCTGAGCCTGCGACCACTGCCGCACCGTGTCCAACACCTCGGAGGCCTGATCACCAGGCTGATCGCATATCGCAAGCGCCTCGTCTTCAAACACGATCTGACGTGCAGACCAGTAGGATTCGATCAGAGCGCCGAGCGCGTCAAAACCCTCCGCATCTGATTCATCTGCCGCGACCAACGCGAAGACCGGCGAATCAAGACACGCCAACATCGCCGCAAGCATCGGCTGCAGGTCCGCCAGGCCGAGCAACACAATCCTGTTGTCGCAGGAGCACTGCCGCGATTGCGTTGCATCCAGCCGAGCACGATGGCGATCGACAAGTCCCTGCTGATCCAGCTGTGTTTGATACCGCGATGACAAATCGGCCAACGCTTCCCAACGCGCCAGGTCCCCGGCGTGCACACAACGGCTGGCAACGTCCGACACCAGAAGTTTGTGCGCCCCCAACTCGTCCGCCGCCTGCATGACCTGCTCCGCAAGCGACCACCAGCCCGGCCAATCGTCGCGCGAGGGCGCCTGGGGCACAACCGCACGCAGCAGCCCCTCCTCTGCCTCACGAATGACACTTGCCCAGGCAAGCATCGATGTCATCCGCCCGGCTACCGGCTGACTGTCCAGTGGCAGTAAGCGATCTGCCAACCCGCCGATTGTGACGACGCGCGGAGGGACCATCGCCGAGGACCGTTGCGCAAGTAGTTCTTCAAGACGCCGCTTGGCCCGCCCACCGGGGACAACGATCAGAAGATCGCCCAAATCGGGGGAACCCTCGCTGAAGGTTTCGAGCAGCCAGTCCACCGCCGCGTGCAGAGCGGGCCGATGACTCCCCAAGAAAACGCGCTCGACATGATCCAATGACGCCATGGCATCAGGGTAACGTCATGTGGCTCGGCCAGCCTGCGTCTGCAGACGAATCTCCATAAATGAAAAACCGACGGGTAAGATGTGCCGAACTCAACCCTGAGGCGAATTGACATGAAGTATCACGCTGCCCTGGCCCTCTTGCTCACCATGCTCGCTGGCTGCGTCACCCAGACACCTCGTGAGCCCTACAGCTTCGTGGTCATCCCCGACACGCAGAATTACACGAAGTACAAGGCAAACCAGGAAAACTTTATTGCCATGACGCGATGGATCGTTGACCATCGCCAAGAGCACAACATCGTGCTCGTCTTGCAGGAGGGGGACCTTGTCGAGCAGAACGCGATCACTGAGGGGGGTGGCAAGGGCTACGGTGATCAGACGGGCCTTGAGCAGTGGGCCGCGGCCAAACGAGCGATCAGCGTGCTGGACGACAAAGTGCCCTACATCCTGTGCACCGGCAACCATGACTACGGCGTACGCAACGCAGAAGACCGGCAGACGCATTTCAACTCGTTCTTTGGCCCCACTGACAATCCACTGAACAGTGACGGTGTCGGCGGCGGGATCCTGCGCGGCATGGGCACCAACGCCTTCGGCGCACGGACGCTGGAAAACGCGTACTTCGAGATGCAGGGGCCCGACGGCCGAGACTTCCTCATCATCGCCCTGGAGTGGGGCCCGCGCGAGGCCGCCGTCCAGTGGGCCAAGCAGATCGCCGACCGTCCCGAGTTCGCCGAGCACACCGCGATCCTGCTCACCCACACCTACCTCAGCCACGACGACAACTACGACGCCAGCCCACACAACTACGCCACCGCACATGACACGCACGGCGGCAAGGAACTCTGGGACGAACTGGTCGGCCCAAGCACGAATATCCAGATGGTGCTGAACGGACACATCGGCGGAGACCAGATCGGATACCGCAAGGACACCAATGCCGGCGGACAAGCCGTGCATCAGATGCTGTTCAACGCCCAATTCGATGGCGGCGGCTCACGCGAAAAAGGTAACGGCGGCGATGGCTGGCTGCGACTGCTCACCTTTGAACCCGATGGCGAGACCGTCACCATCCGCACTTACTCGCCACTGCGTGACGCCAGGGGCAAAGAGGCATGGCGGACGGACCCGGCAAATGCCTTCCGTTTCACGATCACACCGATTCATTAACTGCGAAAACTCGAGGACTGATCGGCAGAAGCACCGCCCTTCAGGATTGGCACACGGGCATTGAGCTTCAACAAATCCCACGTGCTAGAATCCGCACATGAGCACTTTAGACGACCGTATCGCGCAGTGGGAGCAGATGTGCCGGGAAGCCCCGGACGACATGTCCTTTTTCTCGCTGGGTAACAGCTACAAAGAAGCCGAGCGCTGGGAAGACGCCGAGCAGGCCTACGCCAAGGCCATCGAGCACAACGCCACGATGTCACGCGCCTTCCACATGCGTGGACAGGCCCTGATGAAGTTGGATCGCAATGAGGAGGCCGGCGAAGTCCTGACCCAGGGCTATACCGTCGCTGCCGAGCGCGGCGACGTGATGCCTCAGAAATCCATTGCCGCCCTGCTCGGCAAACTCGACCTCCCGGTCCCTGAGACCGAGGACTTCGCTGCCAAGAAAGCGGCCGTCGAAGCCACCGGCGACTCCATCCTCGACAAGCGCACCGGCCAACCCCAGGCCAAACTTGCCGACCCACCGATGCGTGGCCCCGTTGGTGCCTACATCTACGCCAACTTCGGCCAGGACACTTGGAACGAGTGGATCGCCATGGGCACCAAGGTCATCAACGAACTACGTCTGGACTTCTCCAACCCTGCCCATCAGGACACTTACGAGCAGCACATGCTCGACTGGCTGGGCGTGACGCGCGAGGAGATCGAGGCGGCAGCCAACGCATAAGCAAGCCCTCCAGCTCATGCCCACCGCACGAAGATTGCAATGCCTTGGGTTAGCAACTTGCAAGCCACAATTCGAGGCCCACAAATTCAATCTATGGCTTTTTTTATGCCCCTCACGCTTACGCAAATTGCGCAAGAAAAAACCGCTTTTCCCCAAAGAATAAGCGGCTGTTGTCTTTTTAGATAAAGCCTTCGAAAAGCTAAGTCATCCTTAGCCACGCCGACGCCGGGCGATCATCAGACCACCGAGGCCGAGCAGTGCGAGTGAGCCAGGCTCGGGGATCGCGGTGCCGTTGAGCTCAATCGCGTCGAGTGCCTTGTGGTGACCAAAGCCCGTGCCGCGAGCGCTGATGACCATGGTGTAAGTCTGGCCGGCGGAGAGGGTGATGCCGCTTAGGTCCAGCGTGCGCTGGTACTCGACGGTGGGGTAGCCGATGGTGCCGGTGGTGGCCGAGCCAATCGAACTGTTTACTGCATCGAAGAATTCGACCGCTTCCGAGCCCGACTTGTTACCGGTGCTTTGGGAGTCGCCGCTGCCGTTGGTCAGTTTGATGTCGATAACCAGATCGGTCAGATTGATGTCGACGCCGCCAACCACGAGGGTGATCGTGGTGTCCCAACCCCCTGCGGTCATGTTGTTATTAACATCGAATGTTCCGGGATTCGCACCGTTGTTGTGGAAACCGACTTGCGAAGGCGAATCGCCGTCAAAAAATTGCAGTGTCGTGGAGGGCGCGCTGATGCCATTGACTGTATCCCAAGAACCGATCGTCCCGTCCGAGCTCGACCGGTCCGCATCTGTAAAGCCATCGGCAAGGATGATGTCGGCTCCGGCATCTGCAACACAGATACATGAGACAACCGCGGCAGCAGAATAAATCGTCAACGCTTTGCTAGTGAACACTATGGGCTCCTCCAATGATTAAGGAATATGAATAGTGCCTCACCAAGCCAGAATTACTATCCCTACTAGTAGTTATTCTGCGGCGTTAATTGCGGAAAACTCCTCTTGTCGATCGCTTAAGACGCTTCAATGAAAAACTTGAATATGGTCAGGCACTCGCCAAGCGTTGCTCCAGCGCATCGAGCTGCTTCGTCAGCTCGGCGGGCAGCTTGTCACCAAACTGGGCGTAGTGCTCGCGGAAGAGGCCAATCTTCTCACGCCACTCTTCAAGGTCAACACGCAGCAACTCGGCCATATCTTCATCAGGGACATGCAGTCCGGTGCGATCAATCGCAACATTCGTCGGCAGCAGGCCGATGGGTGTTTCAACCGTGCCGCCCTTGCCATCGCAGCGCTCACAGACCCACTTGAGTACACGGCAGTTCTCACCGAAGCCCGGCCAGAGCCAGTGACCATCGGCTGCCCGCCGGAACCAGTTGACGTAGAAGATCTTGGGCATCTTGTCGCCACCGGTTTTGCCCATGTCCAGCCAGTGCTGCCAGTAGTCGGCCATGTGGTAGCCACAGAACGGCAGCATGGCCATGGGGTCGAATCGGAGTTGGCCGACCTTGCCCGCGGCGGCGGCGGTTTTCTGCGACGCCATCGTCGAGCCTAAGAACGTGCCGTGCTCCCAGCTGAACGACTGCAGCGCGAGGGGCTGACCGGTGGAACGTCGGCCGCCGAAGAGGATCGCATCGATCTTGACGCCGGCGGGGTCTTCCCAGTTGTCGGCGATCACCGGGCACTGGCTCGCCGGTGCGGTGAAGCGGGCATTGGGATGCGCAGCCTTGTTCTCGCTGTCATAGTGGACCCATTCCTTGCCGTGCCAGTCGATCAGCAGGTCCGGGGCAGGCCGATCAATATCTTCCCACCACACGTCGCCGTCGGGTGTCTTACCGACGTTGGTGAAGATGGCGTTCTCCTTGAGCGACTCCATCGCGTTGGGGTTGGTCTTGTAATTCGTGCCGGGCGCGACGCCGAAGAAGCCTGCCTCGGGGTTGATGGCATGCAGTTCACCGTCTTCGTTGAACTTGAGCCAGGCGATGTCATCACCAACGCATTCGACCTTCCAGCCTTCCAGGGTCGGTGTGAGCATCGCAAGGTTGGTCTTGCCGCAAGCACTGGGGAATGCGGCGGCAATGTGCTTGACCTCTCCCTCGGGGGAGGTGAGTTTGAGGATGAGCATGTGCTCGGCCATCCAGCCCTGTTCTCTAGCCATGACCGATGCGATGCGGAGCGCAAAGCACTTCTTGCCCAGCAGCGCGTTGCCGCCGTAGCCACTGCCGTAGGACCAGATCTCCTTGGTCTCCGGGAAGTGGGTGATGTACTTGTTGTCTGCATTGCAAGGCCAGGGCACATCTTTCTCATCGGGCTTGAGCGGCTTGCCAACAGAGTGGATGCATGGCACAAACTCCCCATCGTCGCCGAGCACATCGAGCACGGGCTTGCCGACGCGTGTCATGATGTGCATATTGGCGACAACGTAGGGTGAGTCACTGATCTCGACACCAATGTGCGCGATCGGTGAGCCAACCGGTCCCATGCTGAAGGGGATGACGTACATGGTCCTGCCACGCATGCAGTTGCGGAAGAGCGGCCGAAGAATCTCGCGCATCTCTTCGGGATCTTTCCAGTTGTTGGTCGGACCTGCATCCTCTTCCTTCTCAGAGCAGATAAACGTACGGTCTTCGACACGTGCGACGTCGGCGGGATCGGAGCGGACGAGGATGGAGTTGGGCTTCTTCTCCTGCGAGAGCCATTGAGCCGAGCCCGCATCAACCATCAGTTGCAGCATTCGCTGGTACTCATCCTTGCTGCCATCGCACCAGACGATTTCGTCGGGTTGGCAGAGCTTGGCAGTCTGTTTAACCCAGTCATTCAGAACGCTGTGGTTGGTCATGATGTCGGTCTCTTGTGAAGCTTGAAGAAGAGTCATGGCGGGCTCCGTGGTGAGAAAACGAGGGCCTTCTAGCCCTAAAATCCGATTCTCAAGCCATTGAGCCTATTATAAGCGACCTTTTGGTCTTATTTTAGAGAAGCACGCAAATTCCCTCAGTTTTCTGATGGCGTAACGTCAGCACCCTGCTCGGCATCCGGCTCCTCCTGCGAAGGCGCCTGCTCAACGCTGGAATCAGCTTCCGCCTGATCAACAGGTTCGTTCGCGTCTTCGACTTGCAGGTTTTTAAGTTGATTCAAAACCGCGGCGGTCGTACCGATCGATGCAAGTCGTCCCTCGCCGTCCAGCCAGACAAGCGTTGGTAAAGCAGTCACGCCAAGTTGATCCAGTATTCCACCACGCTCCAACTGAACGGGAAGTGTCGGCCATGGCGGCGCGCTGGACCCTGCCACCGGCTCACCGACGCGTAATGACACCAGTGAAATCCCGCCCAGTGAGCCGGACACGATCCGCCGGCTGATGACGTCAATCATCCGCACAGAAGGCGCAACCCGGTCCGCATACACGTGGATCAAAACCGGCTTGCCGAGGTGATCCGAGGATCGCCATTCGTTCAGTTCGGTCGAGATCGAGTCAAATGCAATCGGCGTTCCAAGCCGAGCAATGCTCTCGCGCAATCGCTTGGCTTCGCCCAGACGTGGGCTGTCTTCGGGAAGCGTTCCGATATGGTTGAGTTGCTTGAGCGCGTCCTGCTGTGCGCCGCGCTGGTCCAACAGCTGCATCAGGGACAAACGCGTGTCGAGCAGGTACTCGGCCGCTGCAGGTTCCCCCTGATGCGCCTTGATGAACGAAACAAGTGCTCGTTCAATACCGGCTTGCCGCCTCGTCGGTGACTGCTTGCTTGATGCTGGCGCGGCCATGTCAGCAACAAGCAGCCAGTAGTCCGCCGCGGCCGTCGCTCCAGGCAGATCAATCGCTGCCATCTGCTGAGCGACATCGTTGAGTTGCTCCATACGGTCCTGGTTCTGACCTTCCGGCTGCAACGAGGCCAATGCCGCCAGTGCCCGCGCGTGGTAGCCCAGCAGCACAAGTTTGACTTCATCATGCAAAGCACTGTTTGCGAGGATGCCGCAGCGTGTCGCGAGGCTCCCGAGTTTGAGCTGAGCATTTTCCCGGGTCGTGTCGAGCGTTCCATCCGCTAACAGGAGCGCATCCAATTCGGCTTCAAATCGCTTGGCACT
Source organism: Phycisphaeraceae bacterium (assembly GCA_049611445.1). Classification (GTDB taxonomy): domain Bacteria; phylum Planctomycetota; class Phycisphaerae; order Phycisphaerales; family Phycisphaeraceae; genus JAHQVV01. Next base: position 25,150 of record JBMZAP010000006.1, on the reverse strand, counting down.
AGCCAACTCAGACTCAAGCGCCGCCTGATCGGCAGCCAACACCTCATCCTGCTGCTGCGACTCATCGGCCTTTTCGCCCTCGGTAACCGGCTGCTCATCCTGTGCAGATACTGGCATCACGAACACAAGCAGCACAGCCGCAGCGACGGTGCTGATCCACCAGCTTGCGTCGTTACCTTGCGTTTTTGTTCGAATCATCCGTGGCATTACGAACCTCCGTGTTCAGTCGTCAGCGCCAGATTTGCGTCAGGGTACCCGACATCGCCGCCGCGCTGTCAGCGAGCAGCAGCGCGGGCATGACCGCACCCCCGGGACCCTCAATACTCAGGTGTGTGGCCACATCGTGCAACTGCTGCTCGGCAAAAACAGCGGTCATGGGGTCTGCGGCAAACGCCGCAAGGCCCCAGGGCTGATACGTCGTGTAATCCGGCTGAGTGTGGCCCAAGTGATAAGTCGCGGCTTGCTGCGCCCGATGCAGGCGATCCGCATCCGATCGAAGCAGGCCATGGAGATATAAGCCGTGCAGGCCGACGAGCTCACGGTACGTCCATGCGTCGATCAGGTCATTCACGCCCAGTGGCATGAGCGGCGCCGGCTCATCCGTTGACGGCGGGAGCGGGGCTTCATAACTGATGCCATGGAACGACGCGAGCAAATGATGCCATGCCGCTAGCCTGGGTTCACTGTCGCTTGATGCCGACGAATGCTTGAACAATCGCTCTACCGCGTCGGCCAACATCGCAACGGCACCATGGTCGCCGATCGACCATGCGGCGGTACCCAACTGGTAGATCGCGAACCATGCATAGATCGGACGGGTGTGCCCAAAGCCATCGGTCACCCTGCCCCAAGGGCTGTTGATCGTATCGGTCAAACCCCAGGCGAGTTCCTCAATGACATCGCGATCAGCTTCACGACCCTGCCCGATCAGCACCCTTGCGGCAGGCAGCATGTTCGCTAATGACCAACGCCGCTCACCCTCCGGCGCACGGTGCGGCGAAGTGTCGGAGGCCATCTCAATGGCCTTCGTTGCCAACTGCATCGTGACGGTTGCGAGATTGCCCTGTCCGGTCGTTCCACTGTGCATACAGGCATACTATGCCGACTGAGGGGACGATTCGAGTATTCAACAGCCTTTAGGTCAAAGTGGACGCATCTCACCGCGGAGAATGACTTGTCAGCAGGCGGATGCGAGCGCAATAAGGCACTTCATCTGTTTACTTAAGAGCCTCGACAAGCTTACTGGAAAAGCGAAGCGATACCGCTTCATCATTTTTCTTCAACCGAGAAGAGATGACCATGCCTTTATCCGTCATTTGACGGTCAAAAGGCTTGCCGTCCGCGGGATCAAACACCTTGCCAAACGCCTGCTCGCCATCGAGACGCAGTGCTATCGCGGCATCAAGGATCGCGAGTGTGGATGTGCGGTTACGCTGAGTGTCGTAGGCAGGCCGTAAAGCCGGCATCAACATCGCAACAAGGATATTGTTCGTCTCCTGAACGTCTTCAACAAATTTCGCATCAGCCTTCACAAATTCTTCATAAGACAGGCCGAGGTTGTCGTAGAGACGCTGGTAATACGTATCCAGCTCATCTACCAGCTTAATCAACTTCTCAACGATCGCATCGCGTTGCTTTGGCGTATTCGTCTTGCCGATGCCTTGAATACCCAAGTTATTGAGTGTCTCAAAATCACCAGAAGTCACAAGCGTTTTGATCCACTTCCCGCATAAGCGCTCCACTGGAATCGCGGAGCGGACAGTTGCCCGGTTTGGGGGAAGCGCAGCAAGTTGCTGACGAAGCAGGTCAAGCTGATCACGATCAAAGCGGTGCAGTTGCTTGGCCAGGGTGTCGGCGGCAATCTTCTCAATGCTGAACTGAACAAGGCATCCGATCAATGAACCGTCACTCGAGCCATGGCGGGACAGTCGTATGATCGCAACAAAGTCCTCAATCGCGCCCTCGGCATCACTCTGATTCATCCGGACTTGGCCACTGACAGCGAGAATCTTTGCGTATTCGCGAAGCATCGTTAGATGCGGCAGCAGCGCCCCAAAGCCGTCCTGCTCGAAATCAACTGCCCAGGAGCAGCGATCCAGTGAAGCCCCACGACGGATATAAGCCATAGCATCTGCCAAACGATTGTCGACCACCTCGGCCCCGGCATCAGCGTCCAACTCATCCCATGACTCGACCACCGCCTTGGCGTCGTCGTCGTAGCTCCCCATCACAAGCTGCGCGGTCAGGTACCACACCGCAGCGTTGTCACATGGCGGAAGCGGATCGGGGATCGGCTCTGCAAATACTGGCCTTGCAAACACAGCGAGCATCAGTACACACAGGAGGGTGATGTCAAGACGTTTCATGGCGATTCCTTATAGAAGTCAGCTGACAAGCCAATCCCGGCCGTTGGGGCTGGATCTTTAGATAAACGAGCCAACTGCTGCTTGCCGATTCGGTCAAGCAGCACATCGACCTGTTGCGGGGATTGACGGTACGCGTCGTTCAACGCAAGCAGTGTCGGGGTCGGCAATTCATTGTCCTGCAAAACAGGACGGACAAAGACCAGGTCAAACGTGCTCTCGTCAGGTGTGTTTTGCTCGGCCATCGGGATCTCTGAGTCAGGCTTGCTCAGCAAGATCGAAACGCCCCAAACCAGGAAACAAACCGCTGCAACGGCAGCCAACCCAACCAAGTAACGATGACTCAGGGACCATGCGGAAAGTGGCCCGGGGCCCTCTTCCGCCAACGACTCGGCAATACGCTCGCGCAATGCCGGATCGGGCTTAGCCGGACGCATCGCCCGCAACCGCTGCTCCATGCCGTTGTGCTCGTCCATCACAGGAGCTCCTTTGTCTGAAGCGATTCTCGCAGCACGTTCATCGCTGCCCTGTAGCGCGCCGCGGCGGTACTTCGGGGCAACTCTGCAGCCTCGGCGATCTGATCAAACGTCAACCCGCCCCAGATTTTCATCACCAGTACTTCACGCTGCGGCCCGTCGAGATGCGCAACCGCCTCACGCAGCTGTTGCTCTGCTTCATCACGCGCCACCTCGTGCCACGGCTGAGCAACGTCCGGTCGCTCAGCATCTGCCATCCTCAAGACACGTTGATGGCGTCGGGTGTCGCCCCGGCGTTGGTCCAGCGCGGCACTGCGCACCGAGCGGTAGAGATACGCAAGGGGGTCATCTACCTGCTCCCTTCGTTTCCAGTATCTGACAAATCCGTCGTGCATCGCGTCCTCGGCTTGAGCCAGCGTACCGGTGATCTGCCGAGCATAGAAGAGCAGTGCCGGCGCATGCCTGTCGTACCACGCCTGCCAATCTGTACCGGTCTGATCCATCCGCTGGTCTCACCTTTAAGACGCCGCCGAGCGATATCCGTCCAATGTAATCTGCATAAATTTTCGTCGCCGCACGCGCAAGAACGCTCGCTACCATGTTCCTATGCCCGATTGGACCGAAATTGCTGACGAAACGGACCTGCCTGTGGGCGGACGCATCTGTACACATGTTCAAGGCAAGGCGCTCGTCGTGATCAACGTCGACGGCACACCCTACGCCATCTCGAACCAATGCCCACACGCCGGCCGACCGCTGGAGGAAGGCGAGGTCCGCGGGGTGACCATCACCTGCCCCTACCATGGCTATGCCTACAACCTGAAGAACGGCAAGAACCTCGACTACCCCGAGTACGAGCCACCTGTGCCGACCTACCCCGTTCGGATCGAATCGGGGAAGGTTCAGGTCTCACTGAATGAGACAGAGGATTGATCCCTGATGGCCTATTCGCCGTTCTGATACGGCTCAAGAACCGTTTGAAGCACCATCTTTTCTTCGCCCCGCTTCATGGTGATGCTCAAAACAAACTTTTCCTCATCCATTGACCAGTTCATGGTCTCGGCTCTTTCTCGCTCGTGCTTGTCCAACTTTTCGTTTTCATTGCGGTCTTCATAGAAGATGATCGTCTGATCTTCGCCAAGCTGGTATCGCCCCGCATCATCGGGTTCAAACGACTTGAACGCGTCTTCGTCCTCGAACGCAGCCATGGTGCCATCTTCTGTAAAAACAATAATGCGTTTTCCCAGGTCATCATCTTCAATCGCCTTGCCATTGACGACCATGCCGGACAAGACCCAGATGCCGGGGATCCGTTCTTCGGGCTTGTCTTCAGCGGCCATTGAAGATGTTGCAAGCAATGCAACACAGCAGAACAGTGCAATAAGGTTTTTCATCAACGCGCCTTTTGTTCGGGGCACAAGTGTCATTCAATAAGGCCTATTATAAGTCGATGAATACCACACTCCAGCCTCTACTCGACCACCTCGACCGGGACCACGACCAAGCGGTCCAACGCATGTGTGATCTGCTGAAGATCCCCAGCGTCAGCACGGACCCTGCCTATGCGGAAGATGTCCACAAGGCCGCACGCCACATCGCCAATGATTTCGAAGAGATGCGGCTGGAGACGCACCTCCTCGAAGGCGGGGGACACCCGGCGGTGGTGGCCCGCACCACCGATGTGATCGTCGAAAACCCCGATGCGCCACGTGTCCTTTTTTATGGCCACTACGACGTGCAACCGCCGGACCCGCTGGAGCTTTGGACCACCGCTGCCTTTGAACCGACGATCCGTGACGGCAAGGTCTATGCCCGCGGCTCTTGTGACGACAAGGGCCAGGTCATGATGTTCGTCGAGGCGATGCGGGCCTACCTCGCGACGGGGCGGAAACTGCCCTGCCACGTGACCCTGCTGATCGAGGGCGAGGAAGAGTGCGGAAGTGTGACGCTGCCCAAGGTGTTGGCCGACCACAAAGATCTGCTCGCCGCGGACCTCTGCGTCGTCAGCGATACCAGCATGTGGGAAGGTAAGGCCGGCCCGACACCGGCGATCACCTACGCCCTGCGCGGCTTGGTCTACTACGACCTCAAACTCCACGGACCGTCCCGCGACCTGCACTCGGGTGTCTACGGCGGCACACTCGCCAATCCTGCAACCATCCTGTCGCGCGTGCTTGGCAAACTGTTCGATGACAACAACCGTGTCACCATCCCCGGCTTCTACGACGACGTCGCACAACTCACCGAAGAAGAACGCGCGACCTGGGAAACCCTGGGCTTCGACGAATCGCAGTACCTCGGCGATGTCGGCGCAACACCTTTCGGCGAAGAAGGGTTCAGCACACTCGAACGCCGCTGGGCACGACCGAGCTGCGACGTCAATGGTCTGTACGGCGGGTACATGGGCGAAGGTGCTAAGACCGTCATCCCTGCATTCGCGGGCGCAAAAGTCAGCTTCCGTATCCCTGCCAGCATGGATCCCCAGAAGTTGTCCGAATCGTTTGAAAGCTGGGTCCAGTCACACGACGTCGGCGGCTGCCGGTGGGAACTGACCAACCACGGCGTGGCCCACCCCGTGGCGACACCGACCGACAGCCCATGGGTCGATGCGGCCTCCCGTGCGATCAAAGAGGTCACCGGCAAACCGCCCGTGCTCGTCCGAGAGGGGGCGACGATTCCAGTCGTCGCTGACTTCAAAACCGAACTCGGCCTGGATACGCTGCTCATCGGCTTCGGGCTCAATTCCGACGCGATCCACAGCCCCGACGAGCACTTCGGACTGGACCGCTTCCTGCTGGGCTGCAAGTGCCACGCAGCCCTGCTGGCCTCGCTGGGATCGGAATCCGACAGGTAATTTTCTCAAAGATCGAACCCGCCATCCCTTACAATCGTGCAACCAAGGGCCCGCAGCCCGGTAGCGCCAAACACGCTATCCACTCACGACACCCCACGAAAGAAGCACCCATGCGACTAAGAACCGCCGCTACCACACTCGCCCTGCTACTTGCACTGCCCGCGCTGGGAGAAAAAGTTGATCTCCGCGGCCCCGCACCCGAGGCCGGTGAAACGCTCGTCATGACGGTGAAATCCGAGACCGACCCCGGCACACTGAACATGTCGGTCCAGGGCCAGGTCCTCCAGGGCCAGATGGAAACCGACTCAGAAAACGTCATCGAGCAGAAAATCCTCGAAGTCGAAAACGGCACACCTTCCAAGGTCCAGAGCAAGTTCGTCAAGGCCAAGTCCGTCTCCAAGACCACCATGTTCGGTCAGACACAGGAACAGGAAGACACGAACATGCAGGGCGCGGTCATGACACAGACCAAGACCAACGACGGCTGGGAGACCGAGGTCGAAGGCGCGCAGCTTCCCCAGGAAGCCAAGGACATGATCAAGAACGCCGGCTACGTTGACCCACGCATAGTCTTCCCCGACAAGCCCGTCGGCGTCGGCGACAAGTGGAAGGTCGAAGACGAACTCATGCAGGCCTTCATGGGTCAGACCGGCATCCCGGGCGCCAAGTTCGAGGGCGAGATGGCTTTTGAGATGGTCGACCTGAAAAAGGACGACGGCAAACTCATCGCGGTCCTCGACTTCCAGATGGACGGGAAGATCACCATGAACCTCTCGCCAGACCCGACCACCACCATGGACATGGTCATCAAGATGAAGGGTGACGGCTCGATCTACCGCAACCTGACCAACTACACGACCAATCAGGACTTCGAGGGCGACATGGACATGACCATGGAGATGACCGCCGGCGGACAACAGGCGATGAAGATGACGGCCCAGATGCCGATGAAGGTCACACAATCGCAAGAACGTAAGTAAGCCAAGCCAAAACGATTAAGAAAAAACCCCGGTATTCAGCCGGGGTTTTTCAATTCAACGGGTGATGCCGACTCAGTGGCCGAACAGGTTGCCCTGCACCATGTAGCCCTTTTCTTCAAAGTGCTTCATCGCCTCTTCGGTGGTTCGGAAGACCTTGGTCGCGGTCTCGGTAATGAACGGGCTGGGGTTCTTCTGCGGGTGCCAGACGACATAGACCTCCCGGCTGTGATCGAAGGCGTGCTGCAACTCACGCTCAACGCCACTTGAAAGACCGGGCGTACCGTCCGGGAGATTCGGCACGAGCGAGACGATCATGTCGGACTGACGGACCATCTGGAAGTCACGGGTGTAGATCTGCCCATCAACATCTTTGGCAATATCCAGCACCTGGCGGACGGGGACAGAGAGCATCTCGCCGGGCCTGAATGTGCCGGCCTCGGCTTCGATGAAGTCTTCGCCGGCCTTGACTGCATCCAGTGCCGCATCCAGCAGCAACTTCTCATCCACATCGCCCGGATCAAACGCGATGAAGTGCTTGGCTAACTTCGCACGAAAATCATTGATGACCTTCTTGACGTCCGGCAACTTCTCGACGTGCGTCATCGGGAAGCTCGGGTAGACCTTCTTCATGTCCGGCTTGCAGATCAGTCGGTAGCACGTCTCGGTCGTATCCACGTGCCGCCCACGCGAGAGAACATAAAAACGGTTGGGGATGTTCAAGGCCTGCGCGAGCAACTCGGTGGCCATGATCTCTTCTTCACGCCAGACCATGAGGTCCTTGAGCGTCGCGTCGGAGGTGTAGTCGGCGTGAAGACGCGCGTGGACAACTTCAATATTGTCCAGCAGACAGATCAGCGTGTCGGGCTTGAAGTCCTTGATCTGGTCAAAGTCAAACGCGGCAAAAAGCCCGTGTCGCCAGCGGAAGGTGGCGTGGGTATTGACAATGACATTTTCCTTGCCCTCTGCATCGCGGATCACATCCTTCATCGCAGCGCGACGCAGCGACCGCAGCCTCGCCAGCGGGAGATTGAGGATCTGCCCGGGGTTCACATCCGGGGCTTCCTCGTACATCATCTTGCCAACGTTGTAGAGGGCGATCTCCTGCCCTCGCTCGCCGGCAAAATCGACAACCCCCTGCAGAAAGCTCTTCTTATCCACCCCGACCTGGCCGGTCACAATCGCTCGCATCAGTCAGACTCCATTACATCAAGCAGGCACAAGATCATACGAGAAAGCGGCCTGCGTCTGATCCTCATCTGTTTGGAATTGATGAGCCCACTTTGGCAGACAAGCGAATCGGTTCGTGCTACGATCCTTTTGTCCGGAAAGAACCCCAGGGAGACTGCCATGCCAACCGTAACCCCCATCCTTGCCGACACGATGACAATCGTCATTGCCGTGGCAATCGTCATTGCGCTGATTATCTGCGTTGTCCTCTTCGCGATCATCAGTAAGTTCTTCAACCTCTGGTTGCAGGCTCGCGTCTCCGGCGCCCCCGTGTCGTTCTTTGACCTGATTGGGATGTGGTTCCGGAAGGTCGCACCCAAGACGATCGTCATCTCGCGTATTCAGGCGATCAAGGCAGGCCTCGACGTAACAACCAATCAACTGGAAACCCACTACCTGGCCAAGGGCAACGTCCAACGCGTCGTGAATGCACTGATCGCAGCCGACCGTGCAAAGATTGACCTGCCCTGGGACACCGCATGTGCGATCGACCTGGCGGGCCGTGACATCCTTGAAGCAGTCCAGACGTCGGTCAAGCCGAAGGTGATCGACTGCCCCAGCAGAGATTCGGGCCGATCGACCGTTGATGCGGTTGCTCAGGACGGTATCCAACTCAAAGCAAGGGCACGCGTTACCGTGCGTGCCAACCTCGCACGACTCGTGGGCGGTGCACTCGAAGAAACGATTATCGCCCGTGTTGGCGAAGGTATCGTCACCACGATCGGCTCGGCCGAGACACACAAGGAAGTCCTCGAAAACCCGGACCGGATCTCCCGCGTGGTGCTGGACCGCGGTCTGGATGCGGGGACCGCGTTCGACATCCTGTCGATCGACATCGCAGATATCGACGTCGGCGACAACATCGGCGCGAAACTCCAAGCCGACCAGGCCGAGGCCGACAAGATCCGCTTCCAGGCCCAGGCCGAACAGAAGCGTGCGTTGGCGGTTGCACAGGAACAAGAGTTCCGTGCGGAAGAACAGAAGAACCGCGCACTGGTCGTTCTGGCCGAGGCAGAGGTACCCAAGGCCATGGCCGATGCCTTCCGCTCTGGCAACCTGGGTGTGATGGACTACTTCAAAATGAATAACATCCAGGCCGACACGTCAATGCGTAAATCGATCGGCGGCGAAGGCGAAGAGGCCTAAGCGATTCACGATCCAATCGGATCGAGATACTGCGTTAACAAAGACTGCTCGCCTGATTCACACCAGGCATGCAGTTTTTTTGTAAATGCCCAAGGCTCATTGGCCAGATCGTCCAGCCCGAGTTGATGGATGATGATCGATTGCAGGCGATCAAGGTTGCGATGGCTGGTCGCACTGATGCACAGGGGTTGATCGGGGGTCAGGCCCGCGTCGGCTTCCGGAGGTAGCGCATCATCAACCTTGTTGACCACAAAAAGATCAGGCTTGCGAGGCAATGCGCCCTCGTCGGACCAGGGCTCGCTGCGATCACGCATGGCAATTAATACATCTGCCCGCTCGATTTGTTGTCTGGCAAGTTGAATTGCTCGCTGCTCGATGTCGTCATCACTTTCACGCAGCCCGGGCGTATCGAGCCAGTGCACCGCGATGGCTTGCTGGACGTCAGTCGTCGCAGACAGTTCGACAAGCCCGCCAACCCAGTCGCGTGTCGTGCCCGGCAGGTCGGCAACGATGCTGACCGATTTGCCCATCAGTGCATTGGTGAGGGTGGACTTGCCGACGTTGGCGGGGCCAGCGACGACGACAGACGGAGGATCGATCAGGTGGCTCAGCGTTCGGGAGCGGGCAAGGATGGCTTGGCGCGGGGCATCACCAGGTTCGCCATTGGACCCCATCAGGTCTCGCCAGAGCCGTGGCTGTGCCGCAAGCAGATCGATCGCGGCGGGGCTCGCGGCCCTGGCGATCGCGTCGAGCATGTCTGCCTCGATGCGTGACTCGGCTTCGGGATAGAGCTCACTTGTATCGGGCGATGCGTCGTAGCTGCACCCAAGCTCTTGCGTGAGGTGTTCGAGCAGGCGTTGGATGACACGCGGTCCACCATGCGGCATCAACTGAGCAGATCCATCGTCACATTTGATCGCCAACCCCTCATCGATACCAGCGAAGTCCACAAGATAGGCTCGACGGTCCTGATAGCTCGCACGACCGGTGAGATCCTTCAGCACGTTCATGAGATCGCTGCCGAACAACTGGACGATCGCAACGGCACCGGGTGTGTTCGCTGTCGTGAGGGTGACGCGGGTCAAAGACCATCTCCATCGAGCAGGCGTGGCGGAGCGGGCTGCATGGGGCGGCCATTGGGATAGTTGAAGATCAGTAATCCGATCACGATCGGGGCCGCGGCAAAGGTCGGTGCAGGCCAGCCGCCGGAGATACTCAACAGGAACAGGCCGATCGCTCCACCCGTCAGCGCCGCAAAAAAGAACGTGTTGCCTTTGACATAGCCCTCGGGCCCGATGAGCTCGCCCTTCCAATCGGCCTTATAGGCCTGATTCCGCGAAAAGTGTCCAACCAATAACGCAGCAGCACCCAGCACTACAGCCATCAACATTGACTGCCCCGCCGCCCCGCTGGGCTCCTTGCTTAACCACTCACTGCCGACAATCGGCATCGCGATGAAAGGCAGCGGCAGATTGATCACCAGCGCAATCACCCAGCGCAGCCGCAGTTGCTGCAACGCTGATTTCTGCTCGGAGTTGAAGGGTTGGTCTGACATCGTCACACCATCTACGCCGACTTCTCGCCCTGCTCGAGTTGCTTGCGCAGGGTGACGGCGATGCCGTGCAGGCCGAGGTCGGGGATCACCCGGTTGACGAATTCATCATCGCGGAAGAGGACTTGTGCATCGCCGCCGGTCGCAACAACGATGGGGTACTGACCGGTCTGCTGGGCATAGGCCTCGGTGACCGAGCGGACGATGCCACGCATGCCGTAGAACGCGCCGGTGAGCATCGCCTGGGTCGTGTTGTGACCAATGAGTTCACTGGGCTTCTTGAATTCAACATCCGGCAGCAGCGCAGTGCGCTGAGTCAGCGCATCAAGCATCAGTTGGGCGCCCGGGACGATCGCTCCGCCATGGAACGTGCCCTTGCCGTCGATGTAGTCGATCGTCAATGCGGTGCCGGCATCAACAACCACACAGGCCTGATTGAGCTTGTCAAATGCGGCGGCAGCATTAAGCAGGCGATCCTCACCAACCAAGGCCTCGGGATCGAGTTGTCGCCCGATTGGAATCGGGAGGTCCTGCTCAACACGATAAACCTCGCGACTGGTGTGTTTCTTGAGTAAACCCACCACGTCGTCGATCACACCTGGGTTGACGCTTGAGACGAGTACATGGGCATCTTCGATTTCGCTGAGCGCGCCGTTGGCCTGCTCGATCGCAGAGGCGATCCGGTCTCTGCGTTCGTTGCGGTAGGTCGAGACTTCGCAGAGTTCGCCCTTGACGAACGCACCGACACGCGTGCGGGTGTTCCCGACGCTCACAGCAAGAAGGTTGATCGGAGTCATGGCAGGCATCTCAATCCATTGATTGCAACAACATCAAGGCGGCGGTCGCACTGATGCTCGTCGGTGATGATAACCCCCGGAAGAAAATGATGTAGTTATTGGTCCGTCGGCTGATCACGTTCAGGCAGATCAAGCCACGCCGGCCGCTCGGGTTTGTGCTCGGCAAGTGCCTGCCAGCATGCTTCGAGCACGGTTTCGACATTCACGCCAGTCGCAGAACTCATGGTAAGCGTCGGCACACCGAGTTCGCCGCCAATCAACTCGACGGCGGCCGCGGCGTCGGATTCGTCACCCAACAGATCGGTTTTCGTCAGCACGACGACCTCGGGCTTATTCGCCAGCACCTCGCTGTACTGCTTCAACTCGTTGCGGATCACGCGGTAGTTCTCGATCGGGTCGCTGCCGTCGGTGGGCTCCAGCTCCAGAAGGTGCAGGAGCACACGTGTCCGCTCGACGTGCTTCAGAAAACGGATGCCAAGGCCGTGCCCCTCGTGCGCCCCTTCGATCAAGCCGGGGATATCTGCGACGACCAGTCGGCGAGGGCCTTTGGAACCACCGGGCAATTCAGCAATACCCAATTGTGGGGCGAGCGTCGTAAACGGGTAGTCCGCGACCTTCGGCTTGGCGCTGCTGATGCGTGAGAGGAACGTGCTCTTGCCCGCGTTAGGTTTGCCAAGCAGGCCGATATCCGCGATGAGCTTGAGCTCGAGCCGCAGGTATTTCTCGATCGCTGGTTCGCCGGGCGTTGCCTCGCGCGGCGCCTGGTTCGTAGGCGATTTAAAATGTTCGTTGCCAAGCCCGCCTTTGCCGCCGGCCGCGATGACAACACGTTTGCCGGGGGTGTCCAAGTCGCACAACAGCGGGCCGGAAGGCGATTCGCCGGGCTGAGGCGAACGGACCTGAGCGAGTTGGGCACGCTCCTGGCCTGTCATGAAATACTGCTCGAACAGCGCATCGGGGTCGTCCGGGTCCGGCTCATCGGGGATCAATTCCTCCGGCGGATTTTCATAGACCAGTGTGCCAACAGGCAGGTGGACTTCGAGATCCGGCCCGGCCTTGCCATGCATACCCTTGTTTTTTCCCTGCTCGCCCGGCTTGGCAAACCAGTGATGTCGGCCGGCAAAATCCATCAGGGTCTCAACGGAGGTATCCGCGACGAGGACAACCGACCCACCCTGTCCGCCGTTACCACCGCTGGGCCCACCCTTGGCGATGTATTTCTCGCGGTGGAAAGCGACACAGCCATCGCCCCCCTTTCCAGAGCGCACCAGGATGTTGGCAGAATCAATAAACATGGCGGGTCAGAAGATAGAAGAAGCCCACGTTCACCGAACGTGGGCTTCAAGATAAACAATCAATCCAGCCTGGTTCAGGCGGTTTCGCGGATGTGCACCTTCCGGCCCTGGAACTCCACGGTGCCGGGGGTCAGAGCGAAAAGGGTGTCATCCTTGCCACGACCGACGTTGAAGCCGGGGTGGAACTTGGTGCCGCACTGGCGAACGATGATGGAACCGGCTTTGGCAGTTTGACCGCCATAGAGCTTGATTCCGCGGTACTGGGGGTTCGAATCGCGGCCGTTCTTGGTCGAGCCTTGTCCCTTTTTATGTGCCATGGTCGGCCTCTTGGTTGGTATTTGTGGGGGTTTAGGTAGTTTTACAAGCCATGGACCGTGTCCCGGTCCCCTGTGGCGAGCCGAGCAGTATAGCAAGATTCACTTGCCTGCGCCAAGCCGCTGATCTGAAATTTGGCCCGAGCTGGCCCGGCCGGTGAGCCGTATTCAGCCGCGAGCATCATCTATCGAGATAATGTGCCAACTTACTTTGAAAACTCTACTTGCAGCAAGAGCCCCCCCGCTTTACACTTCGCTAATGGCGTGGGCAGGTGAGTCCTGATCACGTCGTGTGCGTACGAACGAACGGGCTTCAACCAGAAGCTCAGACCCACTTGACCGCGACCCATTTATGAGTGTGATTCGTTTGTCGAAATTTGTTGCCGACGAGCGTTGATGACCATCCGTTACAGGGAGGCCTTGCCTTGCGCATCCGTAATTCCGTCCTCGTCCTTGCTCTCAGCCTCGGCCTGCCCGGCGCGACGCTGATCTCCGAACCCGCCTACGGCCAAGCCGCTCAACCGACCGCCGAAGAGCTCTACAACTCCGGCATGGAGTTGTACAAGGCAGGCGAACTCAAGGAAGCACAAACGGTCCTCCGTAAGGTTGACCCGCTGCAGCTGCCGCGAGACAAGCAGCCAAGCTTCTACAACGCCCTCTTCGAGATCGACCAGAAGCTCAACGCCCCCAAGCCCGAGCCTGAGACAGAGCCCAAGCCCGAGCCGGAACCCACTGAGCCGGAAGTCACCGAGCCCAAGCCCGAACCCGAGCCCACCGAGCCGGAAGTGACTGAGCCGGTCGAGCCCGACGCAGAAACACTGCTGCGACAGGCGGATGCACTTGCAGAAAACAACCCTGCCGAAGCACTTGCTGTTTATCAGGAAGTACTGGCAGACGAAGAAGCCACCGCCCAACAGAAGGCCACCGCACAGGCCCGCATCGCTGGTATCGAGCGTGAGCTCAACGGCGACATCACCGGTGCACGACGCCTCATCGCACTGGCCGAACAGGACATCGTCAACGACGACCTCGATGCCGCTGAAGCCAAGCTCAACTCCGTCAAGAACTCCGGCATCGAGCTGGGCTTCTTTGACAGCGAATCCGTCAATAAGAAGCTGGCCCTGATCAGCGAAGTCCGCACCGCCCGTGCTGCTGCAGCTGAAGCGGAACGACTTGCCGCAATGGAAGCCGAAAAGGTTGATCCTAAGCCTGAGCCCGAAACGGCTGAGCCAAAGGACGACGAAGCATTGGCCGCCGCTCAGAAGCGTGCTGAAGAAGCTGAGGCCGCCGCAGCCAAGGCCGCTGCCGACAAGGCCGAAGCTGAGGCCAAGCTCGCCGCAATGCAGCGTAAGCTCGCCGAGCAGGAAGAAGTCAGCAAGGGTGCCCCGATCAGCGATCTGATGATCCAGGCCCGCGCCAACACCGCTGCCGAGAAGGCCGAGCAAGGCGACAAGGCCCTGCGTACCGGCCAGCTCAATGCTGCCGTTCAGCTCTACGAAGACGCGACCCTGCTCGACCCCGACAACGAGGTCTACCAGTCCAAGCTTGCCGAAGCCAAGACCAAGCTCAACGAGCAGATGCGTCCGATCGGCATTGGCGACCAGACCGCCGTCGACCGCAAGGTCCGTCGCGAAGCCGCGATCGCTGAGTACGAAAAGGCAATGTCCAAGGCGACCGGCGACCTGCAGAAGCAGGACTTCCTCGCTGCCAGCAACTCGGTTGTCGAAGCCCGCACGATCCTCGCCCGCGAGCGACAGGTCTTCCCTGCCGAGGAATACACCCAACGCGAGAACCGTGCCAACCAGCTCCAGAGCCTGATCGACACGACCAAGTCACGCGTTGAAGCCGATCAACTCCGCGGCATCGAAGCAAAGCGTCAAGCAGACGAAGCTCGTATCGCCGAGGAAACCGAGCGACGCAAGGTCGAAGAGATCCAGAGCCACCTGCGCAAGGCCCGTGCTCTGCAGCTCGAGAAGAAGTACGACGAAGCTCTGACCGAGCTTGATGCAGCGTTGTTCCTTGACCCGCAGAACCCGGTCATCAAGGCCCTGCGTGACATGGTTCAGGACACCGCGTTCGCAGTCGAAAGCTTCGACCTCAAGCGTAATCGTGACCTGGAAATTGCCGGGCAGACGCTTCTGAACCTCGAAGCAACGACCCCCTTCGCCGACATCCTGACCTACCCCGGCGACTGGCCCGAGCTCACCGCCATCCGCCTCCGCGGACTGGACACTGACGCTGGCGAATCTGAAACGAACCGTGCTGCACAGGCCGCGCTCCGAAAGATCGTCACACTCAGCAATGACAACCTCTCGCTGGATCAGGTGATCTCGTTTATCCGCGACACCACCGGCGCCAACATCGCTGTGAACTGGAACGCCCTCGAACTGGTCGGCATCGACCAGGACTCGCTGGTCACGATCTCTCTGAGCCGTGTCCCCGCCGAGCAGCTGCTGCGTCTGGTGCTCGAGCAGGTCTCTGCCGACGCCTTCGACGATGACAAGGCCGGCTTCACCGTCTCGGAAGGCATCGTCAAGATCTCGACCCTCCGTGACCTCAAGTCCGAAACCGAGACCCGTGTTTACGACATCCGTGACCTGCTCGTTCAGGTACCCAACTTCAGCAACGCCCCAGGCTTTGACCTCAACGAAGCCCTGTCCAACACCTCCTCCGGCGGCTCCTCCAGCGGCGGCAGCGGCGGCAGTGGCGGATCGGGCGGATCGGGTGAAGGTGGCCTCTTCGGCGACGACGACGACGAGGAAGAAGAAGATCTGCCAAGCCGTCAGGAACTGGTTGATCAGATCGTCGAACTCATCAACACCACCGTCGGCGACCCCGACGAATGGCTGGATGAAGAGTCCACGCTCACCGAACTCAACGGCAACATGATCATCAAGACCACCGGCGACAACCACCGACAGATCGTCGGGCTGCTTGGCCGGCTGCGTGAAACCCGTGCGGTGCAGATCTCTGTCGAAGCACGCTTCCTGTCTGTCGACAAGGGCTTCCTCGACGAGTTCCGAATTGACGTGGACATGTCGTTCGAAACATCGGATGATCCGGGTAACTCCACGCCGATCACGATCGGACAGGACAGCACGACCATCGCAGGCCGCCCCGGCACAGCTGTGGGCAACCGCTTCACGGACTTGGCCGACAACGCCTTCTCCCTGGGCTACAGCTTCATCAATGACATCCAGGTCGACCTGCTGGTCAACGCAACGCAGGCCAATGAGCGGAACATCTCCCTCACCGCCCCACGCGTAACCTTCTTCAACGGTCAGCGGGCCTACACCATGGTGGCGACCCAGACCGCGTTCGTCTCCGACCTCGAGCCGATCCCCGACTCGGTGGGCTTTGACCCGACGATCTCGGTCATCAGCACCGGTGTCGTGCTCGACGTCGAGGGAACCATCTCGTCGGACCGACGATACGTGACCATGACGCTGCGACCTTCGCTGGCCAACCTCATCTCGCTGACGACCTTTGGTGTCGGCGGTGGTGGCACCCTGCCTGGTCCTGACGGCATCCTCGGCACCGCGGACGACGTCACCGCCGGCGGTGGTAACGTTCAGGTCCCTGAGATCCAGATCACCCAGGTCCGCAACACTGTTTCCATCCCCGACCGCGGCACGCTGCTCGTCGGCGGCCAGCGACTCGTTGGCGAAGTGGAAACCGAAGTGGGCGTTCCGATCCTCTCCAAGGTTCCTGTGGTCAACCGTCTGTTCACCCAGACGTCGCAGGCTCAGGACGAACGCACCCTGCTGATCCTGGTCCGCCCAACGATCATCATCCAGGCCGAGCAGGAAGAAGTTCTCTTCCCGGGTCTGAATGCTGACCCCGAAGGCTACAACACAGGTAACTTCAACCCGTAATCGGGACAGACAATTCAACAAAGAAAACGCTCGGCAGACGCCGAGCGTTTTTTATTTGTTTCGAGAGCCTCATACAACGCGGCAGCAGCGTTGACTCCATCAGGCGTCCATCGTGGCGTGGCACGACGGCTCTACATCAATCCCCGAGGACATATCCAAAAATCAACGGGGCAACGATACTCGCATCCGACTGAATCATGAATTTAGGGGTCTCAGTCGCGAGCTTGCCCCAAGTGATTTTTTCATTGGGGACCGCGCCGCTGTAGCCGCCATAACTCGTGACCGCGTCGCATACCTGACAGAAGTAGCCCCACAGCGGCGTATCCTCCCACTTGAGGTCCTGGATCATGAGTGGGACCGCACAGATTGGAAAGTCGCCCGCGATGCCTCCGCCGACCTGAAAGAACCCAACGCTGGGTTGATCGTTGCCAGCATTGTTGTTGGCCTTGTACCAATCAATCAGATCGGCCATGGCCTCGGTGCCCATCTTCACAACATTGTGCGAATACTCCCCCCGCATCGCCCCTGCAGTGAAAACGTTGCCGATGGTCGAATCCTCCCAGCCAGGCGTATAGATCGGAAGCTCTTTTTCGGCGGCAGCCAGCATCCATGAGTCCTCTGCAGGCATCTGGAAGTGATCGGCAAAATCAGGCTGGGCGAAGATGTCGCGGTAGTACTCGTGCGGGAACTTACGGACACCCTCTTGCTCTGCCTGCTGCCAGACCTTCAAAAGCCGGCCCTCGAAGTGGCGCATGACCGTCTCGGGGATGCAGGTATCCGTGACGCGGTTCATCCCGCGGTCCAGGAGCGCCTGTTCATCTTCCGCGGTCAGCGCCCGCCAGTTCGGGCACCACTCGTACTCCTTGCCGGCCAGCAGCAGGAAAATATCTTCTTCCAGATTCGCGCCGGTGCAGGTGATCGCATGCACCTTATCTTCTCGGATCATGCGGGCCAGCACCCGGCCGATCCCTGCGGTCGACATCGCTCCGGAAAGCGTCACCATCATTTTCCCGCCCGCATCGAGGTGCGCTTCGTAGCCCTGCGCGGCGGCGAGGGTCTCACGCGAATTGAAGTTGGTGTAGTGCCGCTGCATAAACGCGCGGAGTTGGCCGGTGCCTTCGTTGTAGGCGGGCGCCTGAGACACGTTGGCGGGATCAGTCTGGGTCATGGCATCTATCCTGGTTCGTTATCAAAGGCCCAGCACGTCCGACATGTCGTAACGCCCCGGCTCTTTACCAGCAAGCCACTGGGCTGCCCGGAGCGCCCCAAGCGCGTAGCTGTCCCGGCTCGTCGAAACATGCTTGATTTCCAAGCGTTCGCCGATCCCCGCGAAGTAGGCCGTGTGCTGGCCGGGGTCGTCGCCGATACGCAGCGTCTGGACCGTGATGTCTTCAGATTTGCGTGGCGCATCGCCTTGACGGGCGAACACGAGGCTGGCCTCGGGGTCTCTGCCAGTCGCTTCACAGAGCTTGTGCGCCAGCGTCAGCGCAGTGCCCGATGGCGCATCGGCCTTAAAGCGGTGGTGCGCTTCCAGGACTTCGATGTCGTATCCCTCAAGCAGCTTGGCCGCCTCACCCGCGAGTTTCCACAAGACATTGACGACCAGCGAGAAGTTGGTGGCTTGGAGAACCGGGATGATCTGGGCAGCTTCGTTAAGCGCCGCATCATCCTCTGCGGTCAGCCCCGTCGTGCCCACGACAATCGGCAACTTGCGGGCGACACACTCGGCTAACGCATTGCGAAAGCCCTCAGGCAATGAGAAGTCGATCAGCGCGTCGCAGTCGCCATCACCCAGGCTGTCTGACAGCTCAAAACCGAGCGTATCACAGCCTGCGAGCGTGCCCGCATCGGTTCCGAGTTCTGTGTGGCCGGCATGGTCGATGGCGGCCACGGGGGTCAACGTGTCGTCGGCAGCGGCAAGGGCAACGAGCCGGCGGCCCATCCGCCCTGCTGCTCCGTGGATAGCAAGTCGTGTCATAGTGGTTTTCCCATGTTTTTCGGACCGACGACGATATCCGGCGTAGCGATTTAGAGCAAACGGCATATAATGCATATGAACGCTTGGCCCTTGCTGGCGGGTTCCCCCAATCCTCCGCGAGTGTTCATACGGACTGGTACGAGAGTCGAGGTGTAGTTTGGCGTTATTTGGTCTAGGTAAAAAGACGACCGGAGCGGGCAAAGGCGGCGGCAGCAAGAACGCTGATGCTGGCCCTGGCGACGACGGCGAAGGTTTCAAGCGTTCCCTGCGTAAAGCGAACACGTTTTTTGATTACGGCGACCCCGCCGCTGATTCGACCAACTTTGACTATGCGGTCGAATGCTACATCGGTGGTCTGCGCCATAATCCAGGCAACCTCGAGCGGCACGAAAAACTCCACGATATCTCCAAGCGACGAAGCGTCAACGGCGGCAAGCCCACGAAGGCCAAGCCTGTTGGACCGAGCCTCGTCGACAAAATGCTTCGTGCGGAGAAAAACTGGGCTTGCGATTGGAATAACGTCCAGCATATGGCCGACTTCATGGAAGCTGCTGTGGAAGCGGATCTGCGTGAAGGTGAAGAGGCCAATCTCCGAGAGATCGCAAATTGGGTGGCAGGCCTGCTCCTGCAATACAACGGCAACCCGAATACAAAGCCCAACCGCAGGATCTATCTGCGCATCGTTGACGCGATGCACAAGATCGACTGCTACGCAGAGGCAATCCAAGCCGCTCAACGCGCCTTGGCACTTCGTGAAGACGATTCGCTGCGCGACCGCCTAAAGGCACTCACCGCAGAACAATACACGTACCAATCGAAAGTCAACAGCGAAGAAGGCGGGTCACGCGCCAACCTCAAGAACGCCGACGAACAAGCCGCCATCCAAGCGGACTTGGATACCTCCGGTTCGAAGACGGACCAGCTCATCGCCGCGATGCGTGAGCAGTACGACGAGAACCCCGAGGACATGGACCGCCTGCAGAAGCTGGTCGATGCACTGACCCGTGCCGAAAAGCCTGAGCAGGAACAGGAAGCCGTTCAACTGTTGCTGCACGCCCACCAGCAAACCGGGCAGTACCGTTACAAAGTCAAGGCCGGCGACGTGAAACTCAAGGGCATCAACCGCGCACTGCGTACGCTCAACGAGAAGGCCAAGGCCGGCGACGAGAAAGCCGCCGCTCAGCTCCAGGAAGGCCTCAAGAAACGCCTCGCCTTTGAGCTCAAGGAATACTCCGAGCGGGCACAGAACTACCCGACCGACCTCAAGCTTAAATTCGAGTTGGCCAAGCGGCAGTATCAGGCCGGTCAGTTCGATGATGCCATCGGCAACTTCCAGGAAGCGACGCGTGAGCCCAAGAGCCGATCGCAGGCCCACCTGTACCTCGGCCGATGCTTCGTCCGCAAGGAATGGATGGACGAAGCGATGAGCACCGTCGAGAAGGGTCTGGAAAAGCACGCCGAGCCGGATGATCCGGTTGGCAAGGAACTCCGCTACGACCTGATGACGATCAAGATGGAGATCGCCAAGGAGAAGCGGGACGCCGAACTCGCCAAGCAGTCTCAAGAGCTGGCCTCTGAGCTTCTGCAGACGGATATCAACTACAAGGACATCCGCCAGAAGATGGACGAGGTGCGTGCGTTGGCAGGTGAGCTGAAGTGAGCCAGGCCCTGGCGATCATCCCCGCACGGATGAGTTCGACGCGTCTGCCCGGCAAGCCACTCCTTGCCGAAACGGGCAAGCCGCTGATTCAGCATGTCGTCGAGAACGCAACCAGGGCCGAGTCGCTCGAGCGCGTCGTTGTCGCGACAGACGACCAGGTGATTGTTGACGCGGTGCAGACCTTCGGCGGCGAAGCCGTCCTCACCGGACCACACCCCAACGGCACATCACGACTCGCCGAGGCGTTGACCCTGATCGACAGCGACCACGAGTTGATTGTCAACGTGCAAGGCGATGAGCCGGAAGTCGACCCATCGGTCATCGACGCGCTGGTCGCTGGTATTGCGGCAGACACGGACGCTCCGATGGCAACCCTCTGCTCACGTTTCGCAGATGGTGAGGACCCGACGAATCCCAATATCGTGAAGTTGGTGCGGGATCAGAACGGCCGAGCGATGTATTTTTCGCGCTCGCTCATTCCCCACGACCGCGACAATGGCGGCGCAGGCCCAGACCTCGATGCCTACTGGAAGCACCCGGGGTTATATGCGTATCGCCGAAGCTTCCTCGCGGATGTCTACCCGACGCTGACACCGACGCCCTTAGAAGACATCGAGAAGCTCGAGCAGCTCCGCGTCCTTGAGCATGGCTATCGAATCGCCGTCATCGAAGCCGACGCGCCTGAACCGGGCATCGACACGCCAGAGCAATATGCCGCGTTTGTCGAGCGATTTGCTTCAAACACCTGATCAGTCCGGTTTCGTAGGCAGGCCAGCCTCTTTCAAAGCTTCCTTCAACTGGTCGATCGCGGCACGCATTGGTTCGTGTACCTCCGGCCCGAGTTCCTCGATCCGATCCATCTGCTGCCTGTACTCCAAAGTCGCCCACAGGTATTGGCTGCCATACTTGATGACAAGCTCGACATCGGTGATTTGCCGACTCTCCTTCTGATCCTTCATCTGCTGTCTCATCGCAACAAACGAAGGCGTCGCTGCTTCGATCATGTCGGCAAGTCGTATGGATGACGCGGGGTTTTCCACGCTGGCCATGAGAATGATCGCATCCGTCATGTTATTGAGAAGTCCAACAACGGCGGTCTCGTAATCATCCAGACCCGTTGCATCAAAATATTGAATCTCACCAATCTGCTCGCGCGACGCGGGGCTTGAAAAAGGTGCGGACGGGCTAGGGGCACACCCCGCCTGCGGAAAGAACAACAGCAAGACGCCGCAAAAGATGATGCCGTCGCGAATGGTCATATCCATCCGAGTAAAAGAGGTGAAAACAATGCCCATTTTAACTCTGGCAACCCCATCATATGCCGCATCTATCCACATGAATCTGAATGAATAGACCGAATCATGCCCCTCTTGTCCCAGACCGTCTGGCGCGGTACAGTTGGTTATGCCCCACTCAGAACCCACCGATGCCCCCGATCAGACGCAGGACCTGCTAGAGCAGGCCGGGCATCAGACCCAGGAATCCGAATTTTTCAACCCCATCCCGCCCGGGTATGTCCGCGGTCGGCACAAGTACGTCGTCGTGTTCGGCACCGTCATGTCCGGCTTGGGCAAGGGGATCTTCTCATCCTCGCTGGCCAAACTGCTCAAGGACAAGGGCCTGCGCGTCGCCCCGATCAAGATGGAGGGTTACCTCAACATCGACTCGGGCACACTCAACCCCTACCGGCATGGTGAAGTCTTCGTCCTCGATGACGGCCTTGAGACCGACATGGATCTGGGGACCTACGAGCGCATGCTCGATCAGGACCTGACCCGAGACAACTACGTCACCTCTGGCCAGGTCTACCGCACCGTTCTCGACAAGGAACGCTCCGGCGGATACCTCGGCCGAGACGTCCAGATGATCCCCCATGTCACCGGCGAAGTGAAGTACAAGCTCCGCGAACTGGCGGTCAAGCAGCATGCCGACGTGGTCTTCGTCGAGGTGGGTGGCACCGTCGGTGACCATGAAAACGCGTTCTACATTGAGGCGCTGCGTCAACTTGCCTTCGAAGAAGGGCCCGGCAGTGTCTGCTACGTCGCGCTGACCTACATCATCGAGCCGCCGGCACTGGGCGAGCAGAAGTCCAAGGCTGCGCAGCTCGGCCTAAATAAACTCATGGAGGCGGGCATCCAGCCACACATGGTCGCATGCCGCTGCCAGAACCCGGTAGAACATGGCGCGAAGGAAAAGGTCGCGATGTTCTCCAACGTCCCGGTCGAGCGGGTGTTCTCCATGCACGATCGGCCGTCGATCTACATGATCCCCACAGAGATGCGCGAAGCGGGCGTGGATCGGCACATCCTGACCCTGCTGAACCTCCATGAGCGCGTCAATGTCACGCAGGAAGACCGCGAACGCGAGAAATGGCTCAGCTTCGTCAACAAGGTCACCGCACCAAGAAAGCACAAGGCCAGGATCGGCGTCACCGGCAAATACGCATCGCTGAGAGACGCATACGCCTCGATCGACAAGGCCATCGAACACTGTGCCGCGATGATCAACGCAGACATTGAAATGGTCTGGATCGACGTGACCAAAGAAGACGGCCAACCGATCTCAAAACAACTGGCCGAGGTGGACGGCGTGATCGTGCCCGGCGGGTTCGGCCACCGCGGTACCGAAGCAAAAATCGAGTGTGTCCGCTACTGCCGAGAGAACAAGGTGCCTTATCTGGGCATCTGCCTGGGCTTCCAGATGGCGGTCGTCGAATTCGCCCGCAACGTCTGCGGGATGAAAGACGCGGTCTCCAGTGAGTTCGCCCCCGAGAGCCCGCAGCGGGTTATCGACATCCTGCCCGAGCAGAAGAAGATCGAGGGCTTGGGCGGGAACATGCGACTGGGTGGCAAGGACGTCCTGATCAAGCCAACCACCCTCGCGGCAAACCTCTACTACAACACCCGGGCCGGCCAGCACAACCGCCACGAACCGTTCACGATCCGCGAACGGTTCCGTCACCGCTTTGAGGTCGACCCGCAGTTCATCGAGGCCCTCGAGTCGCATGGCCTGGTCTTCTCCGGCCGACACCCTGAGCAGCCCATCATGCAGGTGCTTGAATTGCCACAGCCCGGCTCCGCCTACGCCGACTCCAACGCCTACTTCAAGGATCAAGGTGGGCACCCCTACTTCATTGGTGCGCAGTTCCACCCCGAACTGCTGAGCCGACCCGTTGACCCCGCCCCGATGTTCATGGGCCTGGTCGCCGCGGCCGTGCAGCACGCCAACCCGGACCTTGAGCCTAAGCAGATCGCTCCGCGATGGCTTCCGGACCCCGAAAAGGACAAGCCGGTTACGGTATGAGTTGTCCATAAGACGTTCCGCGGCGCCCGCTGCACCACAAGCAACCTCCGTCTCCAAACTCGCGCATTACACCGGATTTCAACGTCCGTTGAGATTATCTGCTGCCCAGCCGGTATTCCCGGCATGCCCCACTTAAAACGACCTGTTTGTCGAGAAACGGACGGACCCGTTGCGCTGGGCAAACCCCGCTGTGCTTTCCGGCCGATACCTGTATAGGAGACAGTACCGCAACCGTCGTGTGTGGAAGAGAAGTGAGGCCTGACGTGACCTTCCGGAAAACCAGCCTGATCCGAGCCGCGTGCTCGCTCGCCCTGCTGGGCAGCACGCTGGCTGCCGCCGCACAGGAACACCGCGTCGAACTCACCAACGGCGATATCCTCACCGGCACCGTGCTCGTCCAGACCGAGGAAAGCCTGACCCTCGAGCACCCCATCCTGGGCGAGATCACCCTCGAAGCCAGCCGTATCGCCCACGTGACCGAGCAGGCCAACCAAGCCGAGCAGGACGACGCCGAACAACCCGCGCCCGGTGATGCTGCCGCAGCAGAAGCACCTGCCAAGCCCGATCCCATGATCAAGGCCGTGGAACAGGCAGCCCTCGAAGCCGCGATCGAAGACCGCACGTTCTGGCAGCGTTTCATGGAAGACTGGAACAGCAAGCTCACCCTCGGGCTCAACGGCTCAAGCGGCAATACCGAACGCCAGAACTACCGCATCATGTTCAACACCCGGCAGACCGACGGCCGGGATCGCTGGGACTTCAACTCACGGTGGGTCTACGCCTACGCCAACGGCCGAAAGAACCAGAGCCAGTTCGAGACCAACCTGACCCGCGAGTGGCTTCAGGAAGATAGCCCGTGGTTCTTCTTCATCAAGGGCCAGTACAAGTACGACGTAAAACGCAGCTACCAGAACCGGACCTCCGGATTCGGCGGCGGCGGGTACACGCTGGCAGAAACCGAAGACCTGGAAGTCAACACCCGCATGGGCTTCGGCGGAACCTACGAGTATGGCTCAGTCAACGAGTTCACCCCCGAGGCACTCTTCGGCGGATCGGTGATTTCATGGAAGGTCAACGAACGGTCCTCACTGGCCGGCGAGACCCTGTTCTACCCGTCACTGCAGAACGGCGACGACTACCGCATCGAGTCCACGTTCGAATGGGTCTACAAGCTGGACCTGGCCAGTGGGATGTCGTTCAAGATCGGCTTGGAGAACGAGTACAACTCCAATACGCGCGGCGACAACAGCAATAACGACCTGAAGTATTACGGCGCAATCGTGCTGAGCTTCTGATGACAACCTACTGCGGCTTACTGACAACGCTGTAC